>NZ_CAMFKT010000002.1:0-348615 GCF_945957325.1 Enterobacter sp. PL1
TCTCTTCAACCGAACCGCTTGTTGTGTAAAGTGATTCACATCCGCCGTGTCGATGGAGGCGCATTATAGGGAGCCGCCGAGGAATGACAAGCGGAAAAATGCATTTTTATTTCAACCGCTCACCTTTTCACCAAAAAGGCTATTTTTGGTGCTTTTTAATCTCTTTTGGCAGATCGGCCAGACTATTAATCACCCAATCCGCCGCATTCTCAGCTTCTGGCGTCACTGGCTTGCCGGTACGCACTAATATTTTAGTCCCTACACCCGCGGCTGCGGCTGCCTGCATATCTTCCAGTTTATCGCCCACCATATAAGAAGCCGCCATATCAATGTGCAGGAACTCCTGCGCAGAGATAAACATCCCCGGATGCGGCTTACGGCAATCACAGGTCTGACGATACGCTTCTACGGTGCCCTGCGGATGATGCGGACAATAGTAGATGCCATCGAGATCCACACCGCGGTCGGCAAGTGACCAGTCCATCCATTCGGTCAGCGTCTCGAACTGCGCTTCGGTGAATTTACCGCGTGCAATACCAGACTGGTTCGTCACAACCACCAGCGCATAGCCCATCTCTTTCAGCTGGCGCATGGCATCTATTACGCCCTCGATAAACTCGAACTCATCAATCTCATGGACATAACCGTGATCCACATTAATAGTGCCGTCACGATCGAGAAAAATTGCGGGTACTGATTTTGCCACCGGTTTGCTCCTGAAAAAGGCATGTTCAGCTAGTATCTCATGAATCGCAGCGCAATAAAGTGCTCATCGTACAGAGTTGGATTGATTTAGACGTCTGGATGCCTTAACATCCGTTTTGTTTACGGTCATCACCCGTATCTGGCAGAAGAAAATGCCACGGCTAACTTACATACGATAAAAATAATCTAATGATTAAACTTTCCAATATCACCAAAGTGTTCCAGCAGGGGAACCGAACCATTCAGGCGCTGAACAACGTCAGCCTGCATGTTCCTGCTGGTCAAATTTATGGCGTCATTGGCGCATCGGGTGCAGGTAAAAGTACGCTGATCCGTTGTGTTAACCTGCTTGAGCGCCCAACCCAGGGCAGCGTAGAAGTTGGCGGCCAGGAACTTACCGCCCTTTCAGAGAAAGAACTCACCAAAGCGCGTCGTCAGATTGGCATGATCTTCCAGCACTTTAACCTGCTGGCTTCCCGCACCGTGTTCGGCAACGTTGCCTTACCGCTTGAGCTGGATAACACGCCGAAAGAAGAAGTGAAGCGTCGCGTCACCGAGCTGCTCGACCTCGTAGGTCTGGGCGACAAACAGGATAGCTACCCGGCAAATCTGTCCGGTGGGCAAAAACAGCGTGTGGCCATTGCCCGCGCGCTGGCAAGCAATCCTAAGGTGCTGCTGTGTGATGAAGCCACCAGCGCACTGGATCCGGCAACCACGCGTTCGATTCTGGAACTGCTGAAAGACATTAACCGTCGCCTGGGCCTGACGATCCTCCTTATTACGCACGAGATGGATGTGGTGAAACGCATCTGCGACTGCGTGGCGGTCATCAGTAACGGTGAACTGATCGAGCAGGACACGGTAAGCGAAGTGTTCTCGCATCCGAAAACCCCGCTGGCGCAGCAGTTCATCCAGTCCACGCTGCATCTGGATATTCCGGAAGACTATCTGGAACGTCTGAAAACAGAATCCACAGCTGACAGCGTCCCGATGCTGCGCATGGAGTTCACCGGTCAGTCCGTTGATGCTCCCCTGCTTTCCGAAACCGCACGTCGCTTTAACGTGAATAACAACATCATCAGCGCGCAGATGGATTACGCCGGTGGCGTGAAGTTCGGCATCATGCTGACAGAAATGCACGGCACACAAGAAGAAACCCAGGCAGCCATTGCCTGGCTGCAAGAACATCACGTAAAAGTAGAGGTACTGGGTTATGTCTGAGCCGATGATGTGGCTGCTGGTTCGCGGCGTTTGGGAAACGCTGGCAATGACCTTTGTCTCTGGCTTCTTTGGTTTTGTGATTGGCCTGCCGGTCGGCGTGTTGCTGTACGTGACGCGTCCGGGTCAAATCATTGAGAACGCGAAGCTGTACCGTACGCTCTCTGCGCTGGTGAACATCTTCCGTTCTATCCCGTTCATTATTCTGCTGGTGTGGATGATTCCATTTACCCGCGTGATCGTCGGAACGTCTATCGGTCTGCAGGCGGCGATCGTTCCGCTGACCGTTGGCGCTGCGCCGTTTATCGCCCGTATGGTGGAAAACGCCCTGCTGGAGATCCCAACCGGTTTGATCGAAGCGTCCCGCGCGATGGGCGCCACGCCGATGCAGATCGTCCGCAAGGTTCTGCTGCCTGAGGCACTGCCAGGGCTGGTGAATGCGGCAACCATTACGCTTATCACCTTGGTCGGTTATTCCGCGATGGGCGGTGCCGTAGGCGCGGGCGGTTTAGGTCAGATTGGTTACCAGTACGGCTATATTGGATATAACGCGACCGTGATGAATACCGTTCTGGTATTGCTGGTTGTTCTGGTTTACTTAATCCAGTTCTCTGGCGATCGCATCGTCAGGGCTGTTACGCACAAATAACGTTACACACAACATAAACTCTACGAGTTAAGGATAAAACATGGCGTTTAAATTAAAGACCTTCGCAGCAGTAGGCGCGCTGATCGGCTCTCTGGCACTGGTGGGTTGCGGTCAGGATGAAAAAGATCCGAACCACATTAAAGTGGGCGTTATCGTAGGTGCAGAACAGCAGGTTGCAGAAGTTGCTCAGAAAGTAGCGAAAGAGAAATATGGCCTGGACGTGGAGCTGGTGACCTTCAACGATTACGTTCTGCCGAACGAAGCGCTGAGCAAAGGTGATATCGACGCGAACGCCTTCCAGCATAAACCATACCTGGACCAGCAGATCAAAGATCGCGGCTATAAACTGGTGGGCGTGGGTAATACCTTCGTTTATCCAATTGCCGGTTACTCTAAGAAAATTAAATCCCTGGACGAACTGCAGCCGGGCTCTCAGGTTGCCGTCCCTAACGACCCGACTAACCTTGGTCGTTCCCTGCTGCTGCTGCAGAAAGTGGGCCTGATCAAACTGAAAGACGGTGTTGGCCTGCTGCCAACCGTTCTGGACGTCACCGAGAACCCGAAAAATCTGAAAATTGTTGAGCTGGAAGCACCGCAGCTGCCACGTTCTCTGGACGATGCGCAGATTGCCCTGGCCGTTATCAACACCACGTACGCCAGCCAGATTGGCCTGACGCCAGCTAAAGACGGTATCTTCGTTGAAGATAAAGACTCTCCATACGTAAACCTGATCGTGACTCGCGAAGACAACAAAGACGCGGAAAACGTGAAGAAATTCGTACAGGCCTATCAGTCTGACGAAGTTTACCAGGAAGCCAACAAAGTGTTTAACGGCGGCGCTGTTAAAGGCTGGTAATCTCACCTCAGTGTAATATCATCAGGACGGGCTTATGCCCGTCTTGTCATTTGTGCAGTCAACTGATTCAATATCTGACGTTTTGATTATCCATTGAGGAAATATTATGCGTGCTTTACCGATCTGTCTTTTAGCACTCATGCTGAGCGGCTGTTCTATGCTAAGCAGATCTCCCGTTGAACCTGTTCAAAGCACGGCAACCCCGCCAAAGACCGAGCCTGCGAAACCGAAAGTGGTTCGCCCTGCGCCGGTTCGCATTATCACGAAAGCGGATGAACTCGTCGGTAAACCGTTCCGTGAACTGGGCGAAGTGAGCGGCGAATCCTGTCAGGCGACCAATCAGGACTCACCACCGAATATCCCGACAGCGCGTAAACGCATGCAGATTAATGCCGCAAAAATGAAAGCCAACGCGGTCCTGCTGCACAGCTGTGAAGTCACCAGCGGCACGCCGGGCTGCTACCGTCAGGCGGTGTGCATCGGTTCTGCGCTGAACATCACGGCGAAATGAGTGCATTTCAGTTCGAGCAGATAGGCGTTATCCACTCTCCTTACAAAGAGAAGTTCGCCGTCCCCCGCCAGCCCGGTCTTGTCACCAGCGGACGCGGTGAGCTTCACCTGATTGCGCCTTACAATCAGGCCGATGCGGTACGCGGGCTTGAGGCGTTCAGCCACCTGTGGGTGGTGTTCGTGTTCCACCAGACGATGGAAGGCGGCTGGCGTCCTACCGTGCGTCCTCCTCGTCTTGGCGGCAATGCGAGAATGGGGGTGTTTGCGACGCGCTCGACCTTCCGTCCAAACCCGGTTGGCATGTCGCTGGTTGAACTGAAAGGCATACGCTGCCAGAAAGATCGGGTGATACTGGAGTTAGGTAGCATGGACCTGGTAGACGGCACGCCGGTGATCGACATCAAACCCTATTTGCCCTTCGCCGAAGCCCTTCCGGACGCGCGTGCAAGCTATGCTCAGGACGCCCCACAGGCGGACATGCCTGTATATTTTACGCCTGAGATAACCGCTCAGTTCGGCCAACTGGAGAAACGCTATCCTCGCTTACGGGATTTCATCACCGAAGTTCTGGCACAGGACCCGCGTCCGGCCTACCGTAAAGAAGAGGAAGCAGGTAAAACGTACGCCGTCTGGCTGCTGGATTTTAACGTTCGCTGGCGCGTCACCGGGGCAGGTTTTGAAGTGTTTGCCCTTGAACCCAGGTAATTTTGTTCTCCTCTCTTTTGGCATCTTTGCCACACTGGTAAACTAAACCACTTTTTTTGTGTCAGGCTGGTGTTTCAGCCTGTTCCAATCGTCGAAATGGAACCGTAACAACATGCGTACTAGCCAATATCTGCTCTCCACTCTGAAGGAGACGCCTGCCGACGCCGAAGTGATCAGCCATCAGCTGATGCTGCGCGCCGGGATGATCCGCAAGCTGGCCTCCGGGTTATACACCTGGCTGCCGACCGGCGTGCGCGTCCTGAAAAAAGTCGAAAACATCGTGCGTGAAGAGATGAACAACGCCGGTGCTATCGAGGTGTCCATGCCCGTGGTTCAGCCCGCTGACCTGTGGCAGGAGAGCGGTCGTTGGGAACAGTATGGTCCTGAACTGCTGCGCTTCGTCGATCGTGGCGAGCGTCCGTTCGTTCTCGGCCCAACGCATGAAGAAGTCATCACCGACCTGATTCGTAATGAGCTGAGCTCTTACAAACAGCTGCCGCTGAACTTCTTCCAGATCCAGACCAAGTTCCGTGACGAAGTTCGCCCGCGTTTCGGCGTCATGCGCTCTCGCGAATTCCTGATGAAAGATGCCTACTCTTTCCATACCTCTCAGGAATCCCTGCAAGAGACCTACGACAAAATGTACGCGGCGTACAGCAAAATCTTTTCCCGCATGGGGCTGGATTTCCGTGCTGTGCAGGCTGATACCGGCTCCATCGGCGGTAGCGCATCTCATGAATTCCAGGTACTGGCGCAGAGCGGTGAAGACGATGTGATCTTCTCTGACTCTTCCGATTACGCGGCGAACATCGAATTCGCAGAAGCGCTTGCACCAAAAGAACCACGTGCTGCGGCAACGCAAGAGATGACGCTGGTTGATACGCCAAACGCGAAAACCATTGCCGAGCTGGTTGAGCAGTTCAACCTGCCGATCGAAAAAACCGTGAAGACGCTGCTGGTGAAAGCCACCGAAGGGGGCGCTTACCCGCTGGTTGCCCTGCTGGTGCGTGGCGATCACGAGCTGAACGAAGTGAAAGCTGAGAAGCTGCCGCAGGTCGCCAGCCCGCTGACGTTCGCCACGGAAGCGGAAATCCGCGCCGTGGTCAATGCTGGCCCAGGTTCTCTCGGTCCGGTGAATATGCCGGTGCCTGTTGTTATTGACCGCACGGTAGCCGCGATGAGCGACTTCTCCGCCGGTGCTAACATCGACGGTAAACACTACTTCGGCATCAACTGGGATCGCGACGTGGCGACGCCGGAAGTAGCAGACATCCGTAACGTGGTCGCAGGCGATCCAAGCCCGGACGGTCAGGGTACCCTGATGATCAAGCGCGGCATTGAAGTCGGTCACATCTTCCAGCTGGGTGATAAATACTCTCGCGCGCTGAACGCCGCTGTTCAGGGTGAAGATGGCCGTAACCAGATCCTGACCATGGGTTGCTACGGTATCGGGGTGACGCGCGTGGTAGCTGCCGCCATTGAGCAGAACTATGACGAGCGCGGCATCGTCTGGCCAGACAACATCGCGCCGTTCCAGGTTGCGATTCTGCCAATGAACATGCACAAGTCTTACCGCGTGCAGGAGCTGGCCGAGAAGCTGTATGCCGAGCTGCGTGCGCAGGGTATCGAAGTGCTGATGGATGACCGTAAAGAGCGTCCGGGCGTGATGTTTGCCGATATGGAACTGATCGGTATCCCACACACCGTCGTGATCGGCGACCGTAACCTCGACAGCGACGAGATTGAATACAAATACCGTCGCAGCGGCGAAAAACAGATGATCAAGACCGGCGACATTCTTGATTACCTGGTGAAAGCCATCAAAGGCTAAACAAAAAACCCCGCTCAGGCGGGGTTTTTTTAATGGCTCAGCGTCAGCTTATTTACTGTTACAGTCTTTACCCGCAACAAACTTCGCGTCTTTATCTGCCACCAGCGTTTTCACCATCTCTCCACTATCCGGGTTTGGCTCCAGCGTAAAGTGACCGTCCACCGTCAGCAATACCGGTTTGCTGTCATTGCCGCGCGCCACCGCGTAATCACGTTCAAGCTGCGCATTGTTTGCCACGCTGACCTTCTTACCGGTTGCGCAGTCGGTAAAGATCGCCGCATCCGCCATATAGAAGTACATCCCCCGCATCGCCATCGGCGTCGCGGGCAGAGCCGCTTTTACCGGTGCCAGCGTGTAGTTGAACTGGGATTCAATTGGATTGCCTTCACGATCCAGCATCTCCATCCCCTCGCCTTTGGCGCGGAAATAAGTTTTCTCGCCAGCGGTATCCGTCAGAACCAGCTTCTCCGCCGTTCGCGCCCATGTTCCATAAGTTGCAAAAGAAGAAGGCTCTTTTGCACCCTGATAGCGCTGGTTCATCACCCAGGTGCCGTCTTTTTGCAGGAACAGGGACGTTTCAATGCCTTCACAGTCCGCGCAAGGCAATACGCCGCGCCAGCTCTGCTGCATCGGTTTTAATTCTTCCGTCTGCGTGGGTTGTAAAACCTGCGTTTCGGAGCGGTTGTTACACCCGAAAAGCGCAAACAGCGTACTCACTGCCAGCGCTGACCATAATGCTTTTTTCACAATGAATTCCTTATGAAAAGTGTGTTCCCTTTCGTCACTCTGTGGGGCGACGAACTTTACCGCGTAGTGCTTTCACTGTGGATTTTTGGGCCTTCGAGGCCAGCCGACGCTCTTTCGATGCGCGGGTTGGCCGCGTTGCCCGGCGGCTTTTTTGTACTGCCGTTAATTCTTTGATGACCGCCACCAGCCTGGCTATCGCCGCTTCCCGGTTGAGCTCCTGGCTGCGGTATTCCTGGGCTTTGATCACCATCACGCCATCGCTGGTGATCAGGTGATGGCTGGCAGCAAGCAGACTTTCTTTATAATACTCTGGCAGGCTTGAGGCCCGAATGTCAAAACGCAAATGGATTGCCGTTGAGGCCTTGTTGACGTGCTGCCCACCTGCCCCCTGAGCACGGATGGCGGTGATCTCCAGCTCGTTGTCCGGAATGCTGACGTTTCGGGACAGGACGATCATGAGGCCGGTTGCCACGCCGTCAAATGAATTTCCAGATTATTCTGAGAATCAGAGAGCCAGATGGCACCGTCCTGAATCGTCGCCTGCAACACCATGGTCCGGCTGGCAAAGTCGCTCAGCTGCGCCAGTTGCTCATCATCCAGATACCAGACCGTGAGATTTTTATACTGTCCGCACTTGCTCTTGTTTTGCTGCCACCAAATCTCCGCAGCGCGCTGATTATACGCGAATAAGGCCACTTCAGCGGACTGAGTGCAGGCCTTCTTAATTCTGCGCTCGTCCGGCAGTCCAAGTTCGATCCACAAATCGATACCCAGATGATCGTTGCGCAGCCAGGCTTCTGGCTCGTCTTCTGCGCTTAACCCACGGGTAAACTGCAGACGCTCGTCAGCGTACTTAATCCACGCCAGCAGGCGCAGCATCATGCGCTCCTGGGTTTCGGAGGGGTGGCGAGCCAGCGTCAGCGAGGCGTCCAGGAACTGGTTGCGATCAAGATCGGCCACATTGACCACTGCTTTATAAATTGTCGCTTTCAGCGCCATGAGAGAACTCCATTCGAATCAGGCGCTCATTGTAGCGAAAACCGTGGCAAAAGGCTGTTGTAGGGTGATAAATACACCGCTATCAAGGCGCTGATATTGCTTAAATGAGTATGGTATAGTCACCTTGCTAAACCGAGTTTATCTTCGTAGGCTTAATGATATCTCACAGTAAGTCAGTGCGCTGGCGGGAGGGGATGTGAATAATTATTGTGAGTTAATTCGCAAACGGTATGCGGAAATCGCCAGCGGAGATCTGGGGTATGTCCCGGACGCGTTGGGCTGTGTATTGAAAGTGCTTAATGAAGTGGCCTCTGATGAGAGCCTTTCAGAGTCGGTCAGGGAAAAAGCAGCGTATGCTGCGGCGAATTTACTGGTGAGCGATTATGTCGATGAATGATACTTATCAACCCATCAATTGTGATGACTATGACAACCTCGAACTCGCCTGCCAGCATCATTTATTACTGACGCTGGAGCTAAAAGATGGCGAAGTGTTGAAGGCGAAGGCCAGCGATCTGGTTTCACGTAAGAATGTGGAATACCTGATAGTGGAAGATGCCGGTGCGACGCGTGAGCTGCGTCTGGATAAAATAGCCAGCTTCAGCCACCCGCAAATCGGCACCGTCGTGGTGAGCGAATCCTGATGACATTAACGGGCAGCCAGGCTGCCCGTTACGCTTTCTGCCACTCAAACCTAGCACCCTCTTCCGCCCATCCCGCTTCCGTGATGAAAATGCCCGCAGCAGCAATCAATGTTTCACCATAGAACAACAGCGGCGTGGTGTCGCGCAGCCACGGCGGCACGTTGCACTCCTGCCAGATTTTCTTCAGCTTGCGTCCCCCGTTGCGTCCGACAATATGCAGCATGCCGCCAGCCCTAAAGCGTACCGTTACCGGTTCACCTGCCTCTGGCAGCCTCACATGACCAGACGGTATAAGAGAGACACGTCCTGCCTCACTGGGCAATATCAGCGGAAGCGCAGGTGAAAGCCAGTCGAGCACCACATCGGTCAGTGAAGGCGTTGATTTTACCCACCAGAGTTCCCCTTTGTAGCGCCTTACATCAAAACCGTTCAGGTGGACGCACGGGGAAGCATCCTCCCGCGCCAGGGCAACCTCGTCCCAGATACGGTTTAGCATCGCCCGCGACGGCATCGCGGCGTGATGAGAGGCCAGCCAGCGCCGTAGCAGCGCGGCGCGGCGCACCGGGCTCATCGCTTTCAGCGGTGCAATCGCCAGCGCTCCGTCTTCAGAAATCAGTTCAGCCAGCTCGTCACTCAACAGCTCGTCCAGCAGCGATTCCTGTTCGGCGCACAGCATAGCGCTTCTTGCCGTCGCGTCGGCGAAATGCGGCCAGCGCTCGCTCAATAGCGGGAGGACACGCAGACGCAGAAAGTTACGGTCATAGCCGTCATCCTGGTTGCTCTCATCTTCAATCCAGCTGAGCTGATGTTCTCGCGCCCAGGCCTCAAGCGAGGCGCGCGTCTCGCCAAGCAGCGGACGCAGTAACGTTGTACCGGCAAACTCAGAACGCTCAGGCATGGCTGAAAGCCCTGCCGGTCCGCTGCCCCGCTTAAGCGCCAGCAGAAAGGTTTCACACTGATCGTCCAGATGCTGGGCCGTGACCAGGGCTTCTCCTGTACGCAATGCCTCGGCAAAGGCGGCATAGCGAGCTTTACGCGCCTGCGCCTCAATGCCCAGCCCTTCCTCCGCAAGCGTGACGCGCTCGACGAGAAGCGGGATCGCCCACGCCGCACACAAGGCTTCGCAGTGCGCCACCCACTCCTCTGCGTGAGGACTTAATCCGTGATGAATATGTATCGCCCGCAGCTGGACGTCAGGCTCCTGGTCGCGCCAGCGTTTAAGACGATGGAGCAGAACGGTGGAATCCAGGCCACCGCTAAACCCCACCAGCAGCTGGCGGTACGGTGAAACGGCGTGTGCGATAGCGGGTAAGGTCATAGGGAATTACACATAAAAAATGCCCGAACTGAGCGGGCATTATCACACAGGACGAAGATTACTGCTGATAAAGCTCCAGCGGCAGGCCGTCCGGGTCGTTGAAAAAGGTAAAGCGCTTGTCGGTAAACGGATCGACGCGGATTGCTTCACACGTCACGCCGTGCGCTTCCAGATGTTTTACTGCGCTATCCAGGTCATCGACGCTGAAGGCAAGATGGCGCAGGCCACAGGCTTCCGGACGGGACGGACGCGCAGGCGGAAAAGGAAAAGAGAACAGTTCAATCACATACTGCCCGTTTAACGCCAGGTCGCCCTTCCAGGAGTCGCGCTCCTCACGGTAGGCCTCGCTCAACAGCGTGAAGCCGAGAATATCGCAGTAGAAGGCCTTACTCTTCGCGTAATCGGTCGCAATGATCGCAATATGATGAACCTGTTTTAAACCCAGCATAGCTTCTCCTTTTTATGATGCCTGAACGTTACAACCGAAAACCCGCACCTGGCAAGCGGTCACCCTTATTTTAGGACTCGCACCCAGTACACGCCGTTTTCGTCGCGCTTCGCACCGTGGATATCCGTCTCAAAACCGGGATAGTGACGCCCTACCGAACAGAGCATCAGCAGGAAATCGAGCACGGCCCGACTCTCTTCGGTAATCATCTCTCCCGGCATCAGGAGCGGTACGCCCGGCGGATACGGCAGGATCATGTTGGCCGATACGCGCCCAACCAGATTTTCCAGCTCGACGGTTTCGACCTCCCCCCTCACCTGGCGCTGCCACGCCTTGTGCGGGGTAAACTTCATCTCCGGCAACACATCGAACGCCTGTAGCATCAGACGCGGCAGATCGTGCTGACGGATCAGCCTGTGGATCCCCTGGGCCAGATCCTGAATACGCATATTGCGGTAGAAGTCAGGATCTTCCGCGTAGAGATCCGGCAGCATGTTCTTCACCCGCAGGTTGAGATCGTAGGCGCGCTTAAATTCCATCAGACCGCGCAGCAGCCCCATCGCCCGGGTTTTATCAATCCCGATGCTGAACAGAAACAGCAAATTATAGGGGCCTGTTTTCTCCACCACCACGCCGCGTTCATCAAGGAATTTCGCCACCAGCGCAGCCGGGATCCCTTCCTCGCTCATCTTGCCCTGCTCATCCATACCCGGCGTCAGGATCGTCACCTTAACCGGATCGAGGAACATATGGTCACTATCGGCATCCCGGAAGCCATGCCAGTCTTCGGCGGGCGAAACCGGCCAGCATTCTGCTTCATCAATCTCTTCCGGCTGCCAGATATCAAAGAACCAGCCGTCGGCTTCCTCTTTCAGCCGCTGAACCTCTTTACGGAAATGCAGCGCGCGCTCCACAGAGCGATTGATAAGACGTTTACCGGGATTGCCGCGCAGCATCGCCGCAGCCGTTTCGATAGACGCCACCAGCGGATAGCTTGGTGAGGTGGTGGTATGCATCATAAAGGCTTCGTTAAAGGTCTCTTCGTCGTATTCGCCTTTGATGTGAATCAGCGAAGCCTGGGAAAACGCGGCCAGCATTTTGTGCGTCGACTGCGTTTCGAAGAACACTTTACCCGGCACGCGTTCACCGCTCATGCCGCTTTTACCCGCGTAAATCGGGTGGAAATTGGTGTACGGTACCCACGCGGAATCGAAGTGGATCGACGGCACGTCCAAAGTCTTTTTGATCCAGTCCGTGTTGTACAGCAGACCGTCATAGGTCGAGTTGGTGATCACCGCATGGACAGGCCAGCCTGCGCCGGGCACTGCCGCGACCTTGCGTTCAATCGCGTCATGGGCGAACTCCCGGCGTGGAATGCCGCCAAGAATACCGAGCGCGTTGCGCGTGGGCGACAGCCAGAGCGGTACAACGTCGCTCATCATCAGCAAGTGCGCCAGCGATTTATGGCAGTTACGGTCAATCAGCAGGGTGCTCCCCGCAGGCGCGGCATACATTCCGACGATTTTGTTCGAGGTCGAGGTGCCGTTGGTCACCATATAGCTCTGCTCGGCCCCAAAGGTGCGGGCGATATACTCTTCAGCTTCCAGATGCGGTCCGGTATGATCCAGCAGCGAGCCTAGTTCGGTGACTGAAATGGACACGTCCGCTTTCAGCGTGTTGCCACCAAAGAAATCATAGAACAGGCAGCCCACCGGGCTTTTTTGGTAGGCCGTTCCCGCCATATGCCCAGGCGTACAGAAGGTATATTTCCCCTCTTTCACGTAGGTGAAGAGCGCCCGGGTAAAGGGCGGCGTAATGTTATCGAGATATTCATTCGTGTATTGCTGAATTCGGGTCGCAATGTCTTCCGCCACGCCGAGGGAATATTCAAAGAACCACAGTGCCATACGCATATCATTGGCGCTGACGTCCATGGTTGAGTGGGTATTAATAAACGCGTACAGCGGGAGATATTCGTTCAGCTTGTTGATGTCGCTGCACAGTTCGAGGTCATATTCATCCCAGTCGAAGATCACGCCGCAGATACGCGGGTTATGCTCGATGAACTTCAGCAGATCGGCGCTGTTGTGCGGCCAGATTAGCTGATACCCACGCGACTGCAGGGCTTGCTCCAGCTCCTTAATCGGCTCATCTTTATAAAAGACGCCGTGTGGCCCCATAACGGCAATGATATTCATGGGCTTCCTCCTTAAAAAACATTAGCTAAGCATAGTCCGGCTAAACCGCAGGTATAAAAAAAGCCGCAACATTGTGCGGCTTTTCAGATAATTGTGAGGCTTACGCGTAGCCGTAGGTCATCAGACGCTGGTAACGGCGGTTGAGCAGATCTTCTTTGCTCAGCACATCCAGGTCTGCCAGATCGGCCAGCAGCTGCGCTTTCAGAGACGCTGCCATCACTTCCGGCTTACGATGAGCCCCACCCAGCGGTTCCGGGATGATGGAATCGATCAGCTTAAGCTCTTTCAGGCGTGGCGCAATGATGCCCATCGCTTCGGCAGCCAGAGGCGCTTTGTCGGCACTCTTCCACAGAATGGACGCGCAGCCTTCCGGGGAGATTACGGAATAGGTGCTGTACTGCAGCATATTCACTTTATCGCCCACGCCAATTGCCAGCGCACCACCGGAACCACCCTCACCGATAACGGTACAGATGACCGGCACCTTCAGACGAGACATCTCGCGCAGGTTGCGTGCGATGGCTTCAGACTGACCGCGCTCTTCCGCGCCCACGCCTGGGTATGCACCCGGGGTGTCGATGAAGGTGATGATTGGCATGTTGAAACGCTCAGCCATCTCCATCAGACGCAGGGCTTTACGGTAGCCTTCTGGTGCTGGCATACCGAAGTTACGACGGATTTTCTCTTTGGTTTCACGGCCTTTCTGATGACCAATGATCATCACCGGGCGTCCGTCCAGACGCGCGATACCACCAACGATAGCTTTGTCGTCAGCGTATGCGCGATCGCCTGCCAGTTCGTCAAATTCGTCAAACGCCAGGCGGACATAATCCAGGGTGTACGGACGCTGTGGATGGCGTGCCAGCTGGGCCACCTGCCATGCGCCGAGATCGGCAAAGATTTTGCGCGTCAGCTCTACGCTTTTCTCGCGCAGACGATGCACTTCTTCGTCGATGTTAATATCCAGTTTTTCATCCTGACGGCTTACCGCTGTCAGAGAATCGATTTTCGCTTCCAGCTCAGCAATCGGCTGTTCGAAATCAAGGAAATTCAGACTCATAGTATTCCTGTATTAGTCAAACTCCAGTTCCACCTGCTCCGAACCAATGAGGCCACGGAGATCGTTCAGTAAACGATCGCTCGGAGAGACACGCCACGTTGCACCAAAGCGCAACCGCGCACGTGCATCCGCCCTCTGATAGTAGAGATGTACTGGAATTGTCCCCGAGCGGTGGGGTTCCAGAGACTGACGGAGTCGGTTTAAAAGCTGGTCATCAATTTGCCTGTCCGTCAGCGAGATAGCAAGCCCGCGAGCATATTTTTCCCGGGCTTCGTCAATGTCCATCACTTCGCGGGCGGTCATTTTAAGCCCCCCACTGAAGTCATCAAAGCTGACCTGTCCGCTGACGATAAGTATGCGGTCTTTTTCCAGCAATTGCTGGTATTTATCCAGCGCGTCGGTGAACAACATCACCTCCAGACGCCCGGAACGGTCATCCAACGTACAGATGCCGATACGATTGCCGCGCTTGGTGACCATAACCCTTGCAGCAATCACGAGCCCCGCAGCCGTGGTGATTTTACCACGTTCTGTCGGATGCATGTCTTTTAGCCTGTGGCCGCCGACATAGCGCTCAATTTCTTTAATGTACTGGTTGATCGGGTGACCCGTCAGGTACAAACCTAACGTTTCACGCTCGCCGTCCAGCACCACCTGTTCTGGCCACGGCTGGCAGTTGGAATACGACTGCTCAATCTGCTCCGGCTCTTCCGCCAGCACCCCGAACATATCCGCCTGGCCAATGGCTTCCGCTTTCGCGTGCTGATCCGCCGCTTTCAGGGCGTCGCCCAGCGAGTTCATCAGCGCGGCGCGGTGCGGCCCCAGCCTGTCGAACGCGCCGGACATGATCAGTTTTTCCAGCACGCGGCGGTTCAGCTTTTTGGTATCGGTACGGGCGCAAAGATCGAACAGCTCGCGGAAATACCCGCCGTTGTTGCGCGCTTCGATGATCGCCTCGATCGGCCCTTCACCTACGCCCTTGATCGCGCCGATCCCGTAAACGATCTCCCCGTCGTCGTTGACGTGGAAATGGTAGAGACCTGAGTTAATATCCGGCGGCAGGATCTTCAGCCCCATGCGCCAGCACTCATCCACCAGGCCCACCACCTTCTCGGTGTTGTCCATATCGGCGGTCATTACCGCAGCCATAAACTCCGCAGGATAGTGCGCCTTCAGCCACAGCGTTTGATACGACACCAAAGCATAGGCGGCTGAGTGAGATTTGTTAAATCCGTACCCGGCGAATTTCTCCACCAAGTCGAAGATTTTCATCGCCAGCTCGCCGTCGACGCCGTTTTTCTTCGCCCCGTCTTCAAAGATGGAACGCTGCTTTGCCATCTCTTCCGGCTTTTTCTTACCCATTGCACGACGCAGCATGTCCGCGCCGCCAAGCGTATAGCCGGAAAGCACCTGGGCGATCTGCATCACCTGTTCCTGATACAGGATGATGCCATAGGTTGGCTCCAGTACCGGCTTCAGGCTTTCGTGCTGCCACTGAACGTCCGGGTAGGAAATCTCTTCGCGCCCGTGCTTACGGTCGATAAAGTTATCTACCATCCCTGACTGCAAAGGACCCGGACGGAACAGGGCCACCAGTGCGATCATATCTTCGAAGCAGTCGGGCTGCAGGCGCTTAATCAGATCTTTCATGCCGCGGGATTCAAGCTGGAAGACAGCAGTGGTCTCCGAGCGCTGCAGCATGTCGAAACTTTTCTTGTCGTCCAGCGGGATGGCCGCGATATCCAGCGGCGGCTCGCCGTTCTTCTCGCGGCGGGCGTTGATCATCTCCAGCGCCCAGTTGATGATGGTCAGCGTACGCAGGCCAAGGAAGTCAAACTTCACCAGCCCGGCGTATTCTACGTCGTTCTTGTCGAACTGGGTGACCGGATGCTGGCCCGCTTCGTCGCAATACAGCGGCGCGAAGTCGGTGATTTTGGTCGGGGCGATAACCACGCCCCCCGCATGCTTACCGGCGTTACGCGTGACGCCTTCCAGCTTGCGCGCCATGTCGATCAGCGCTTTGACCTCTTCGTCCGCTTCATAGATTTCCGGCAGCTGCGGTTCAGCCTCAAAGGCTTTTGCCAGCGTCATGCCCGGATCGGGCGGCACCAGTTTAGAGATGCGATCGACAAACCCGTAAGGGTGGCCCAGCACGCGGCCCACGTCGCGGATAACCGCTTTCGCCGCCATCGTACCGAAGGTAATGATCTGCGATACCGCATCACGGCCGTACATGTCGGCCACGTGCTCGATCACCTGGTCACGTTTCTCCATGCAGAAGTCGACGTCGAAGTCGGGCATCGAGACACGTTCCGGGTTGAGGAAACGTTCGAACAGCAGGTCGAATTCCAGCGGATCGAGGTCGGTAATTTTCAGCGCATACGCCACCAGCGAACCTGCGCCGGAGCCACGCCCCGGTCCAACCGGCACGCCGTTATCCTTCGACCACTGGATGAACTCCATAACGATCAGGAAGTAGCCCGGGAAGCCCATCTGGTTGATCACCTGGAGTTCAATGTCCAGGCGTTCGTCATACTCCGGGCGACGCTTTTTACGCTCTTCTTCATCCGGGAACAGGAATTCCAGACGCTCTTCCAGACCTTCTTTCGATTTCATGACCAGGAAATCTTCCGTGGTCATGTCACCCGTCGGGAACTGCGGCAGGAAGTATTCGCCAAGGCGGACGGTGACGTTGCAGCGCTTGGCGATCTCTACGCTGTTTTCCAGCGCTTCGGGGATATCGGAGAAGAGCTCACACATCTCCTCCTCGCTGCGCATGTACTGTTGAGCGGAGTAATTACGCGGCCGCTTCGGATCGTCGAGGGTAAAGCCATCGTGGATCGCCACGCGAATTTCGTGAGCGTCAAAATCGCCCGCCTCAAGGAACCGCACGTCGTTGGTGGCCACTACGGGCAACCCGCGCTCTTCTGCGAGCGCCACCGCGGCATGAAGATAGCTCTCTTCATCCTGACGGCCGGTACGGATCAACTCCAGGTAATAACGATTAGGGAAATATTCTTCATAGAACGAGACGCATTGATCCACCAGCGCGCTGTTACCGCGCAGCAGGGATTTGCCGACGTCCCCCATCCGGCCGCCTGAGATCAGGAGCAGCCCTTCGTTCAGTTCAGCCAGCCAGTCGCGGTCGATCCACGGGCCCAGCGCACCATATCCGCGCTGATAGGCTTTTGAGATAAGCAGTGTGAGGTTTTGGTAACCCGTGTTGTTCATCGCCAGCACGGAGATTTGCGTCAGTTCATCCCCGATGAGGTCGCTCTGCACGTGGAAATCTGCGCCGACGATCGGCTTCATCCCCGCGCCGTGCGCCGTTCCGTAGAACTTCACCAGACCACACAGGTTGGTAAAATCGGTGATCGCCAGCGCAGGCATGCCAAGCGAGGCCGCCTTTTTTACCAGCGGCCCGGTCTTCGCCAGCCCATCGATCATGGAGTAGTCGCTATGCACCCGCAGGTGTACGAAACGTGGTTCAGCCATCTTCAGATTCCGCGTTACTTAATTGCTTGCGTAATGATTCAGGACACCCGTCCCAGGGCGCGTTTTACCGGGCCAAAACTGCGCCGATGGTGTTCGGTTGCGCCATGTTCAGCCAGCCTCTCCAGGTGGAAAGGTGTGGGATATCCCTTATGCTGGGCGAAACCATACTGAGGGTAAGTGAGATCCAGCGCGGCCATTTCGGCGTCGCGTGTCACTTTGGCAATAATAGAAGCTGCGCTAATTTCTGCGACCCGGCTATCGCCTTTGACCACTGCCATTGAAGGCATGGGCAATGCCGGACAGCGGTTGCCGTCAATCAGGACATATTCAGGGGAAATTTTCAGCCCCGCCACCGCACGCTGCATCGCCAGCATCGTGGCATGCAAAATATTCAGCTCGTCTATCTCATGCGGTTCAGCACGCCCGAGGCTCCAGGCCAGCGCTTTCTCCTGAATCTCACTAAACAGCGCCAGCCGGCGCTTTTCAGACAATTTTTTTGAGTCATTCAGCCCGACGATCGGCCGAGCCGGATCGAGGATCACCGCAGCGGTCACCACGGCTCCCACTAACGGACCACGACCCACTTCGTCCACACCCGCCACAAGGTGGGTGTGAGGATAAACAAATTCCATCATTTTGCTAACTCCAGCACCGCATCGGCCGCTTGCTCATCAGCATTACAGCGGATCAGTTGATGCAGTTCGCGGAAGGTATCGTGCATCTGGTGGCTGGTTTTACCGTTGGCGAGCAGCGGCAGCAGGGCCTCCGCCAGCGCCTGTGGCTGGCATTCATCCTGCAGGAGCTCTTTCACCAGCTCGCGACCCGCAAGCAGGTTTGGCAGGGAGACGTAATCTGTTTTCACCAGACGTTTTGCCAGCCAGAAGGTAAACGGCTTCATGCGGTAACCGACCACCATCGGGCATTTCGCCAGCATACACTCCAGCGCCGCCGTGCCGGAGGCCAGCAGTGCGGCATCGCTCGCATACATCGCTTCCCGCCCCTGCCCGTCCAGAAGACGGACGTGAAGATCCGGGGCGACGTCAGCTTTGATGCGCTCAAACTGCTCGCGGCGTTTGGCATTCACCAGCGGCACGACCACTTCAAGATCGGGATAGGTCTGGCGAAGAATTTGCGCAGTCTTAAGAAAATCGGCGCTCAGCATCTCAACTTCTGCGCCACGGCTGCCTGGCAGTAAGGCCAGACAGTGCACATCATGCGGGATGCCCAGCGCGTCGCGCGCCGCGTTTTTATCCGGATCCAGTGGCATCGCATCCGCCATGGTATGACCGATAAAACGGCACGGAACATTAAATCTGTCGTAAAACGCTTTTTCGAAAGGCAGGAAAGCCAGCACCAGGTGGGTGGACCGTCCGATTTTGAAAACGCGTTTCTGTCGCCACGCCCAGACGGACGGACTGACGTAGTGAATCGTTTTAATGCCCTGCTTTTTCAGGTTCCCTTCGAGGGTAATGTTGAAATCAGGTGCATCGATACCGACAAACACATCGGGTTTGAGTTCGGTAAAGCGGCGGGTGAGATCGGCACGGATGTGCAGCAAACGGCGTAACCGTCCCAGCACCTCAACGATCCCCATCACGGCCAACTCTTCCATTTCATACCAGGCCTCACAGCCTTCGGCCTGCATCAGCGGGCCAGCAACACCGACGAAGCGAGCATTGGGTACGCGAGCCTTAAGCGCACGGATGAGACCGGCACCAAGAATATCGCCGGAGGTTTCTCCGGCGACCAGGGCTATCGTAAGCGGACGACTGTCGACCATTAACGAATCAGACCCCTTGTTGAACGGTCAAAGAACTCCATGAACGCGTCCACTTCCGGGTGCTTTTTCGCCAGTTCGGCAATTTCCGGCTTCGCCTCTTCCAGCGTTTTACCGCTACGGTACAGCAGTTTGTACGCGTTGCGGATGGCAGTAATCGCTTCGCGACTAAAACCACGACGCTTGAGGCCTTCGATGTTCACGCCAAACGGCGTGGCATGGTTGCCCTGCGCAATCACATACGGTGGGACGTCCTGCGCCACACCGGAGCATCCGCCGACCATCACGTGCGCACCAATGATGCAGAACTGATGGACTGCGGTCATGCCGCCAATAATTGCGAAGTCATCAACTGATACGTGTCCTGCCAGCGTGGCATTGTTGGCAAGGATACAGCGGTCACCCACGGTACAGTCGTGCGCGATATGCGCATTCACCATAAACAGGTTATCGCTGCCCACCTTCGTCAACCCACCACCCTGTACTGTTCCACGATGAATGGTGACGCTTTCGCGAATACGGTTACGATCGCCGATTTCCACACGGGTCGACTCACCAGCATATTTCAGATCCTGGTTAACTTCGCCGATGGAGGCGAACTGATAGATCTCGTTATTGCAGCCAATGGTCGTGTGACCATTCACCACAACGTGAGATTTCAGTACTGTACCCTCACCAATTTCGACATGGGGTCCAACAATACAAAACGGGCCAATGTGGGCGTTAGCACCAACGATGGCACCCGTTTCCACAATGGCGGTAGGATGAATAAAGGCGGATTTATCAATCACGTATCAGGACTCCCGGCTACGAGCACACATCATCGTCGCTTCGCAAACAACTTTACCGTCAACCAGCGCTACGCCTTTGAAGCGAGTCAGGCCACGACGCGTTTTTTCAAAAGTGACTTCCATGATCATCTGATCACCAGGCACGACAGGGCGCTTAAAGCGCGCTTCGTCAATACCCGCGAAGTAATACAGCTCACCGGGTTCCAGTTTACCGACGCTTTTAAACGCCAGAATACCGGTAGCCTGAGCCATCGCTTCCAGAATCAACACACCCGGGAAGATAGGTTTACCAGGGAAGTGCCCCTGGAAGAACGGCTCATTCACGGAAACATTTTTCACTGCGCGCAGAAAACGACCTTCTTCAAAATCCAGCACACGGTCTACCAGCAGAAACGGGTAGCGGTGCGGCAGAAGTTCTAAAATCTCTTCAATATGCAGAGTATGAGTGTCAGTAGTCAAAATACTCTTCCTGTCAAAATGTACTGATAACAATAATAACACGGCCTGCCGGTTTATTAGAAAGCCGACAGGCCGGGAAAAATAGCGTTAAACGGATGACGCTTAGTCTTGTTGATCGATCTTGCGCTCAAGGGACTTGAGGCGCTTGCTCATATCATCAATGTTCATCACCAGAGCTGCTGTTTTACGCCATACTTTGTTGGGCTGGAGCGGAATGCCAGAGGAATAGACGCCAGGTTCAGTGATAGGACGCATTACCATGCCCATTCCCGTCACGGTCACCTTGTCGCAGATTTCCATATGGCCATTAATCACGCTCGCACCGCCAATCATGCAATAACGGCCAATTTTCAGGCTGCCCGCCATGATGACGCCACCCGCAACCGCGGTATTGTCGCCAATCACAACGTTATGCGCAATCTGGCACTGGTTATCGATGATAACACCATTGCCAATGATCGTGTCGTCAAGCGCGCCACGGTCAATGGTGGTACAGGCGCCGATCTCCACGCGATCGCCAATAATAACGCGACCAAGCTGCGGGATCTTAACCCAGTTACCGCGATCGTTAGCGTAACCAAAGCCATCAGAACCAATCACGGTGCTGGACTGGACGAGGCAGTTTTCGCCAATTTCAACGTCATGGTATACGGACACATTCGCCCATAAACGGGTCCCGGCGCCGATTTTCGTATTTTTCCCAACGAAGCAGCCCGGGCCAATGACGACGTTATCGCCCAGCTCGACGCCGGATTCGATAACCGCATTCGCACCAACGGCGACGTTGTTACCCAGCCTGGCCGTCTCATCAATCGCTGCGCTGGCAGCAATGTTCTGGGCCGGTTGCGGCGTGGTATCAAGAATTTGAGCCATGCGTGCATACGTCAGGTAGGGGTTTTTCACTACCAGCGCGCTTACAGTGGCAAATGGAAGATCGTCCTGCGTCAGAACAACAGCTGACGCCTGGCATTGAGCCAGTTGCTCACGGTACTTAGGGCTTACCATGAAGGTAATCGTGCCAGCTTTAGCAGATTGCATGGACGCAACAGCGGTGATGACGATATCGCCATCACCGTGTAATTCTGCATCCAACTGCTGAGCTAAATCAGCCAGTCGAATTGAAGGCATTACTTATTTAACCTGTTTCAGAACGTCAGCAGTGATGTCTTTAACATCTTTGCTGTTGAAAGCGACGGCGTTCGCATCAACAACCAGATCGATGCTCTGATCGGCAGCCACTGCTTTAACAGCGGTCTGAATGCGAGTCACCAGCTTGCCGCGTTCTTCGTTAGAACGACGCTGACGATCCTGCTCGAAAGCCTGCGCTTTCTGGGAGAACGCCTGGCGCTGAGCCATTACGTCTTTTTCCAGCTTGCTGCGGTCGCTTGCCTTCATGGTAGAACCATCACGCTGCAGACGCTGCATTTTGGACTGAAGATCGTTTTCCATACCCTGCAGTTCGCTTGCACGGCCTTTGAATTCGTTTTCCAGCGTCGCAGAAACACCTGTTTTCTGTGCAACCTGCTGGAACAAATTACCCATGTTGACGATTGCAATTTTGTCTGCTGCCTGAGCAGAAGTTGCCATCGCTAAACCGAGACCTGCAGCTAATAACCACTTTTTCACAATTAACTCCTTACCATCCCATTGGCACCAGAAGGTACCGTTCTTTGCGTGGCAAGGCGACCGTTTTACCGATCGCCAGTTGTCAGCGCTACACTGCCAACGCATTCCTTTGCAGCGGATTATTACCAGGTTTTACCAATGTTAAACTGGAATTGCTCCGCTTTGTCTCCATCATATTTCTTAAACGGCTGGGCGTAAGAGAAGACCAACGGCCCCAGCGGTGACATCCATTGTAATGCGATACCGGCAGACATGCGAATATTGCTCGGATCGCTGTAGTCAGGAACGCCAGCTGCACGCATCTGGGCAGTGTTCTCCCAGTTGGTATCCCACACCGTACCCGCATCCCAGAAGAAGGATGTACGGACGGAGTTCGCATATTTATCACTAATAAACGGCGTTGGCGTGATGAACTCCAGGCTCGCCACGGCCATAGCGTTACCGCCGACTGCGTCATCAGAACTACAGACTTCTGATGAGGAAGACTTATCGCAGTTATCTTTGTCGTTCCCGCCGTAGTAAACCGCTTTCGGACCAATGTTGTTGGACTGGAAGCCACGAACGGTACTGGAACCACCGGCATAGAAGTTTTCATAGAACGGCATCTCTTTGCCGCCTAAACCATCACCATAACCCCAACGGGTACGACCCAGAACCACCCACTTGTGATCGTCATCGATCGGGAAGTAGGACGCAGTATCGAGCGTCACCTTATAGAACTCGTTATCGGAACCCGGGACGGTAATTTTACCGTTCAGGTTGACGCGAGAACCTTCCGTTGGGAAGTAACCACGGTCGAGACGGTTATAGGTCCAGCCGTAGTTGAAGGTGAAGTCATCCGCAGCGAAACCGTTGTTATCGCTGTTTTTGCTCGCCGACTGACCGATAGAGTCCAGATAACGCCACATGGCCACCTGCGGTTGCATATTGGACAGGTCGTTATGCACGTAACCTAAGCCCGCTCGCAGGGTGTTGTATTCGTTAATCGGGAAGCCAAGCGTTCCGTCCACACCGTAACTCTTGTTGGTGTAGGAGGACAGATCCGCATCGTCGGCTTTAAAGTCGTTATAGAAGATACGACCGCCCAGGCTCACACCGTCAACGGTGAAATATGGGTTCGTTACAGAGAACTCAGAGTAGGTCTGATAGTCGTTTTTGGTACCGTTAATTCCAACAGAGTAACCCGTACCCAGCCAGTTATCCTGCTGCACGCCAACCTGGAAGCTGACGCCGCTTTCAGTACCGTAGCCCACACCAAAGTTAAAGCTACCGGTGTTACGCTCTTTCACTTTATAAACGACATCAACCTGATCCGGGCTGCCCGGTACGCGCTGGGTATCAGTATCAACCGTTTCAAAATAGCCCAGACGGTTCAGACGCTCTTTACCCTGATCAACGAGATCGCTACCTAACCATGCGCCTTCCATCTGACGCATTTCGCGACGCAGAACGGAGTCTTTGGAGGTGTCGTTACCGACGAAGCGGATCTTACGCACGTAGAAACGGTTACCCGCGTCAACATTCACGTGCAGCTTAACGGTTTTATCCGCGTCATTGATTTCCGGCTGAGTCTGTACGCGCGGATAGGCATAACCATAGCGGCCGAGCAGCTTCTTAATGCTGTCTTCCATTTTGGTGACTTTGGATCCGCTATAGAGATCGCCTGGCTGAATTTTGGTCAGCGATTCGATTTCAGCAGAATGCCCCGCCAGGTTACCGCTCACCTCAACACCCGAAAGCTTGTACTGATCGCCTTCCGTGATGTTGATCGTAATGTAGATGCCTTTCTTGTCCGGCGTCAGACTCACCTGCGTCGAGTCGATGTTGAAACGCGCGTAACCACGATCCAGATAGTAGCTGCGCAGGGTTTCAAGGTCGCCCGCCAGTTTCTGTTTCTGGTATTTGCGATCGCCCACCACGTTCCACCACGGCACTTCATCGCGCAGCTGGAAGGTGGAGATCAGTTCGTCGGTGCTGAACGCGTGGTTACCAACAATGTTGATCTGCTGGATCTTCGCAGAGACACCTTCCTGGAAGACCAGCTTCAGGTCAACACGGTTACGCGGCAGCGGAGTCACAACCGCTTTCACGCTGGCGCTGTATTTACCGACGCTGTAGTAGAAGTCTTCCAGACCTTTTTCAATGTCTGAAAGGGTTGTGCGGTCCAGAGACTCACCCACACGAACACCGGATGCTTCAAGGTTTTGCTTGAGCATGTCATCTTTCACCGACTTGTTGCCGGAGAAAGTGATACTGGCGATCGTTGGACGTTCTTTTACCTGTACCAGCAGGGTATCACCATCACGCAGGACGCGGACATCCTCGAAGTTGCCGGTGGCAAACAGAGCACGGATGGTATTACTGATATCATCATCATTAACCGTATCGCCGGGGCGCACAGGCATACTGAGGAGGGCCGCACCAACGGCGACACGCTGAAGGCCTTCGAAATGAATGTTTTTCACTACGAACCCGTCAGCACCGTATACGGTGGCGCTGCTAAACAGCAGCGACGCTATGAGCAACTTTTTCATCGCCATCGTTATTATGCGTTCTTCCTAACTAACTCTCTTACAACCGAGAGAAATCATTGAAAAGTGCAAGCCCCATTAACAGCACCAGCAAAATCGAGCCAATGCGATAACTAAAGTCTTGAACTCGCTCGGATACCGGCCCGCCTTTTAGCTTTTCAATCGCTAAAAACAGCAGATGACCCCCGTCTAAAACGGGAAGCGGGAACAGGTTGATTATCCCAAGGTTCACGCTAATGAGCGCGAGGAACATGAGATAGTAAATCACCCCGAATTCCGCTGACATCCCAGCCCCCTGGGCAATCGAAATTGGCCCACTGAGGTTGTTCAGTTTCACATCACCGGTTATCAATTTCCCCAACATGTTGACCGTCAGCTTCATCAGTTGCCATGTTTTATCCGTGGCTTCAAGGATGGCGCTGAACGGCCCATACTGGCGTATTGTCTTGTACTCATCTGGCAGCGGGATCACTTTTGGCACAACGCCTGCAAACCCTTCTGCCTTCTTGCCGACCGACTTCGTATCCGGGATCAGCGTCAGCGAAAGCGGACTGCCCTGCCTTTCAACTTCCAGCGCGAGAGACGTACCCGGATTATCGCGCACCAGAGTAACAAAGGTCATCCACTCTGTTAATGGTTGACCATCGACTTTAACGATCCTGTCGCCTGCTTGCAAACCCGCTTTGCTCGCCGCCGAGTTTGCCTGTACTTCGGCTAATACCGGCTCGATCTGCGCGCCGCGCGGACGAATGCCCAGCGCAGCGACGGGATCCTCTTTGTCTGGCTCGAAACGCCATTGACGTAAATCGAGCACTTTGTCCTGACGGGCGTCTGACCCAAATGGCGATACGCTGATGGTGGTCTGCGGATCGCCAATTTTAGCAACCAGCTGCAGTCGCACGGCATCCCAATCAGGGGTTTCGATGCCATCAATCGCTTTAAGTTCCATCCCGGATGTAATTTGCGCACTCGCCGCGATGGAGTTGGGGGCAATGTCACCTACTACCGGACGCACGCCAGGGACGCCGATGATAAACACCAGCCAGTAAGCGAAAATTGCAAAGATGAAGTTGGCTACCGGTCCGGCAGCGATGATGGCGGCGCGTTGTCCAACGGTTTTATTGTTGAATGCGCTGTGTCGCAGTTCAGGCGCGACAGGCTCGACGCGTTCGTCGAGCATTTTGACGTAGCCACCCAGCGGGATAAGGGCGATGACAAATTGCGTACCGTGGCGGTCGGTGCGCGTCCAGAGTGATTTACCAAAACCGATGGAAAATCGCTCTACGCGCACGCCACAGCGGCGAGCAACCCAGAAATGGCCAAATTCATGCACGGTAATCAGTACACCCAGTGCAACTATGAACGCCGCCAGATTCCAGAGAATGCTCAGCATAAAACCTTCCGTTAAATCGTCCCGAATACCAGTAAAAGCAAACACGCAAACACTGGAACAGCCGCTGTCAGGCTATCAATGCGATCCAGTATACCGCCATGCCCTGGAATCAGGTGTCCACTGTCCTTAATCCCTGCTTCACGCTTGAACATACTTTCGGTTAAATCACCGAGCACGGAGGCAAGCGCAGCAAAAATCGAGCACACCAGCAGTATTGATGGTGCCACTTCAAGATTCGCCCAGACGCCGTAGCCCCAGGAGATGATCGCGGCCGTAAACAAACCGCCGATAAATCCTTGCCAGGTTTTGCCCGGAGAAACCTTCGGTGCCAGCTTATGTTTGCCAAACAGTTTACCAAACATATAGGCCCCGGAGTCAGCCCCCCAGACGAGAATCATCACATAAAGCAGCCAGATCGCACCGCTGTAGTGGTTTTCGTCGTAGTGCCAGGCGCGCAGCGCAACCATACCCCAGAAAAAAGGAATAATAGTGAGCAAACCAAAAATCAGTCGCAGCACTTTTGAATGACGCCACAACGCCGCGGAGCCGGGATAAAACAGCACCAGCAACAGCGCGGCAACCCACCAGGCCAACGATATCCACAAGGAACCAGCCACCAGAGGCTGATGAATATCATGATGATATTCAGGCAACGTGAACAGCATTACGGCCAGAATAAAGCCACAAAGTACCGCAAGCCATACTCGCTGCGTACGCGAGGTAAAGCCGCTAAACTGTCCCCATTCCCACGCGGCGAGCATGCACACCACCAGCGTAACAATAGCGAATCCCACCGGGGGCAGCAAAAACAGCGCCGCAATGACAATGGGTATTAATACAAAAGCGGAAATCAGGCGATACTTCAGCAAAAGCTACCCCCATCAGGCGTTGTCGCCACCAGGCTCGGTGCCGCCGAAACGACGCTCTCGATTGGCAAAGGCATGCAGCGCACCTTCAAAGTCTTGTTCATCAAAATCGGGCCAAAGAACATCTGTAAAGTAAAGTTCGGCATAGGCAATTTGCCATATCAAAAAGTTACTTATGCGATGTTCTCCCCCTGTCCTAATTACTAAATCCACAGGTGCCAGTTCATTCATGCAGATTTGCTTGCTCAGCGCTTCTTCATCAATTTGGTCGGGTCTCAACAGCCCTTCCTGAACCTGTTCGGCGAGATGCCGAACGCCCTGGATAATATCCCAGCGTCCGCCGTAATTCGCCGCAATATTCAGCGTCAGACCGGTATTATTTTCAGTCAGCGCCTCTGCTTTACGAATCCGTTCCTGCAAACGTGAGTTAAAACGACTGGTATCGCCAATGATACGCAGGCGGACGTTGTGGCGGTGCAGGCTTTTTACTTCGCTGTCTAGCGCCCACACAAACAATTCCATCAACGCAGTCACTTCCTGCAGCGGTCGATTCCAGTTTTCACTGCTAAAAGCATAGAGCGTTAACGCATCAATGCCGTTATTGGCGGCAAAAGAAACGGCGCGGCGAACGGATTTCGCCCCAGCTTTATGCCCAAAGGCTCGTATCTTCCCTTGTCTTTTCGCCCAGCGGCCATTGCCATCCATAATGATTGCTACATGACGGCAGCCATGAGCTGGCAAGTTTTCGCTTATTGGTTGATTCGCAGACAACATAACGCGTTTTTTGTCCCTGAAAAGGATTTAACGGTACTCAGGAATACTGAAGCCGATACATAAAAAAGCCGTGTCAAACCACGGCTCACCTGACCACGTAAAGTCAAATACCTGCGATCAGGTGGCGCAGACTATATCACTGAAGCCCAACGCTAACAAATAGCACGACGACTAGTGGTTGCTTTATCACCAGCTTGCGAGACGTGTCACCTGTTGGCGCGCAATATTACGCGCAGCTGCATCCACCGTTAGCACCTCTTCCACGCTCTGTGGTTCGCGCAAATCCATCATCTCCAGTACCGATAAATTTAACGCCGCAATATCGGTAAAACGAATTTGCTGATTCAGAAATGCTTCAACGGTAATTTCATTGGCTGCATTCAGTGCCGTTGTCGCCGCCTGCCCCTGGTCAAAGGCCGTCATTGCAAGCTTCAGACAAGGGTAGCGGTCGTAGTCTGGTTCACTGAACGTCAGGGAACTTAGCTTGCAGAAATCAAGCGGCTTCACGCCGGACTTCACTCGATTCGGCCACGCCATGGAATGGGCAATCGGCGTACGCATATCCGGTTCGCCCAGCTGCGCCAGCACGCTGCCATCCTGATAACGCACCATCGAATGAATCACCGATTGCGGGTGAATCAGTACTTCCATCTGTTTCGCTGACGCATTAAACAGCCAGCGCGCTTCAATGTATTCCAGACCTTTGTTCATCATGGTGGCAGAGTCAACGGAGATTTTACGCCCCATTGACCAGTTCGGATGACGGCACGCCTGATCCGGCGTCATCGCACGCAGTTCAGACAGTGGCGTTTCACGGAACGGGCCACCAGACCCGGTAAGCAGAATCGACACGACGCCATTCTGCTCCAGGTCAGCGTACCCCAGGTTCTGTTGAAAAGGTTGCGGTAAACTCTGAAAAATCGCGTTGTGCTCGCTGTCGACGGGCAAAAGACGCGCGCCGCGCTGCTTCACCGCCTCCATGAACAGGCGTCCGCAGGTGACCAGCGACTCTTTATTGGCCAGCAGAACGTCCTTACCGGCATCAATCGCGGCAAGCGTCGGCAATAATCCTGCCGCCCCGACAATGGCCGCCATCACCTGATCCACCTCATCCAGCGCCGCCATCTCGCAGGCCGCCTGTTGGCCACTCAGCACCTCGGTTCGACTGCCCTTCTCAAGCAGCTGTGCTTTCAGCAGGCGCGCGCTCTCTTCGTCATCCATCACCGCATAGCGGGGCGTAAACTCCAGGCACTGCTCAACCATTCGCTGCACATTCTTACCGGCCACCAGCGCTGTCACGGTGTAAAGTTCAGGATTATGGCGAACAACGTCGAGAGTGCTGCAACCAATAGAGCCGGTTGAGCCAAGGAGTGTTAAATGCTTCATGAGATGCCCGAAAAGTTAGACCAGATAAAAGCAAAACGCCGCCAGCAAGACCCAAAGTCCCTCTGAACGGCGTTTATCAGTGTACGACAGAAATCAGAACTGCATCAGTTCCGCTTCTTTATCTGCCAGCGCCGCATCAATTTTCTTGATGGCAGCGTCAGTCATTTTCTGAATGTCGTCCTGAGAACGACGATCGTCATCTTCACTGATCTCTTTTTCTTTCAGCAGCGCTTTTACTTTATCATTCGCGTCGCGACGGACGTTACGCACGGATACACGACCCTGCTCAGCTTCGCCACGTACCACTTTGATCAGGTCTTTACGACGCTCTTCGGTCAGCGGTGGCAGTGGAACGCGGATGTCAGCCCCCGCAGAGCTTGGGTTCAGACCGAGGTCAGACGCCATGATCGCTTTCTCAACCGCCGGGCCCATAGAACGATCGAATACGTTGATTTTCAGCGTACGGGTATCTTCTACCGTCACGCTCGCCAGCTGACGCAGAGGGGTTGGCGTACCGTAGTACTCTACGATGATGCCATCCAGCAGGCTTGGGGAAGCACGGCCAGTACGGATTTTGCTGATTTGGGTTTTGAACGCTTCTACGCATTTTTCCATGCGTACTTCAGCATCTTTTCTGATGTCGTTAATCACGTTACGAATCCTTGAAAACTTGTCTCAGGCAGACTATCCGCCAGCACAGCGCTACAGGTGTGCTAAGTATAGTCGCGTTTAATTCATGACAACGCCAAAGGCGCGCCCGGGTAAGATACCACTACAAAATAAAGCGGAATCTTACCTGTATTTATCGTCAACGGAAATTATTCCGTGATCAAAGTGCCTTCTTTTTCGCCCATGACCACGCGACGCAGTGCGCCAGGTTTGTTCATGTTGAAGACACGAATTGGCAATTTGTGGTCGCGAGCCAGCGTGAAGGCGGCAAGATCCATCACTTTCAGCTCTTTATCCAGCACTTCGCTGTAGCTCAGCTGATCGTACATGGTGGCAGAAGGATCTTTTGCCGGGTCGGCAGTAAACACGCCATCGACTTTGGTCGCTTTCAGTACCACATCAGCTTCGATCTCGATACCGCGCAGGCAGGCAGCGGAATCGGTCGTAAAGAACGGGTTACCCGTACCGGCGGAGAGGATCACCACGCGGTTGTTGCGCAGCAGGCTGATAGCTTCTGCCCAGCTGTAATTATCGCATACGCCATTCAGGGGGATCGCGGACATCAGGCGGGCGTTCACATAGGCGCGATGGAGCGCATCACGCATCGCCAGGCCATTCATCACGGTTGCCAGCATACCCATGTGGTCGCCCACAACGCGGTTCATCCCCGCTTTCGCCAGACCAGCACCACGGAAAAGGTTGCCACCGCCAATGACCACGCCAACCTGGATGCCCAGTTCGACCAGTTCTTTGATTTCCTGTGCCATGCGATCAAGGATGCTTGCGTCAATACCGAAGCCTTCCGATCCCTGCAGCGCTTCGCCACTCAGCTTAAGCAGAATGCGTTTGTACACGGGTTTTGCATTGGTAGCCATGTTTCTTTCCTGAGACTGTCAACGATTAAGATGGGGGTTAATTCTGGCGACATGATATGCCGCAAATCAGTACAGCGATACTGGAGCCTGTCTGATTTCCTGTGACGGGTGACAAAAAGAAGCCGCCCTCAGGCGGCTCCTTTTCAATCATTAAGACTGCTTGGACATTGCAGCAACTTCTGCTGCGAAGTCAGTCTCAACTTTCTCGATGCCTTCGCCCACTTCGAAGCGGATGAAGCCAGTTACGTCAGCGTTGTGCTCTTTCAGCAGCTGAGCAACAGACTTGCTTGGGTCCATTACGAATGGCTGGCCAGTCAGAGAAACTTCGCCGGTGAATTTCTTCATGCGGCCTTCAACCATTTTCTCTGCGATTTCTTTTGGTTTACCAGACTGCATCGCGATGTCCAGCTGAACCTGGTACTCTTTCTCTACCACTTCAGCAGACACGTCTTCTGGCTTAACGAATTCTGGCTTGCTTGCAGCGATGTGCATTGCCAGCTGTTTAACCAGCTCTTCGTCAGCGCCTTTAGCCGCAACCAGAACACCGATACGAGCACCGTGCTGGTAAGAACCCAGAACGTCGCCTTCCAGAGAAGCAACGCGACGGATGTTGATGTTCTCACCGATTTTAGCAACCAGCGCAACACGCTCTTCTTCGAACTGTGCTTTCAGAACTTCAACGTCAGTGATTTTGCCAGCAACCGCTGCGTCCAGAACTTTGTTAGCAAATGCCTGGAAACCACCATCTTTAGCAACGAAGTCAGTCTGGCAGTTAACTTCCAGAATGATGCCGTAGGTGCCGTCGATCTTAGTGATGATCACGCCGTCAGCAGCAACGTTGCCTGCTTTTTTAGCTGCTTTGATCGCACCGGATTTACGCATGTTTTCGATTGCCAGCTCGATGTCGCCGTTCGCTTCAGTCAGCGCTTTTTTGCAATCCATCATGCCTGCGCCAGTACGCTCGCGCAGCTCTTTTACCAGGGATGCGGTAATTTCAGCCATTCTTAAATCCTCGGGAGATGTGAACTGCCCGGCCGGGGGCCAAACAGTGTAAATTGAAAAAAGGGGCCGGTAATGGGCCCCTATTCATACACGGTACTAATAAGGGGTAAAACCTTATTATTCAGCTTCTACGAAGCTTTCTTCCGCCTGAGAAGCCAGATCCTGGGAACGGCCTTCACGAACGGTAGCAGCTACAGCGCTCAGGTACAGGCTAACAGCACGGATTGCGTCGTCGTTACCCGGGATAACGAAGTCAACACCGTCCGGATCGGAGTTGGTATCAACGATAGCGAATACCGGGATACCCAGGTTGTTAGCTTCTTTGATAGCGATGTGCTCGTGGTCTGCATCGATTACGAACAGCGCGTCTGGCAGGCCGCCCATATCTTTGATACCGCCCAGGCTGTTTTCCAGCTTGTCCAGTTCACGAGTGCGCATCAGCGCTTCTTTCTTAGTCAGCTTGTCGAAAGTACCGTCCTGAGACTGGGTTTCCAGATCTTTCAGGCGCTTGATGGACTGACGAACAGTTTTCCAGTTGGTCAGCATGCCGCCCAACCAGCGATGGTTCACGAAGAACTGGTCGCAGCTGTTAGCAGCATCTTTCACAGCTTCGCTTGCAGCGCGCTTAGTACCAACGAACAGAATCTTACCTTTACGGGAAGAGATCTTGTTCAGCTCAGCCAGGGCTTCGTTGAACATTGGTACAGTTTTCTCAAGGTTGATGATGTGAACTTTGTTACGTGCGCCGAAGATGAAAGGCTTCATTTTCGGGTTCCAGTAACGGGTCTGGTGACCAAAGTGAACACCAGCCTTGAGCATGTCGCGCATGGAAACAGTTGCCATGTTTAAAACCTCTATATTGAAAGTTGGGGTTATGCCTCCACGTATCCCATATTACCGACCCCGAAGGGCACCCCGGAATATGTGCCGATACGTGTGTGTTGTTACACAAAGTGAGATTTGTCGCTCCCGTCCAGACTGTGTATCTGAGATGGATCGGAAGTCCGGCGCGCTTTATACCACAAAACACGACCAGAAACCAACAGTTGTTGGCGGAGTGTGCTGTTAATGATTCTCAATTTGGCACGGAGCGTGCCTGACTGATACCATTGACGACACTTAGACTAGTATTGTCGAAAAAATCGACACCGATGGACAGATTACATGGCTATCTCTATTAAGACACCTGAAGAAATTGAAAAGATGCGCGTCGCCGGTCGTCTGGCCGCGGAAGTGCTGGAAATGATCGAGCCGTTCGTGAAGCCGGGCGTCAGCACGGGTGAACTGGACCGCATCTGTAACGACTATATCGTGAACGAGCAGCACGCGGTTTCCGCCTGCCTCGGCTACCACGGTTTCCCGAAATCCGTCTGCATCTCTATTAATGAAGTGGTGTGCCACGGCATTCCTGACGATGAAAAACTGCTGAAAGACGGCGATATCGTCAACATCGACGTGACCGTCATTAAAGACGAGTACCACGGTGACACCTCAAAAATGTTCATCGTTGGCAAGCCGACCATCCTGGGCGAGCGCCTGTGCAAAGTCACCCAGGACAGCCTCTACCTGGCGCTGAAAATGGTGAAGCCGGGTATTCGCCTGCGTACTATCGGCGCCGCAATTCAGAAATTTGTGGAAGCGGAAGGGTTCTCCGTGGTGCGCGAATACTGCGGTCACGGTATTGGCCGCGTCTTCCATGAAGAGCCGCAGGTTCTGCACTACGATGCAGACGACGGCGGCGTTGTGCTGCAAAAGGGCATGACCTTCACCATCGAGCCAATGGTCAACGCCGGTGACTACCGCATCCGCACCATGAAAGACGGCTGGACGGTGAAAACCAAAGACAGAAGCTTGTCTGCCCAGTACGAGCATACTATTGTGGTAACAGACAACGGCTGCGAAATTATGACGTTGCGCAAGGATGACACCATCCCGGCGATACTGACGAACATTGAGTGATAAGAAGCCGGCAAATGCCGGCTTTTTTAATGGCGATAGCTTTTTCTTATGGGTGGCGCACGATGAGTAATCTTTTACCCGAACAGTATGCTAACACAGCCCTTCCCACCCTCCCCGACCAGCCCGATAACCCGGGCGTCTGGCCGCCGCACGAGCTGACCTGCGCGCATATTAAAGCCCATATGGATGTTTTCCATCGCTGGCTGGGTAGCGCGTTCGATGCAGGCGTATCTGCCGAGCAGCTCATTGAGGCGCGCACCGAGTTTATCGACCAGCTCCTGCAGCGTCTGTGGATCGACTACGGTTTCGGGCAGGTTAGCGACATCGCGCTGGTTGCCGTCGGGGGCTATGGCCGCGGTGAGCTGCATCCGCTTTCCGATATCGATCTCCTGATCCTAAGCCGCAAAAAGCTGCCGGACGAACAGGCGCAAAAAATCGGCGAGCTTCTGACCCTGCTCTGGGACGTGAAGCTGGAAGTCGGCCACAGCGTTCGCACCCTGGAAGAGTGTCTGCTGGAAGGGCTATCGGACCTGACCGTCGCCACCAACCTGATTGAAACCCGTCTGCTGATTGGCGACGTCGCGCTGTTCCTGGAGCTGCAAAAACACATCTTCAGCGACGGCTTCTGGCCGTCAGAAAAGTTCTTCGCCGCGAAAGTCGAGGAGCAAAACCAGCGCCACCAGCGCTACCACGGCACCAGCTATAACCTTGAGCCCGATATTAAAAGCAGCCCCGGCGGCCTGCGCGACATCCACACGTTACAGTGGGTCGCCCGTCGCCATTTCGGCGCCACCTCGCTGGACGAGATGGTTGGCTTCGGCTTTTTAACCGAGGCGGAGCGTAACGAGCTCAACGAGTGTTTGCACCTGCTGTGGCGCATCCGCTTTGCCCTGCATCTGGAGGTCACCCGCTACGATAACCGTCTGCTGTTTGACCGCCAGCTCAGCGTGGCGCAGCGCCTGAATTACCAGGGCGAAGGTAACGAGCCGGTTGAGCAGATGATGAAGGATTTCTTCCGCGTCACCCGCCGGGTCACCGAGCTGAACCAGATGCTGTTGCAGCTGTTCGACGAGGCCATTCTGGCCCTGACTGCCGACGAAAAGCCGCGCCCGATTGACGATGAATTCCAGCTGCGCGGCACGCTTATCGATCTGCGCGACGAAACGCTGTTTATCCGCGAGCCGGAAGCGATCCTGCGGATGTTCTACACCATGGTGCGCAACAGCACCATCACCGGGATCTACTCCACCACCCTGCGCCATCTGCGCCACGCGCGCCGCCATCTGACGCAGCCTTTGTGTTACATCCCGGAAGCGCGCTCGCTGTTCCTGAGCATGCTCCGCCACCCGGGTGCCGTCAGCCGCGGGCTGCTGCCGATGCACCGCCACAGCGTGCTGTGGGCCTATATGCCGCAGTGGTCGCACATCGTCGGGCAGATGCAGTTCGACCTGTTCCACGCCTACACGGTGGATGAACACACCATCCGCGTGATGCTCAAGCTGGAGAGCTTTGCCAAAGAAGAGACGCGCTCCCGCCACCCGCTGTGCGTCGAGCTGTGGCCGCGCCTGACCCATCCGGAACTGATCCTGATTGCCGCCCTGTTCCACGACATCGCCAAAGGCCGCGGCGGTGACCACTCGGTACTGGGCGCGCAGGACGTGCTGAAATTTGCCGAGCTGCACGGCCTCAACTCACGTGAAACGCAGCTGGTGGCCTGGCTGGTGCGCCATCACCTGCTGATGTCGGTCACCGCGCAGCGTCGGGACATTCAGGACCCGGAAGTCATTAAGCAGTTCGCGGAAGAAGTTCAGACGGAAAACCGCCTGCGCTATCTGGTCTGCCTGACGGTGGCGGATATTTGCGCCACCAACGAAACCCTGTGGAACAGCTGGAAGCAGAGCCTGCTGCGCGAACTGTACTTCGCCACCGAAAAACAGCTGCGTCGCGGGATGCAGAACACGCCGGACATGCGCGAGCGCGTGCGTCACCACCAGCTTCAGGCGCTGGCGCTGCTGCGGATGGATAACATTGATGAAGAGGCGCTACATCAGATTTGGGCTCGCTGCCGCGCCAACTATTTTGTCCGCCACAGCCCAAACCAGCTGGCGTGGCACGCGCGGCATCTGCTCAAGCACGATCTGTCCCAGCCGATGATCCTGCTAAGCCCGCAGGCCACGCGCGGCGGAACGGAGATTTTCATCTGGAGCCCGGACCGGCCTTATCTGTTTGCTGCCGTCTGTGCCGAGCTGGACAGACGTAACCTGAGCGTGCATGACGCGCAGATTTTCACCACCCGCGACGGTATGGCCATGGACACCTTTATCGTGCTGGAGCCGGACGGCAGCCCGCTGTCGTCGGACAGGCATGAAGGGATACGTTTTGGTCTGGAGCAGGCGATTACCCAGCGCAGCTGGCAGCCCCCGCAGCCGCGTCGCCAGCCGGCAAAATTGCGCCACTTTACCGTGGATACCGAGGTCAATTTCCTGCCGACCCACACCGATCGTAAATCGTTCCTGGAGCTGATCGCGCTCGACCAGCCAGGGCTGCTCGCCCGCGTCGGCCAGGTTTTTGCCGATCTGGGAATTTCGCTTCATGGGGCCCGAATTACAACGATTGGCGAGCGAGTAGAAGATTTATTTATAATCGCCACCGCCGACCGGCGTGCCCTTAATAATGACCTGCAGCTTGAAGTGCAACAACGGTTGACAGCAGCCCTCAATCCAAACGATAAAGGGTGATATGTTTTTTAGTGAAATGGAAAGAGTAAACAATGCAGCAGTTACAGAACGTTATTGAGTCCGCTTTTGAGCGTCGCGCCGAGATTACCCCGGCAAATGTGGATACCGTGACCCGTGAAGCGGTAAACCAGGTGATTTCCCTGCTGGATTCCGGCGCACTGCGCGTGGCAGAAAAAATCGACGGTCAGTGGGTCACTCATCAATGGCTGAAGAAAGCCGTGCTGCTCTCTTTCCGCATCAACGATAACCAGGTTATCGACGGAGCAGAAAGCCGCTACTTCGATAAAGTGCCAATGAAGTTCGCTGACTACGACGAAGCGCGTTTCCAGAAAGAAGGTTTCCGCGTGGTGCCGCCTGCGGCGGTGCGTCAGGGTGCCTTCATCGCACGCAACACCGTGCTGATGCCATCCTACGTGAACATCGGTGCCTACGTTGATGAAGGCACCATGGTGGATACGTGGGCAACGGTTGGTTCCTGCGCACAGATCGGGAAAAACGTTCACCTGTCCGGCGGCGTGGGCATCGGCGGTGTTCTGGAGCCACTGCAGGCTAACCCAACCATCATCGAAGATAACTGCTTCATCGGCGCGCGTTCAGAAGTGGTGGAAGGCGTGATCGTGGAAGAAGGTTCCGTGATCTCCATGGGCGTTTACATCGGCCAGAGCACCCGTATTTACGACCGTGAAACCGGTGAAGTGCATTACGGTCGCGTTCCGGCGGGCTCCGTGGTGGTTTCCGGCAACCTGCCGTCCAAAGATGGCAAATACAGCCTGTACTGTGCGGTTATCGTGAAGAAAGTGGATGCGAAAACGCGCGGTAAAGTGGGCATCAACGAATTGCTGCGCACCATCGATTAATCGGGTATAACAAAAAGCGGGGGCAACCCCGCTTTTTTTATATCTGAGGGTGGCGAAAATAGATTTTTTCGTTAATTATTCAAAGGTTATGTTGAGATCAAGGGTACCGCTATGTACGATAATCTGAAAAGTCTGGGCATTACCAATCCTGATGAAATTGATCGTTACAGCCTCCGCCAGGAAGCCAATAACGATATTTTGAAAATCTATTTTCACAAGGACAAAGGAGAGTTTTTCGCCAAAAGCGTGAAGTTTAAATACCCACGCCAGCGTAAGACCGTTGTTGCTGACGGTGTAGGACAGGGATACAAAGAAGTACAGGAAATCAGCCCTAACCTGCGCTATGTGATCGATGAACTCGATCAGATCTGCCAGCGCGACCGCACCGAAGTCGATCTCAAGCGCAAGATCCTTGACGACCTGCGTCACCTTGAAAGCGTTGTTACCAATAAGATCAGCGAGATTGAAGCGGATCTTGAGAAGTTAACCCGCAACAAATAAGCCGTTTTATTGCCCGGTGGCGCTTCGCTTACCGGGCCTACGAACGCATGTAGGCCGGGTAAGGCGAAGCCGCCCCCCGGCAAACAGCATCATCTCTGTTCATCCAACTGCAGCGCCACATACAGCAGCAGCCTGTCATCGAAATTTCCCAGATCTAACCCCGTCAGCTCTGAAATTCGATTTAACCGATACTCCAGGGTATTGCGCTGGATAAACAGCGCTTTTGACGTCGCCAGCGGCTGCACGTTATGACGGAACCACGCCTGCAGCGTCCGGCGCAGCAGGCCGTTATTGTCCATGGCTTTCAGGCGCGCCAGTGGCCGCGCCAGCTCATTGGCCTGCCAGCCACCGCGCAGGCTGTCGAGCAGCACCGGCAGCATCAGGTCCTGATAAAAATAGCTGCGGCTCTCCGGCATTCGCTGCTTGCCCACCATCATGGTGGTGCGCGCGGTTCGCCACGAGCGGGCGATACTGCCCGGCCCGGTAAAGTAGTTGCCCAGCGCAACGCGAAAACGCAGCTGACCATTCTCTTTCATACGGGAAATTAACTGCTCCACGCGACGGCGATGATCGTCCGCATCCCAGCGGCCAAACGCATTGAGCGCCGGTTTGAGCACCACCATCTCCGTCAGAGAGACGATCGCCACCAGGTTATCGCGCTCCGGCGTCGCCAGTGCATTTTGCAGCTGCTGCAGCTCGGCCATCGCGCTGTCTACGCCCAGCTGGCCGCTGTCAACCTCAATGACCGCCACCACGCGCGGCTGGTTCAGATCGATCCCCAGACGCTGGGCCCATTCACTGAGCGCAGGCGTATGCTCCTCTGCCTGAATAAGGTTCATCACCAGCTCTTCGCGCAGGCGGCTGTCCTGAGCCAGCAGGTGCATCAGCCGCGACTGCTCCAGCATCATCTCCGCCGTCATGCAGACCAGCTCACCGTATTTTCGCAGTGACTCAGGCTCGCCGGTGAGGCCGATGACCCCCACAATCTCGCCTTCAAGGCGCAGCGGTAAATTGATGCCCTGACGGACGCCGTGCAGGTGTTTCGCTACCGCATCGTCGATATCGACCACGCGCCCCTGGGAGAGCACCAGCAGCGCGCCTTCGTGCAATTCCCCAATACGCTCGCGATCGCCACTGCCAATAATGCGCCCGCGGGCATCCATTACGTTGATATTGGTATCAATGATGCGCATGGTGCGCGCCACAATATCCTGCGCCATTTTGGTATCAAGATGCCAGCCAGCCATAGAACCCTCCCGTGAGCAGAGCTCAAGCATAGGGAAGTTCAGCGACGCCTGCATTGTGCAGATGCACAAAGAGAGAGGAAGAAGTGTGGACTTGTGTGAAAGGTCACAGAAACGAGGAAAGCCCCTGCGAACAGGGGCTTCAGAGGATTACTGCATCAGCAGGTAAATAGAGGTGTCACCACGCTGGATATTGAGCGCCAGCACGGAAGGTTTGCTGTCGAGGATCTTACGCAGTTCAGCGATGTTTTTCACCGGCTGCTGGTTAGCGCCCATGATCACATCGCCTTTTTTCAGGCCAATACGGGCTGCCGGTGAATTCGCCTTCACGTTATTCACCACTACGCCTTTATCTGCGCCTTTGTTGCTCATCTCGGCACCTTCAATACCGCTGAAGATGGTGCTGGAGTCCACCTGATTCTGGCTGCTCTGCTGCAGCTCCAGGCTGACGTTAACCGCCTTGCCGTCGCGCAGCAGGCCGAGGGTGACTTTACTGCCAATCGGCATGGAACCCACTTCCGCACGCAGGGCAGCAAAGCTGCTGATCGGTTTACCGTTCAGGGAGGTGATCACATCCCCCGCTTTAATGCCCGCTTTCGCGGCAGAGGAGTTCGGCATCACCTGGCTGACGAATGCCCCGCGCTGGGCGTCAACTTTCATTGCCTTAGCCAGTTCGGAGTTCAGTTCCGTACCCAGGATACCCAGCTCACCGCGTTTCACCTGGCCATACTGCACCATCTGCGCGGTCAGGTTTTTCACCATGTTACTTGGGATAGCAAAGCCGATCCCGATGTTGCCGCCGTCAGGTGCCAGGATAGCGGTGTTGATACCGATCAGCTCGCCGTTCAGGTTCACCAGCGCACCGCCGGAGTTACCGCGGTTGATCGCTGCATCCGTCTGGATGAAGTTTTCATAGTTTTCGGCATTGAGGCCGCTACGGCCCAGTGCAGAGACGATACCCGAGGTCACGGTTTCACCCAGACCGAACGGGTTACCGATCGCCACGGTATAGTCGCCAACGCGCAGCGCGTCGGAGTCGGCAATTTTAATCGCCGTCAGGTTTTTCGGATCCTGAATCTGGATCAGCGCGATGTCGGAGCGCGGATCTTTGCCGACCACTTTGGCGTCAAACTTACGGCCATCGCTCAGCTGAACCTTAATGCTGCTCGCGTTATCAACAACGTGGTTGTTGGTGACGACATAGCCTTTCGCTGCATCAATGATTACCCCCGAGCCAAGCGCCATGAATTTCTGTTGCTGGCCGCCGCCCTGGCTGTCATCCCCTGCGCCACCGCCCTGACAGAACGGAGAGCTCTGGAATGGCGAACCGTCCTGGCAGAACGGCGAGTTGTCGCCGAAGAACTGCTGGAAGTTACGCGGCATGCGCGGCGTATTGACGGTCGTGCTACCCTCAACGTTAATACTCACCACCGATGGCATCACTTTCTCGAGCATCGGTGCCAGGCTTGGCATCTGCTGCGCGGTTGCTGCCGACGACGCGGTCTCGGCTGCAGTAGCAGTCAGAGGAGACAGCGCTAAACCTAAACTCAGAGCCAGTGCACTCATTGCTAATGTGGTTTTTTTCATGTTTCTCAATCTCGATTTACAGGTAACGCAAAATTGCTGTGTAACTCAGATTCGTTTTATACCGCTTAGTTCCGGCGATAAGTTTATGGAAAAGGTAAAAATTTATTGGCCGTCTTTACAAAACTCCGGGTTATTCCACCGCCATCAGCTTGCGATATTCATCCCAGGCATACAAATCCGTCATGCCGCTGATATAGTCCTGGATAAGACGGCAGCGGTAATAATATTCCATCACCGGCCACTGCGGTGACTGGCGATCCAGCTTGCCAATCGCTTCGACATACGCCAGACGGTGTCGGGTAGAAAGTTTTTGATAAAGTCGTGATTCAATGGGAATACGGCGCACGCGCTCGTGTTCTACCAGCTCGCTGAATTCGTCGACCGACAGCTGGAGCAGCGGAGCATAAATTTCCAGTAACCCACTGATCACCCTATATCCCTGCAGCTCTAACTGTTCGACATCCGGATGGCTGAATACATGCCGCATCGCCACATGTTTATAAAGCTCGAGGAGCTGGCTGAAACTGCTGTCATCTTCCAGCAGGGCGTGGTTGAATTCCCCGCTGAAAATCAGCGGCAAATTATCAATAAAGCGTGACGCCGCGTACGGCACCAGCTTATTTAATGTATTGACCCGCAAATACATAAAGAACTGGTCTTCCGTACTGCGGCTTAATGTATTTGAGCGCGATTTTTCCCAGGCATTTTCGACAACCTGCGCAAACAGCGAGCCTTTTTCATGGGTGCCCCAGGCCGTATAAAGATGCTGATAAAGCTCCTCGACGCTGAAAATTCTTTTCTCAACGGCGTCTTCCAGATCGGCCACGCAATAGGAAATATCATCGGCGGCTTCCATAATCCAGGTCAATGGAAAACGGCCGTTTGGCGTCAATGAAAGTTCTTTACGTAACCGTTCAATATAAGCCTCTTCGGAAAGGTAATAGCCCGGTTTTTTCATTAAATAACTGTGGGACGCGGGCGTCTCCCCCATCCACCACGCGGGGCGCGTATATTTAAGAATGCAGCCGACCTGCGCCCAGGTCAGGTTCATACGCATCAGGGAATGCACCAGCCGGATCCCCTGCGCGTTACCCTCAAAGTGACAGAGGTCCTGGCGCACCTTGCGGCGCAGATCGTTCAGCCCCTCTTCACCTTCACGCAGGCGTAAATCGCGTACGATGCAGCGGTCGTCGCTCAGCGGCTGGCTTACCGCATCCGAAGGGTAAAGCCGTTGCTTAAACCAGTCATTGATAGCCGCCTCTCCAAAGTGACCGAAAGGCGGGTTGCCGATGTCATGCATCAGGCAGGCCATCTCAACGATGCTCTCAAAAGGCCCCGTCAGCTCGTCCAGACCATAGGTTTCCAGTAAGCGCTGCTCTTTGAGACGGCTTAAAATCTCTTTGGCGATGTAGCGCCCGACCTGCTGCACCTCCATGGAGTGGGTTAAGCGCGTGCGCACCGCGGCGTTACGCTCCAGCGGAAAGACCTGGGTCTTTTGCTGCAGACGGCGGATGGCGGGCGAGTTAATGATCCGCCCGCGATCACTTTCGAAGATACGCAGAATCTCATGTTCGCTCTTGTCGCCCTGCGGCGAACGGAAACGTCGGTGCCAGTTAATTTTAGTGCGAAAATCGATTGGTGACATGTGCTCCCCCGCGTGAGAATGCGTTTCCCCTTAACCGCATGATAGACTATGCATCTTAACAAGGCACATCGCGAGTAAATCTATGAAAATCGGCATTATTGGTGCAATGGAAGAAGAAGTTACGCTTCTGCGTGACAAAATTGAGAACCGTCAGACCCTCTCTCTGGGAGGTTGTGAGATCTATACCGGTCAGCTAAACGGTGTTGACGTGGCTCTGCTGAAATCAGGCATCGGTAAAGTCGCTGCGGCACTGGGTGCCACCCTGCTGCTTGAGCGCTGCAAGCCGGACGTGATCGTGAATACCGGCTCTGCGGGCGGCCTGGCGCCGACGCTGAAAGTGGGTGACATCGTTGTTTCCGACGAAGCGCGCTATCACGATGCGGACGTCACCGCGTTCGGCTACGAGTACGGCCAGCTTCCGGGCTGCCCGGCAGGGTTTAAAGCGGACGACAAACTGATTGCGGCGGCAGAGACCTGCATTGCGGAGCTCAACCTCAACGCGGTACGCGGTCTGATTGTCAGCGGTGATGCGTTCATCAACGGCTCCGTTGGCCTGGCGAAAATCCGTCATAACTTCCCTCAGGCGGTGGCCGTTGAGATGGAAGCGACCGCGATTGCGCACGTTTGCCATAATTTCAACGTACCGTTTGTAGTGGTTCGCGCCATCTCTGACGTGGCAGATCAGCAGTCCCACATCAGCTTCGACGAGTTCCTGACCGTTGCGGCAAAACAGTCCACCGTGATGGTGGAACGCCTGGTGCAGAACCTGGCACGTGGCTAAACATCCCCTCAGGGCGCTGGCCGCCCTGCTTCTGCTCGCACCGGCGTGGCTTTTTGCCGCGCCGCGTGTGATTACCCTCTCTCCCGCCAATACCGAACTGGCGTTTGCCGCCGGGATCACACCCGTTGGCGTGAGCAGCTTTTCGGATTATCCCCCTCAGGCGACAGGCATTGAACAGGTGGCAACCTGGCAAGGGATGAACCTTGAGCGCATCGTGGCGCTGAAACCGGATCTCGTGCTGGCCTGGCGCGGCGGAAACGCCGAGCGGCAGGTTAACCAGCTTACCTCCCTTGGCATCAAGATCATGTGGATTGATGCCGTCAGCATTGAGCAGGTCGCTCAGGCGCTACAGGCCCTGGCACCCTATAGCCCTACGCCCAAAAAAGCCGAGGCTGCAGCGAAACAGCTGCTCAGCGACTATGCCGCGCTGAAATCCCGATACGATACCCCTGTTAAAAAGCGCATCTTCCTGCAGTTTGGCAGCCAGCCGCTGTTCACCACCGGTAAAGGGTCGATTCAGAATCAGGTACTGGAAGTCTGTGGCGGTGAAAACATCTTTGCAGCCAGCCGGGTACCGTGGCCTCAGGTAAGCCGTGAGCAGGTTCTGGCGCGCCAGCCACAGGCCATCGTGGTGGTCGGAAATGCGAGCGAAATTCCCAAAATCGAGCAATTCTGGCAAAAGCAGCTAAAAATACCGGTAATACCCCTCAACAGCGACTGGTTTGAACGCGCCAGCCCGCGTATTATCCTCGCCGCAAAACAGCTCTGTGCCGCGCTGGCAGAGAGTCACTAACATAAGACCCTTTTCGAGGATTTAACGATGCTCGTTTATTGGCTGGATATTCTTGGCACAGCCGTTTTTGCTATCTCCGGCGTCCTGCTCGCCGGAAAACTACGCATGGATCCGTTTGGCGTGCTGGTGCTGGGCGTGGTGACCGCCGTGGGCGGCGGGACTATCCGCGATATGGCGCTGGCCAATGGCCCGGTATTTTGGGTGAAAGATCCAACCGACCTGGTGGTCGCGATGGTCACCTGTCTGTTAACCATTGTGCTGGTTCGCCAGCCCCGTCGATTACCAAAATGGATATTGCCGGTACTGGATGCCGTCGGTCTGGCCGTGTTTGTCGGTATTGGTGTCAATAAGGCGTTTAATGCGGGCACCGGTCCGATGGTGGCGATCTGCATGGGCGTATTAACCGGTGTGGGCGGCGGGATCATTCGCGACATTCTGGCACGTGAGGTGCCGATGATCCTGCGTACTGAAATTTACGCGACGGCCTGTATTGCGGGCGGCATTGTCCACGCGACCGCGTATTACACCTTTGCCATTCCGCTGGAAAACGCCGCGATGCTCGGGATGATCGTGACGCTGGCGATACGTTTAGCGGCGATACGCTGGCACCTGAAGCTGCCGACGTTTGCGCTGGATGAAACTTCAAGATAGGCGTCGTTTATAAGCCCGGTGGCGCTTCGCTTACCGGGCCTACAATCCGCATTCAGGCTTAAATGCTGAACGAAGACCCACACCCGCAGGTGCTTGTTGCATTCGGGTTGGTCACCACAAAGCGTGAACCTTCCAGACCTTCGGTGTAGTCGACCGAACCACCTACCAGATACTGCAGGCTCATCGGGTCAACCACCAGCGCGACGCCCTGTTTCTCAATGGTCATATCGCCATCGTTAACCTGATCGTCAAAAGTAAAACCGTACTGGAAGCCGCTGCAGCCGCCACCGGTAATATAGACACGCAGTTTCAGATCCGGATTGTCTTCGTCGGCAATCAGGGTTTTCACTTTGTTGGCTGCTGCTTCGGTAAATTCCAGCGGCACAGCTACGTCATCACTCATCTTATGCTCCCATGAATACTGCTATTGGGTAAAATTCACCCAATTCTTTTCGTCATTATCTAATACCCTGGTAATTCATTCAAGTATTCTGCGCGGCGGCCCGCTCCGCCTCTTGTTTTGCCAGGGTACGCGCGAGGATGGTGGAGTATAGCGGTTTTCCACCCAGGAACTGGGCTAATAGTGTCGCCCCGAGACAGGTAATGATCATTGGCAAAATGAGCTGGTAATTGTCCGTCATCTCCAGCACCAGCACGATACCGGTCAACGGCGCGCGCAGGGAGGCGGCCAGCAGCGCCCCCATTCCGGCTACCGCAAAGGTCCCTGCATCAAGGTGATAGGCGGGAAAGCCCGCTTGAGCCGCCATACCAAACGCGGTGCCCAACAAGGTTCCCAGCGCCAGCATCGGGGCGAATATCCCGCCGGGCGCGCCGGAGGAGAAGCACAGCACCGTGGTGATGACGCGGGAGATAAACATAAACAGCAGCAGACCCACGCTGAAGTTCCCCGCCGCCGCAATGGGGATCAGCCCGAAGCCGCCGCCCGCGGCATTTGGCTCGATAAACCCGAGCACGCCACAGATTCCGCCAAGCAGGCCGCCCATCAGCACCCATTTAGTCGTATTCCCACCGTGAATACGCTGGAACATATCCTGAGCGCGCAGGATAAAGGTGTTAAACAGCGGTCCCACCACGCCAAAAATCATGCCGAGGATCAGGTAAAGCCACAGGGTGTTAACCGGCGCGTTGGTCAGTTTACCTACCTCAATGACCGCCCCTTCGCCATTAAAGAGGCGAAACACGATGCTCGACATAATGACGCCGGTAAACACCGCTTTAATGGAGATCAGGTTGTAGCGAAACTGCGCGCGCATCTCTTCGATGATAAACAAAATGCCCGCCAGCGGCGCGTTAAAGGCCGCCGATAGCCCCGCCGCCGCACCGGTAGCCAGCAGCGTATGGCGCGCTTCGGCGCTGCGCATCCGAAACAGATCGCCCACCATGCGGCCGACGTTCCCGCCCAGCTGAACCGTGGGCCCTTCCCTGCCGAGCACCATTCCCGCACCCAGCGTACCCATGCCGCCGATAAATTTCACCGGAATGACTCGCCACCAGCGCACAGGACGCAGCTCCTCCAGCGCCCCTTCAATTTCCGGGATGCCGGACCCGCCCGCCTCCGGCGCGAATTTACGCACCAGAAAATACCCCACCATGGCGAACAGCGCCGACAGCCCGAACGCCGCAACCCAGACCAGCCATCGGCTGTCGGCGAAACCGGCCACGGTTCCCACTCGCCAGTTGAGTACGGCATTAACCGCTTTTTCAAACGCCACGCCCACCAGACCGGCGAGCGTTCCCACCACGGCAGCGGCCAGCAGGATCGCCAGCGGCGTTTTATCGCGATTGAGCAGCCGACGAATACTGATTCGATGCTGGGCGCGCGTAAACTGTTGTTCTTCAAAAGACGGAGAATCTGATTTCATGTCCTGTACTTATTCGTCATACAAAAGCCGCGTGGATTTTACCAGAGACTGCCCCACCGTCTCCTGAAAATTACTTAACAAATCTTAAAGCATTACCAGGCTAAAAATTTCATAACCTTCCCCGAATCACTTAGAATAGTGGGCTTAATCATTTTATACGAACCAGGAACGACGCCATGACCAAGTCTGAAAACCTCTACAGTGCAGCCCGCGAGCTTATTCCGGGTGGCGTGAACTCACCTGTGCGCGCCTTTACCGGCGTGGGCGGCACGCCGCTGTTTATCGAACGTGCTGACGGCGCGTATCTGTATGATGTCGATGGCAAAGCCTATATCGATTACGTCGGCTCCTGGGGCCCGATGGTGCTGGGTCACAACCACCCGGCCATTCGTAACGCGGTAATTGAAGCCGCCCAGCGCGGCCTGAGCTTCGGTGCGCCTACCGAAATGGAAGTGAAGATGGCGGAACTGGTCACCGAGCTGGTCCCGACCATGGACATGGTGCGCATGGTGAACTCCGGTACCGAAGCCACCATGAGCGCCATCCGCCTGGCGCGCGGTTTTACCGGCCGCGATAAAATCATCAAGTTCGAAGGCTGCTACCACGGCCACGCGGACTGCCTGCTGGTGAAAGCAGGTTCCGGCGCGCTGACGCTCGGCCAGCCAAACTCGCCTGGCGTGCCTGCGGATTTCGCGAAGCATACCCTGACCTGCACCTATAACGATCTGAACACCGTTCGCGCGGCGTTCGAGCAGTATCCGCAGGAGATCGCCTGCATCATCGTTGAGCCGGTTGCGGGCAACATGAACTGTATCCCACCGCAGCCTGACTTCCTGCCGGGCCTGCGCGCCCTGTGCGATGAGTTCGGCGCGCTGCTGATCATCGACGAAGTGATGACCGGCTTCCGCGTGGCGCTGGCGGGCGCCCAGTCTTATTACGGCGTGGAGCCGGACCTCACCTGCCTGGGTAAAATCATCGGCGGCGGCATGCCGGTCGGCGCGTTCGGTGGTCGTAAGGACGTCATGGAAGCGCTGGCACCAACCGGCCCGGTTTACCAGGCGGGCACGCTCTCCGGTAACCCTATCGCCATGGCGGCGGGTTTTGCCTGCCTGACCGAAGTGGCTCAGCCAGGTATTCACGAAACCCTGACCGACCTGACCACGCAGCTGGCAAACGGCCTGCTGGAAGCGGCAGAAGAGGCCGGCATTCCGCTGGTGGTTAACCACGTAGGCGGGATGTTCGGGATTTTCTTCACCGAGGCGAAAACCGTGACCCGCTATCAGGACGTGGTGAAGTGCGACGTTGAACGCTTCAAGCGCTTCTTCCACCTGATGCTGGAAGAAGGTGTGTACCTGGCACCGTCCGCATTCGAGGCGGGCTTTATGTCCGTGGCGCACAGCGAAGAAGATATCAATAACACCATTGACGCGGCGCGTAAGGTGTTTGCCAAGCTCTAAGGGCATTGCCGGGTGGCGCTAACGCTTACCCGGCCTACGGTGTTCTCCCTCTCCCCGTGGGAGAGGGAATAAGGCCGCATCTGATTACCGACTCTGCTTTCTCAACAGATAAATAAAATACGGCGCACCAATAAAGGTCGACAGCAGCCCCGCCGGGATCTGATACGGGAACAGCACCATTCTTCCGCACCAGTCTGCAAACACCAGCATCACGCCGCCCGTGAGGGCCGACATGACAATATGCGGCATCGTCCGGCGGAACCCCATCATTCTGGCGATATGCGGCGCCATTAACCCCACAAAACTCAGCGGGCCAATCGTCATGGTGGCCGTCGCCGTCAGGCACGCGGCGAGCAGCAGCAGCGCTACACGTGCTGGCGTCAGCGCCATTCCCACCGCACGTGCGGTTTCACCGCCGAGCGGCAGAATAGTCAGCCAGCGTCGGCACAGCGGCACCATCGCCAGCAGCACGACCATCACGATCCCGGACCCGATCGCCTGGCTGCCGGTCGCGCCGTACGTTGAGCCGGATATCCAGGTCAGGATCTTCGCCATACGCGGATCGCCGCTTGCCTGCAGCATCATCAGCAGCATGGTGAACGCGGTGCTGAGCGCCATCCCGGCCAGCAGCATACGGTGCGGTGAAAACCCGCCGCGACCAGCGGCAATCAGGATAATCAGCAGCGTAACGGCCGCACCGAGACTGCCGGCAGGCATCAGCCAGCCAAACGCATTGCCCGGCACAAAGAACAGCATCAGCACCACGCCAAAGGCGGCGCCAGAGCTGATCCCAAGCACTTCCGGGCTCGCCATCGGGTTGCCGGTCAGACGCTGAATAATGCACCCCGCCACCGCCAGCATTACCCCTGCGATCAGCGCAGCAAAGATACGCGGCCAGCGCCACTGCAGCAGATCGTTGAGTAAATTGCCCGTTGCCCAGTGCCAGCCCGCGGCATCGCGACCGAATGAGAGCGCCGCGAACGAGGCGATAACCAGCACCGCCAGCCCGGCAAGGCTAAACCACAGTACCGACTGACGTTCAGCATGGACTTTATCGCCCGCATCCATCGCCGGCGCGCTCATGCTGCGCAGACGCGGCAGCAGCCAAAGCAGCAGCGGCGCACCGATAAGCGCCGTGACCGAGCCGGTAGAGACTTCCCGCCACACCCGCGCCAGCCAGAGAATAAGCTGATCGGAAAGCCAGAGGATCAGCGCCCCAATCAGCGAGGCCAGCAGCAGACGCGCCAGCAAACGACGCGCCCCAAGCATTTTCGCCAGCAGCGGCGCAAACAGGCCGATAAACCCGATGATGCCAACCGCATTCACCAGCAGGGCGCTCAATACAATCGCCAGCGTCAGCGCCGCCAGTCGAGCCAGCGACAGCGCCAGCCCCAGGTTACGCGCCACGCCATCATCCAGTCCCATCAGCGTCAGGGGACGCAGGAGCAGCAGCGTCAGCACGACACCGCCAGCCAGCTGCGGCCACAGGCGCAGCACAACGCTCCAGTCGGTTTGGGTGAGCGTACCGGTACTCCACAGGAACATGCTTTGCAGCCGATCGTGGTGGAAAAGCACCAGCAGCTGGTTAATGGCGCCACAGTAGAGGCTCACCACCAGCCCGGCCAGGATAAGCGTTACCGGAGAAAGGCGTTTACCCCAGGCCACGCCAAAGACCAGCGCGCCCACCACGCACGCCCCCGCGAGTGCCGCAAACTGCGAGGTTAACGCTCCCGGCAGCGCCCACAGCGTGGTGATAGTGATCCCAAGCTGTGCGCCGGTCGCGACGCCGAGCGTGGTTGGCTCCGCCAGCGGGTTACGTAACACCTGCTGGAACAGCACGCCTACCAGTCCTAAACCGGCACCGACTAAAAGAGAAATTGCCAGACGCGGCAGCAGGCTGTAGTGGAACAGCATCTGCTGAATATTGTCGATATCCGGCGAGGCCAGCGCGGCTCCCCATTGCGCGCGCGGTAACGCGGCAGAGAGGTTGAACCCGGTTAACGCCAGCGCGGCAAGAAAAATCAGCATCAGCAGAAGCGCCGGGAAACGGGCAATACGCGTACTCATGCTTTACCTCCCAGGGCGTTATCCAGCACGCGGGCAAAATGCATCGCCGACAGCGTCGCGCCGTAGAACCAGACCGCCGGAGCGCGCTGGAAGCGCCGCTCGCGCACAAACGGCATCGCCTGCCAGAGCGGGGTCGCCATCAGGGTTTGCATGTCGCGCTCGTTGCCGTGATCGAAGCACAGCACATCCACATCGCGAAACGCCGCGAGGCGATCGATACCCACAGCGGTACTGCCCCAGAACGTCATCTCCCCTTCCCAGGCGTTGCGAATGCCGAAGCTGTCCAGCACCTCCTGGAACAGGCAGTTTTTACCAAAGACCAGCATATGGCGGGCATCCAGCAGCGTCACCATCAGCAGCGGACGATCGCCCCGGTGAGCAAAACGCGGCTTCAGGGAGTCGATCAGGGCATCAAATTCGTCGAGATGCCGTTTGGCCTCCGCTTCCCGGTTAAGGAAATGCGCCATCTCGCCAATCGAATTTTTCGCTACGGCCAGCGGTTTTTTACCGTCGCTGAAAGCGAATCCGCGCCCGGGCGCAATGCGCGCCATCACCTCTTCTGACGGACCGTAGCCCGCGGACCAGAACAGGAACGAGGGTTTCATCTGGGTGAGCAGCTCGAGGTTTGGCTCCGTACGCAGGCCAACGTCGATCACCGAGTCCGGCAGCTTCGGCTCGTTCACCCAGAGGTTATAGTTGGGAATGTCCGCGACGCCGTAGGGCGTAACGCCGAGCGCCATCATCAGCTCGACCGGCAACCACTCCAGCGCCACTATGCGGTGCGGATCGACGGCGGCGGCACGCGCCGTATTCATTTTTAACAGCAGCGGTGAGAGGGCCATCGCCGTCAGCAGGCGACGGCGGCTAATGCGCATGTTGTCCAGCATCAGTACACGAAGCTCACCGGTGCAGCCCCGGCCGGGTGAGGCAGAATACCCATCGGAATACCATAAATCTGTTCCAGCGTTTCGCTGCGCATCAGCTCGGACGGCGTTCCCTGCGCAATCATTTCGCCGCCGCGCAGCGCAACAAGGTAATCGCAGTAGCGTGCCGCCATGTTGATATCATGCAGCACCGCAATCACCGTCAGACCGCGCTGCTGGCTTAAGCGGTGCACCAGCGCCAGAACATCGACCTGATGGGCGATATCAAGTGCGGAGGTGGGTTCGTCGAGGAGCAGGCAGCGGCTGTCCTGGGCCACCAGCATTGCAATCCACGCGCGCTGGCGTTCACCGCCGGACAGGCTATCCACCAGACGGTGCGCCAGCGGCTTAAGCCCGACCAGCGCAATCGCCTCTTCCACTTTCTCTCTGTCGGCCACGCCAAAGCGTCCAAGCGCGCCATGCCACGGATAACGCCCAATCGCCACCAGCTCTCGCACCGTCATCCCCTCCGCCTGCGGCAGCTGCTGCGGCAGATACGCCACTTTGCGGGCAAAGGCTTTACTGCTCCAGCTCTCCAGCGGTTGGTCATCCAGCAGGATGTCGCCTTCTGACGGCGGCTGATGGCGTCCCAGCATCTTGAGCAGCGTGGACTTACCGGAACCGTTGTGACCAATCAGGCCAGTGACTTTACCTGCGGGAAACGTCAAAGAGAGCGGATGCAGCAAGGTGCGCCCGGGTACGCGAAAGGAGAGATGGTTGAGCGTAAAGGTGGTGTCGGGTTGCGTTTGATTATCCTGCATATCAGCCAACTTAAATAAAAAGGGCACGGCGAACCGTGCCCGAAGAGAGATTAGAAGCGGAAGGTCGCGGTAGCAACAACCTGACGTCCTGCTCCCCAGTAGCATGCATATTCGCTGTAGCAGCTGGAGACGTATTCGCGATCGAAGATGTTGTTCACGTTGACGCCGACAGAAGAGCCGGGAAGTCCAAAGCGCGCCAGGTCGTATTTCACGGTGGCATCCGCCAGGGCATAGCCCGCGACGTTGAACGACTGGTAGGCTTTTGGCGACGAAGCAGAGTAATAGGACACGGTGTTACCGATGTAACGGGTGCCAGCCCCTACCGTCAGACCGCTCAACGCCGTCTCGTGGAAGGTGTAATCTGCCCACAGAGACGCCATATTGCGCGGCACTTCCGCCGGACGACGGCCTTCATACCAGGTATCGTGCGTGTATTTGGCATCAGTGAAGCTATAGGAAGCCGTCACGTTCACGTTGGCAGAGACGGCAGCTTTCGCTTCCAGTTCGAAACCGCGAGAGCGAATTTCACCGCCCTGCACGCTAAAGCCGCTGGTTGGGTTCGCCGGATCGGCCGTCAGGTTGTTGTTTTTGGTTAACTGATAAACAGCAGCCGTGACCACAACAGGCAGATCTCTCGGTACGTACTTCACGCCCGCTTCATACTGCTTGCCGCGTGCAGGATCGAACGGTTTGCCGCCCTGAGTGGTACCCGAAATCGGTTCGAACGATTCGCTATAGCTGAAATAAGGCGTGATGCCGTTGTCGAACAGGTAGTTAATCCCGCCGCGCCACGTGAATGCCTGATCGTTGATTTCCGCGGTAGTACCGGTTGTACGCGTCAGTGCTGAGGTTTTCGCAAAGTCATAGCGGCCACCCATTGTGAGTACCCACTTATCCCATTCAGCCTGATCCTGCGCATAAAGGCCGGTTTGTTCCTGACGGTTGAGCACTTTGTAAAGGTAGTAAACGTCGACATTTGGATTGCCGTACGCAGGCTTCGTCATACTGATGGGATCGGCCGTGCCGTAGTCAGCATCAATATCATTACGCATGCGGAGGTAATCAACGCCCGTCAACAGGGTATGATCCACTGCACCCGTCGCGAATTTGGACTGAAGCTGAGTATCAACGGTAAACGAGTTGAGGTCCTCATCGGAGCGCACATACGCGCGGCTGATCTGAGCCGGTGCAATATAGCCGTTACCGTAGACGGAACGGTAAAGCGTATTGATTTTGGTGTAGCGCAGGTTTTGACGCACGGTAAAGGTGTCATCAAACTGATGCGAGAAGCTGTAACCCACCATTTTCTGACGACGGGAGATCTTGTTATCTTCTTCACCTTCGTTGAAATCGGTCGGCAGCTTGTGTGCTTTGCCGTTGGCATCGTAGTAAGGCACAACGGTACCTTCCCGCGGCAGCCAGCCGTAATAGCCTGCATCCGGATCGCTCTGGAAGTTGCTCAGGAAAGTAAAATCGGTTTTATCGTCAGGACGCCAGCTGAAAGCAGGTGCAATGGCGTAGCGGGAAGATTTCACCATCTCCTGCTGCGCATTTTCGCTGCGCCCCAGTCCGGTCAGACGGTATGACCACACGCCGTCATCATCAATCGCATCGCTGAAATCAAACCCGGTCTGCCACAGGTTATCGGTACCCATTTTGAACTGAATTTCTTTCAGTGGCTCGGTGGTTGGGCGCTTGCTGACCATGCTGACCACGCCGCCCGGGTGGCTTTTACCGTACAGAACGGACGTTGGGCCACGCAGCAGCTCGACGCGCTCAAGGAAATACGGATCCATAGACGCTTCAGAATAGTTATCTCCCTGCAGCTTCATCCCGTCCAGATACTGGTTAGTATTCACGGTGCTGGAGGTGGTGAACCCACGAATAGAAACAACGTCATACGTTGTAGACGCCCCGCGTGTTGCGAACACGCTCGGCGTATAGGCCAGCGCCTGTTTAACCGTCCCCGGCTGCTTCATGTCCATCTCTTCACGGGTGACGACAGAAATAGACTGCGGGGTTTTCTCAATCGGGGTATCGGTCTTGGTCGCGGTGGCGGTGCGTTTAGCCGCAATCGTGGGTGCCGGTCCCCAGGCACTTTCCTGTGCCGCAGGTGCTGCGGTTACCGTAATGGTTTCTTCTTTTTTCGGGGTTTCGGCAGCATGTGCATAAGCCGACATGCCGGCAACCGCTGTGGCGACGACGACCGCGATTTTACGCAGCGACGTATTGATTGGCTGAGCAGTATTGGAAAGCGCCATGGTGTATCTCTGATGGAAAAGTGAATGATAACGTAAACGAGAATTATTATTATGACCGCAGCATAATAGGCGAAACGCTGACTGCATAGCAAGCAGTAAGCGGCCCTACGAGAATTAAGGGTTTAAGAAATAACCAGGAGAGAACGAAGGGTTAATCAATATTAAAAAGAGGGTTAAAAAAAGGGGGGAATGGGTAAAAAAATCCCCCCTTGCGGGGGGACCTCACGCGGTTAGTTACCGCCGAACATATCTTTAATCCAGCCTGCGACACCATCGCTGTCTTTCTTCTCGTTCTGCTGCTGCGGCTGTTGCTGCTGCGGCTGCTGTGGCTGAGAAGACTGCTCAAACGGGTTACCCGTTGGCTGTTCTGGCTGGCTTTGCTGGCACAGGGAATCCGGGTTGGTTGTCCAGACCGGCAGAGTACGCATTCCGCCGCCGCAGACGAAGTTACCGGAACTGTCCACGCCCATATCGACGATATCTTCCGGCGCAACCAGGTTCAGCGGCACCGGGGACTGATTCGCCAGATAACGCTGGTAAATCGACATCGCCCCGCTAGCGCCGTACAGTTTCGTCGGCTGGTTGTTGTCGCGGCCTACCCAGGTGATCACCACTTCACGACCATCAATACCGGCAAACCAGGTGTCAACGTTGTTGTTGGTGGTCCCGGTTTTACCCGCCAGATGCAGGCCCGGATACTTCGCTCCCAGCTGACGGCCGGTACCGCGCTGCACCACCTGCTGCATCGTCCACAGCGTCATATAGGCTGCCTGCGCAGGAACGGCACGTTCCGCCTGCGGGAAGCTCTGATACAGCACGGAGCCATCTTCGGCAATCACCGAACGCAGGGCGGAGAGCGGCGCGCGGTTACCGCCGCTGGCGATCGTCTGGAACGCCTGCGCCACTTCGATCGGCGTCAGGTTGAGCGCCCCCAGGATCATCGCCGGTACCGGGTGCAGCTGATCTTTCGCCACGCCCAGCTTCTGCCAGGTATCGACAATCGCTGGCAGACCCAGCGACATGCCCAGGTTCACCGTCGGCACGTTCATGGAGCGCGTCAACGCATCCACCAGCATCACCTGACCGCTAAACTGCTTGTCGTCGTTCTGCGGTGACCACACCTGGCCGTTAGGCTGGCGCAGGGAGATCGGCGCATCCGCAATCCAGGTATTCAGACGATACTGGTTTGGCTGACTCAAGGCAGTGAGATAGGTCGCCGGTTTTGCCAGAGAGCCGATCGAGCGACGCGCCTGCATGGCACGGTTATAGCCAGCAAACTGCGGCTCGGCACCGCCCACCATCGCACGAACTTCGCCGGAGTTACGGTCAACCACCACCATCGCGGTTTCAAGATCGGAGAGCTTACGCTGTTTCTTCAGCGCCGGAATGCCTTCCACCGCCGCTTTTTCTGCCGCATCCTGCGCCACGGAGTCAAAGGTCGTAAAGATCTTCACGCCGGAGAGATCTTTCACCTTATCGCCAAGCTTGCTCTGCAGCTCCTGACGCACCAGCTGCATAAACGCAGGCTGAGGCGAGATCACCCCACCGCGCGGCTGCACGCCGAGCGGACGTGCGCTCAGCATGTCGTACAGCTCCTGGTCAATCACCTGCTGCTGTTGCAGCAGACGCAGAACGAGGTTACGACGCTCCAGCGCCAGTTTCGGGTTACGCCACGGGTTATAAATGGATGCCCCTTTCACCATGCCCACCAGCAGCGCCTGCTGGTCCAGACTCAGCTCTTCGACCGGACGACCAAAGTAGTACAGGCTCGCCAGCGGGAAGCCGCGGATTTCGTTGTCGCCGCTCTGACCGAGGTACACCTCGTTCATATACAGCTCAAGGATACGATCCTTGCTGTAGCGCGCATCCATCAGCACGGCCATATACGCTTCGTTCGCTTTACGCCAGTAAGAGCGCTCGCTGGAGAGGAACAGGTTCTTCACCAGCTGCTGGGTCAGCGTACTTGCCCCCTGCACGGTACGGCCCGCGGTCAGGTTAGCCAGGACCGCACGGCCAATCGAGTAGAGGCTGATGCCGTCATGCTCGTAGAAGTGGCGGTCTTCGGTTGCCAGCAGGGTATCAACCAGCAGATCCGGGAAGCCGTTACGCGCCACGAACAGACGCTGTTCGCCGTTCGCCGACGAGAGCATGGTGATCAGGCGGGGATCGAGACGGAAGAAACCGAACTGACGGTTGTTATCCATGTTCTCGATGGTATCCAGACGATCGCCGTCAAAGGTCAGACGCGCGCGCACCTGACCCTCTTTGCTGTCCGGGAAATCAAACGGACGGCGGATCATCTCAATGCTGTTGGCCTGCACGGTAAATTCGCCAGGGCGCGTCATTTTTGACACCTGACGATACTGGGTGGCTTCCAGCAGTTTTACCATTTCGTTTTTCGTGATGGACATATCTGGCTCAAGGTTCACCATGCGGCCATACACTGCCGCAGGTAACTGCCAGACTTTACCGTCGATACGGCTGCGGATCTTCTGATCCAGATAGACGCCGTAAATTGCCATCAGCACAACAAAAACAATAAAGAGCTTCAGCAGCAGCCAGAACCAGCCGCGTTTGCCCCGAGGCTTGCGCCCTTTGCCTTTCCCTTTACGCGGCATCGGTTCTTCATCCTCATCATCGTCTTCATAGTCATCGTCATAGTCCTCATCTCTGAGGCGACGACGGCTTACCTTTTCTTTCGCCGGACGCGTTGGTCTTCCCTTACGTCCTATTGGCTCGCGGTCATTCCCCGCCATGCTTTTTCTCCGCAACTTTCAGGCGCAAAGGCCCGATTCTCTTTTCTTCCACCGGTCTGTGAAAGAAGAAATCTCTCAAAATTAGTTCTCCCTCTCCCTGTGGGAGAGGGCCGGGGTGAGGGCATCAGGCCGCACATCCCTATCAGGAATACTTCTTCGTCCGCTTCGTCGGCGCCGTATTCGCCGGATCGTCCGGCCAGACGTGTTTGGGGTACCGCCCTTTCATCTCTTTCTGCACGTCACGGTAGCTCCCCGCCCAGAACGCCCCCAGATCGCGAGTGATCTGCAAGGGTCGATGCGCAGGCGACAGCAGTTCAAGCACCAACGGCACGCGCCCTTCAGCGATAGACGGCGTAGTTGCCTCACCAAACATCTCCTGCATTCGAACCGCCAGCGCCGGCGGATTATCCTCATGATAACGGATGGCAATCCGGCTTCCGGTCGGCACAGTGTAATGCCCTGGCAGTTCACTATCCAGACGTTGACGCAATGACCAGTCCAGTAAATTCTGTAACGCGACCTTAACATCAAGCGCTTTCAGCGCCCGCAGGGAGTGTACGCCACTCATCTGCGGCAGTAGCCAGGTCTCCAGCGACGCGAGTAACGTTTCGTCATCCACCGCTGGCCAGGCGTACTCCGGCAACCAGCGAGCGGCGCAGTGCAGGCGAATGCGGTACTGCTCAGCCTCCGGCGTCCAGTTCAGCACGCTCAGCCCTTTTTCCCGAATGCCGTTCAGCATAGCCTGATGGAGCTCGTCTTCCGACGGCTTCGCCAGCGGCTTCGTTCCGAGTGTCAGTTTGCCAATCTGGCTACGACGAAACGCCTTCAGCGTGCCCTGGGCGTCATCCCACTCGACGATGTCCGATTGCTGGAGCAGATGCGGACAGGTACGGGTCAGGGCGTCAATATCGACGGCAATCGCCTGCAGGATACGCGCATCCGGGGAGTTGCTCCCCTGCAGCAGGAGCGGCGCAATCAGCCACTCATGACGCGTCAGGGCATCATCGCTGTCCAGCATCGCCCCCATACCGTTTGCCAGCTGGTAGCGACCGTCCAGCCCGCGCCGACGCGCAATCCGGTCCGGAAACGCCTGCGCTAACAGCCGGGAGATGCTCTCACTGTCTGGCACGCCGCCGCGGCTGTTAAGCCGCTTACAGAGCTGCTGCGCCCGCTGCTGCCAGTTCCCCTGATTGCGCGAAAACGCCTGCCCCAGATCGCTACTGCCTCCGCGCGGCGGCTCCTCAAGGATAGCCGCCAGTTTGGCCGCTGTGGCAATCTCATCTTCCCCCTGCGCGGCCACCAGCATCGCGGCCAGACGCGGATCGTTGCCCAGTGCCGCCATTTTCTGGCCGCGTACCGTCAGACGTTCGCCTTCCAGCGCACCAAGCTGGGTCAACAGGTTGCGCGCAGCGGTGAGGTTCACGGCTGGCGGGGAATCAAGCCAGGTAAGCTGTCCAGGATCCGGGCAGCCCCACTGCAGCAGATCCATCACCAGGCCAGACAAATCGCTTTGTAAAATTTCCGGTGTGCTTTGCTGCGCCGCGCGTTCCGCCTGCTCTGCGCTGGTCAAATGCAGGCAGATACCCGGCTCAAGTCGCCCCGCGCGGCCCGCGCGCTGCACCATTGATGCCTGGCTGATGCGCTGCGTCAGGAGTTTAGTCAGCCCGGTGCGCGGGTCAAAGCTTGCCACCCTCTCCTGCGCGCTATCGACCACCAGGCGAATACCTTCGATGGTCAAACTGGTTTCAGCAATATTGGTTGCCAGTACCACCTTGCGCTGTCCAACCGGGGCAGGAAGGATAGCTTTACGCTGCTCCTGCAGCGACAGCGCGCCGTAGAGCGGGCAGAGCAGTACATCACCGCCTACGCGAGAGGAAAGCTGCTCCTGCACGCGCTGGATCTCCCCGACGCCCGGCAAAAACAGCAGCAGCGAGCCGGGTTCCTGACGCAGCAGTTCTGCGGTGGCAATGGCGACCGCTTCGTCAAAACGCTGATGGGAGGGAAGCGGTTGATAGCGGCGTTCAACTGGAAACGCCCGCCCTTCAGAGCTGATGACAGGCGCATCGGGTAACGCCTGCCGTAGCCGCGCATTGTCCAGCGTGGCCGACATTATCAGCAGCCGGAGATCGTCACGCAGTCCCTGCTGAACGTCCAGCAACAGCGCGAGGGCCAGATCCGCCTGCAGGCTGCGCTCGTGAAATTCATCCAGGATCACCAACCCGACGCCGGTCAGCTCCGGATCGTTTTGCAGCATGCGGGTGAGAATGCCCTCGGTGACCACCTCAAGGCGCGTTGTCGGACCCACGCAGGTCTCGGCGCGCATCCTGTACCCTACCGTTTCGCCCGGTTTTTCATTTAGCAGTTCCGCGAGGCGCTGCGCTACGTTGCGCGCGGCCAGCCTGCGCGGCTCCAGCAGGATAATTTTCCCGCTGATGTTCCCCTCTTTCAGAATCTGCAGCGGCAGCCAGGTGGACTTACCCGCCCCCGTCGGGGCATTCAGCAAAACCTGCGGGGAATAGCGTAAGGCAGCGAGAAGGTCAGGAAGAACAACGGCGACCGGCAATGAGGACACTAACAGCTCCAGAGGGTTAACATTCGTCGGCGTACATTGTAGCATCGGCGCATATCATTACCGAGTCCTCCGTATGCCTGAGTCGAAACGGCTGTTTTTTGCCATTGAATTGCCCACCCCCTTACAGCGTCAAATTGTTCGCTGGCGCGCTGACCACTTCCCGCCGGAGGCCGGACGCCCTGTCGCGGCGGCCAACCTGCACCTGACGCTGGCCTTTTTGGGCGACGTCAGTGCCGAAAAACAGCGGGCGCTAGCCGCCATGGCAGGGCGTATTGCCCAGCCGGAATTTACGCTGCACCTCGACGACGCGGGCCAGTGGCTGCGTTCGCGCGTGGTCTGGCTGGGTACGCGACAGCCTCCGCGCGGATTATTACAGCTGGCGAACATGCTGCGCGCGCAGGCGGCGCGCAGCGGCTGTTATCAAAGCCCACAGCCGTTTCATCCGCACATCACCCTGCTGCGCGATGCCGGTCAGGCCGTTGCCATCCCGCCGCCGGGTTTTCACTGGGCCTTTCAGGTCAACACATTCGCGCTTTATGAATCCGTCTTTATTCAGGGACGCACCCGCTATACGCCGCTACAGCGCTGGACGCTGGGCGACACCGAAAGGAATTCTGATGAAGTTTAGTCCTCCCCTGCAGCACGCTACGCTTGTCCAACGCTACAAACGCTTCCTCGCCGATGTGATCACGCCAGAAGGCGAACAGCTCACCCTGCACTGCCCCAATACCGGTGCCATGACGGGCTGTGCGACGCCGGGTGACAGGGTCTGGTATTCCACATCAGAAAATACTAAACGCAAATATGCTCATACCTGGGAAATGACCGAAACCCAAAACGGGGCATTTATTTGCGTTAATACCCTGCGCGCCAATCAGTTAGTTAAGGAAGCGCTGACCCATGGCGTTATTCCCGAACTGGTTGGTTATGGCACGCATAAAAGCGAAGTGAAATATGGCGATGAAGGCAGCAGAATTGACTTCATGTTACAGGCGGAAGACAGGCCGGAGTGCTATATTGAAGTAAAATCAGTGACGTTAGCGGAACAGGAAAATGGCTACTTCCCGGATGCGGTAACGCTACGTGGCCAGAAGCATCTGCGAGAGCTAATGAGTGTTGCGGCGGCGGGCAAACGCGCCGTATTGCTGTTTGCGGTATTGCATTCAGCCATTGAACGTTTCTCCCCTGCCCGCCATATTGATCCTAAATACGCGCAATTGTTGAATGAGGCACAAAAGCAGGGGGTAGAGGTTTTCGCTTATAAAGCGGAACTTTCTGCCGATAATATGACTCTGAGATCCTCTCTTCCCATTGTCTTATAAGGGATTAGACGATTGACTATTAAGTGTTCTGGCCGCGTGCGCAAATACGCTTTTCCTCACAGGCTTGTCAAGTGTTACGTTTAGATAATTGCCATACGGAAAAGCATCTGCTATTTATAGCGACCTGATTTTTCCCCCAACACGGGGATCGATAGTGCGTGTTAAGGAGAAGCAACATGCAAGAAGGGCAAAACCGTAAAACATCGTCCCTGAGTATTCTCGCCATCGCTGGGGTGGAGCCGTATCAAGAGAAACCGGGCGAAGAGTATATGAACGAAGCCCAGCTGTCGCACTTCAAGCGTATTCTTGAAGCATGGCGTAATCAACTCAGGGATGAAGTCGATCGCACCGTTACTCATATGCAGGATGAAGCTGCTAACTTCCCGGATCCGGTAGACCGTGCCGCTCAGGAAGAAGAGTTCAGCCTCGAACTGCGTAACCGTGACCGCGAACGCAAACTGATCAAAAAGATCGAGAAAACGCTGAAAAAAGTCGAAGACGAAGATTTTGGCTACTGCGAATCCTGCGGTGTTGAAATTGGCATTCGTCGCCTGGAAGCGCGTCCAACCGCCGATCTGTGCATCGACTGCAAAACGCTGGCCGAAATCCGCGAAAAACAGATGGCCGGTTAACACCAGCGCTGTTTACACACTCCAAAGGCGGGAGTCTCTCCCGCCTTGTTACTGTTGATATGTCTGAATCACACTATATTGGGCGCTTCGCGCCATCTCCTTCCGGTGAATTACACTTCGGCTCATTAATTGCCGCGCTCGGCAGCTACCTGCAGGCTCGCGCCCGTCAGGGAAAATGGCTCGTCCGCATTGAAGATATTGACCCTCCGCGTGAAGTTCCCGGTGCAGCAGAGACGATTCTGCGTCAGCTGGAACATTACGGTCTTCACTGGGATGACGAGGTTCTGTGGCAGTCGACACGTCACGAGGCGTATCGGGAACGTCTGGCCTGGCTTCGCGCTCAGGGGCTTTCCTATAACTGCACCTGCACCCGCGCGCGTATCCAGAGCGCAGGCGGCGTCTATGACGGCCACTGCCGCACGTTGAACAACGGTCCTGAAAATGCCGCCGTGCGAATACTGCAGCGCTCACCGGTGACGCGCTTTCACGATTTACTCTCCGGTGAGATTCATGCCGATGAACGTCTGGCGCGTGAGGATTTTATTATTCACCGTCGCGATGGCCTGTTCGCCTACAACCTGGCCGTGGTGGTGGACGATCATTTCCAGGGCGTGACGGAAATTGTGCGCGGGGCGGATCTGGTCGAGCCGACCGTACGGCAAATCTCGCTGTATCACCAGTTTGGCTGGACGGCACCGGACTACATTCATCTGCCGCTGGCGGTGAATACGCAGGGCTTAAAATTATCAAAGCAGAACCACGCCCCGGCCCTGCCAGACGGCGATCCGCGTCCTGTTTTGATCGACGCGCTGCGTTTTCTCAACCAGAATGTAACCAACGAATGGCAGGATCTGCGTATTGACGAACTGCTGAAAATGGCCATCGCCAACTGGACGCTCAGGGCTGTGCCAAAAATCCAGCATTCTCAAATGCGTTGCGCTGAGCTATGATTAGCCGCTTTTTTCATAACAAAACACACTACGAGGTGTACCATTTTTACCCGAGTCGCTAATTTTTGCCGTAAAGTGCTAAGCCGTGAAGAGAGCATGGCGAATGATGCTATTGCACAGCCACACATGTCGGTTATTCCGCGTGAGCAGCACTCTATTTCCCGCAAAGATATCAGTGAAAATGCCCTCAAGGTACTCTATCGTCTGAATAAAGCGGGCTACGAGGCCTATCTCGTCGGCGGTGGGGTGCGTGATTTACTGCTGGGCAAAAAACCGAAAGATTTCGACGTGACGACCAGCGCCACGCCTGAGCAGGTGCGCAAATTATTCCGCAACTGTCGTCTCGTTGGCCGCCGCTTCCGTCTGGCTCACGTGATGTTTGGGCCGGAAATTATCGAAGTGGCGACCTTCCGCGGCCACCACGAAGCGGGCGCATCCGATCGCACCACGTCGCAGCGCGGCCAGAACGGTATGCTGCTGCGCGACAACATCTTCGGCTCTATCGAAGAAGATGCCCAGCGTCGCGACTTCACCATCAACAGCCTCTATTACAGCGTGGCGGATTTCACCGTGCGCGATTACGTCGGCGGCATGCAGGACCTGAAAGAAGGTCTGATCCGCCTGATCGGCACGCCGGAAACGCGCTACCGTGAAGATCCCGTACGTATGCTGCGCGCCGTGCGTTTTGCCGCCAAGCTCAATATGCGCATCAGCCCGGAAACGGCCGAGCCGATCCCGCGTCTGGCGACGCTGATTAACGACGTGCCGCCTGCTCGCCTGTTCGAAGAAGCGCTGAAGCTGCTGCAGGCCGGCCACGGCTTTGAAACCTATAATCTTCTGCGCGAATACAACCTGTTCCAGCCGCTGTTCCCGACCATTACCCGCTACTTCACCGAAAACGGTGACAGCCCAATGGAGCGGATGATTGCGCAGGTGCTGAAGAATACCGATACCCGCATTCGCAACGACATGCGCGTGAACCCGGCGTTCCTGTTTGCCGCGATGTTCTGGTATCCGCTGCTGGAAACGGCCCAGCGCATTACCCAGGAGAGCGGGCTCGCCTATTACGATGCGTTCGCGCTGGCCGCCAACGATGTGCTGGACGAAGGCTGCCGCACGCTCGCCATTCCGAAACGTATTACCACTCTGGTGCGCGACATCTGGCAGCTTCAGCTGCGCATGTCCCGTCGTCAGGGCAAACGCGCCTGGAAGCTGATGGAGCATCCTAAGTTCCGTGCCGCCTTCGATCTCCTGTCGCTGCGCGCTGAAATTGAACGCAACCAGGAGCTGCAGCGTCTGGCGCAGTGGTGGGCTGAATTCCAGGTCTCCGCCCCGCCAGAGCAGAAAGATATGCTGACCGGGCTGGATGAAGAGCCGGAACCGCGTCGCCGTCATCGTCGCCCGCGCAAACGCGCGCCGCGTCGTGAAGGGACAGCATGACCCTCGCGTATATCGCCATCGGCAGCAATTTAGCCTCACCGCTGGAGCAGGTGAATGCTGCCGTAGAGGCGCTGGGTGAGATCCCGCAAAGCCGCATCGTGGCGGTCTCCTCGTTCTATCGCACCCCGCCGCTGGGGCCGCAGGATCAGCCAGACTACCTCAACGCCGCCGTGGTTCTTGAGACTGAGCTGGGTCCCGAAGCGCTGCTGGACAATACCCAGCGTATTGAGCTTCAGCAGGGCCGCGTACGCAAAGCCGAACGCTGGGGGCCGCGCACGCTTGATCTCGATATTATGCTGTTCGGCCATGAGGTGATTAACACTGAACGCCTCACCGTACCGCATTACGACATGAAAAATCGCGGGTTTATGCTCTGGCCACTGTATGAAGTTGCCCCTTCCCTTACCTTCCCTGACGGGCTCTCGCTAAAGGCCGTTCTCAACAGTCTCGGTGCGGAGAAACCCGCCCGCTGGTAAGGCTGTTTTTTTGGCGATTAACCATAAAATATTTATGGTTAATCGTTTACCTAAAATCATTGTTCCCTCGAATGTTACTGTTAGAATGCGCAAAGATTCGCTTTTGGGCTATCAGGAAACAGTATGAAACCAACCACCATCTCCTTACTGCAGAAATGCAAACAGGAAAAAAAACGCTTCGCCACCATCACCGCGTATGACTACAGCTTCGCCAAACTGTTTGCCGAAGAGGGGATCAACGTCATGCTGGTCGGGGACTCGTTAGGGATGACGGTACAAGGACATGATTCCACCCTGCCGGTAACGGTTGAGGATATCGCTTACCATACCCGCGCCGTGCGCCGTGGCGCCCCAGCCTGCCTGCTGCTTTCCGATCTGCCGTTTATGGCCTATGCCACGCCGGAACAGGCATTCGAAAACGCGGCGGCAGTGATGCGTGCCGGTGCCAATATGGTCAAAATTGAAGGCGGCGCCTGGCTTGTGGATACGGTGAAGAGGCTCACCGAGCGCGCCGTGCCGGTGTGCGGGCATTTAGGCCTGACGCCGCAGTCCGTCAATATCTTTGGCGGCTATAAGGTGCAGGGCCGTGGCGATGCAGCCCAGACGCTGCTGGATGATGCCCTGGCGCTGGAAGCCGCAGGTGCCCAGCTGCTGGTGCTGGAGTGCGTGCCGGTTGAGCTGGCGAAACGCATCACCGACGCGCTGTCCATTCCGGTGATTGGTATTGGTGCAGGCAACGTCACCGACGGTCAGATTCTGGTGATGCACGACGCCTTCGGTATCACCGGCGGACACATCCCGAAATTTGCCAAAAATTTCCTCGCCGAAGCGGGCGACATGCGCGCTGCGGTCAGGCAGTATATTGCCGACGTTGAATCCGGTGTTTACCCGGGTGAAGAACACAGTTTCCATTAAGGAGTCTCGTTGTGCTAATCATTGAAACCCTGCCGCTGCTTCGCCAGCATATCCGCCGCGCGCGACAGGAAGGTAAACGTATCGCACTGGTCCCGACCATGGGCAATCTGCATGACGGCCACATGAAGCTCGTCGACGAAGCCCGTGCACGAGCAGATATCGTGGTGGTCAGTATCTTCGTGAACCCCATGCAGTTTGACCGCGCAGACGATCTGGCACGCTACCCGCGTACCCTGCAGGAAGATTGCGAGAAGCTCAAAAAACGCCACGCGGATATCGTTTTCTCACCTGCACCGGCGGATGTTTACCCGCAGGGTACCGAAGAGGCAACCTACGTTGACGTCCCGGGCATTTCCACCATGCTCGAAGGCGCGAGCCGCCCGGGCCATTTCCGCGGCGTTTCCACCATCGTCAGCAAGCTGTTCAACCTGGTACAGCCGGACGTAGCCTGCTTTGGCGAGAAAGATTTCCAGCAGCTGGCGCTGATCCGCAAGATGGTTGCGGATATGGGTTACGATATCGAGATTGTCGGCGTACCGATTGTACGCGCCAAAGACGGTCTGGCACTCAGCTCGCGAAATGGCTACCTGACTGCCGAACAGCGTAAAATCGCGCCGGGCTTAAGCAAGGTCATGAACACCATGGCAGAGCAGATGCTGGCAAAAGAGTTAACAGCAGAAGAAATTATCGCCCTTGCCGAGCAGGCGCTTAACGATAAAGGCCTTCGTGCTGACGACGTACAAATTCGTGATGCTGATACGCTGCTGGAATTAACCCAGAACAGCAAGCGCGCAGTCATCCTGGTGGCGGCCTGGCTAGGTCAGGCGCGTCTGATCGACAATAAAGTGGTTGAGCTGGCGTAGTTCCCTTCACCCCTGATAATGATAGGTAAACGTAATGATTCGCAAAATGCTGCAAGGTAAGCTTCACCGTGTGAAAGTCACGCAGGCCGACCTGCACTATGAAGGCTCCTGCGCCATTGACCAGGATTTCCTTGATGCAGCAGGTATCCTCGAAAACGAAGCGATTGATATCTGGAACGTGAACAACGGCAAACGCTTCTCTACCTACGCGATTGCCGCCGAGCGCGGGTCCAAAATCATCTCCGTTAACGGCGCAGCCGCGCACTGCGCGGACGTGGGTGATATCGTGATCATCGCCAGCTTCGTGATGATGTCTGACGAAGAAGCGCGCCGCTGGCAGCCTAAAGTCGCCTACTTCGAAGGCGACAATGAAATGAAGCGCACCGCAAAGGCGATTCCGGTTCAGGTTGCATAAGCACTACCCCTGCGGCTGATTGCTGATCAGCCGCGACATCGTCTCCAGCGAATCCGTTCTTAAGATGTACAGGCGTTTCAGTAAGAACGGATTATCCCCCGGCTTCACCTTTCCTTTCACCGTCGTCACCGCCAGATGGAAACCGGCATCATTCGCCGCCTTTATCGCTTTATTGTCGTAGCCGCCGAAGGGGTAAGAGACATACAGCACGCGCGGGTTAAACTGCGCCAGCGCGCGACGCGAGCGTTCAAAATCAAACAAAATCACGTGATAGCTGCGGCTCAGTAAAATCGGATGCTTATTGGCATCCACGCGGTGCAGGAAGTGGGTATGAGACTGAATATCGAACACATCCTGAATCCCCTTAATCTCCTGCACGCTCATAAACTGCAGGGATTTAGGATCCCACTTCTGCGGATGGCCTTTTATGCGGGAAGAGATAATAAACGCGGTAGCCTTGAAGCCGTACTCTTTCAGCACAGGATAAGCATAGCGGCTGACAGATTTCAGGCCATCGTCAAAGGTTATCACCACCGATTTCGCAGGCAGGTTCATTTTGTTACGCACGTACCCTTCCAGCTGGTACATCGTCAGGGTGGTATAGCCCTGATCGCGAAGCCATGCCATCTGGTTATTGAACGCACGTACGCTGGTCGTCGTGGACGTATGTCGAAAGCGCGTGTTTTCTTCATCGCGCAAAATATGATGGTAGGTCAGAACAGGAAGGCCGTTATCTTCCTGCGCATCCAGGCTGCTGATCCACGCCAGACGATTACCGATGCGGATCTGAAACCAGGTCTGGTTTAAACGGTCTTTAAGTTTGTTCAGGATCGGATAGCGAAGATTGGCGCTTAAGGTGCCGAAGGGTGCGCTGCCGTTGTTCGGGGCGTTATAAACGGGCGTGTCTTTCCACGTTATCAGGTTTTGATTGCTCAGCGGTTTGTTCAAATCCCCCAGGCCATCCTCGACGCGCTGTTTGCCCTGAACCGGCTCCAGATGCCCCTTGTCGATAAAGCCCGTGCCAAATCCGAAGCGAAATTCATAGTAGTCCGCCGCCGCAGGCACCACCGCGAGGATCTGCCCTGCCCGCACGTTGCCAACGTTAATGACGCTGTTGCCGATCTGCGCCCAAATCGCCGCATCTTCGGTGGTTTGCATATATTGAGCAGGCAGTCTTTGCTGACTTAATAAACTGGCAGAAACAGTGCCGGACACGAACATCAATAGCAGGAAAACAATACGCGTGAACATGAGGGTCTTATTCGAAGCGGAAATACTTACGCCATTGTAGCAAAAGCGACATCAATACCAATGTTTAATTCTTATACAGGTCATGCAGCAGGACAAAGGGAGGATTTTTTTGCTGTTGATGCCACAAGCTGCTGACGCCCGGGGTACCCAGCGAAACGATAGCGTTACGGAACGCTGCGCTGGTTAAGGTCTCGCGATGGGGATACATCATTTCAAGCAGTGGAAAGCTAATACCGGAGATCACCTCGCAGCAGTCGTGCTTATGGCTCATCAGGGCCGCAGCACGGTACGGCGCCGCGCCGGATTTATCGGTAAGGAAAATCACGCCGTCTCCGGTGTCGGTTTCATGAAGGGCATCGCACATCATCCGGCCAAGCATGTTGGTACTCAAGCCGCGCCAGTAGTTAACCGCGCAACACTGTGGCAGCGGACCAAACCTGGCTTCCAGCTTCAGCAGCATGTCCTGCGCCCGTTCATCGTGGCAGGTGATAACCCATCCCAGCATAACTCTCTCCTTAGCAGGCAAGTAGTTTAGCGGAGTGAAGGTTAGCTTTCGGTGATAACTGTCAAAGAAAGTGCCCGGCAGACAGAATGTCGCCGGGCTGAGGGCTAGCTGCGCAGACCGCGTCCGCGCTGGATCAGATACCAGCACAGCAGGTAGAAGACGATGATGAACACCACCAGCACCGCCACCGTGGTAAACAGCGGCACATCTGTGATGCCGAGGAAGCCAAAGCGGAAACCGCTGATCATGTAGACGATCGGGTTCAGGTGCGACAGCGCCTGCCAGAACGGCGGCAGCAGCGTCAGGGAGTAGAACACCCCGCCGAGATAGGTCAGCGGCGTCAGCACGAAGGTCGGGATCAGGCTGATGTCGTCAAACGTTTTGGCAAACACGGCGTTCAGCAGACCGGCCAGCGAGAAGAGGATCGCCGTCAGGAGCAGGGTCAGGGCCACGAAAAGCCAGGAGTGCACCTGGAACGGCACGAAGAACAGCGAGATGGCCGTCACCAGGATCCCAACACACAGACCGCGCGCCACGCCGCCACCGACGTAACCGGCAATGATCACATGCGTTGGCACCGGTGCCACCAGCAGCTCCTCAATATTGCGCTGGAACTTGGCGCTAAAGAAGGACGACGCCACGTTGGCATAGGCGTTGGTGATCACCGCCATCATGATCAGGCCAGGCACGATAAACTGCATATAGGTAAAGCCGTGCATCTCACCAATCCGGGAACCAATCAGGTTACCGAAGATGATGAAATAGAGCGTCATCGTGATGACTGGCGGCACCAGGGTTTGCACCCAGATGCGCATAAAACGGTTAATCTCTTTCGCCCAGATACTTTTCAGCGCGACCCAGTAAAGATGCGTCATGCCTTGTCTCCTTGTTTATCCTGCACCAGAGAGACAAACAGCTCTTCCAGTCGGTTCGCTTTGTTACGCATACTTAAAACCTGAATACCCTGCGCGCTCAGCTGGGAGAACACGCTGTTAATCCCCTGCTCGCGCAGCACTTCCACTTCCAGCGTTGAGGTATCCACCAGACGATACTGGTACCCTTCAAGCTTCGGTAGCGGGCTCTTTGCCGCCAGATCGAGAATAAAGGTTTCTGATTTCAGCTTGGAGAGCAGGTTCTTCATCGAGGTGTTTTCCACCAGCTCGCCGTGCTGAATGATGCCGATGTTGCGGCACAGCATTTCCGCCTCTTCCAGGTAGTGGGTAGTCAGAATGATGGTGGTGCCTTTGTCATTGAGGTCTTTCAGGAAGCCCCACATGGAGCGGCGCAGCTCAATGTCTACGCCCGCCGTCGGCTCATCGAGGATCAGCAGCTTTGGCTCGTGCATCAGCGCACGGGCAATCATCAGGCGGCGCTTCATCCCGCCGGATAACATCCGGGCGCGTTCGTTACGCTTTTCCCACAGATCGAGCTGCTTGAGGTATTTTTCGCTCCGCTCCAGGGCCTCTTTACGCTCAACGCCGTAATAACCCGCCTGGTTAACGACGATCTGCTGCACCGTCTCAAACGGGTTGAAGTTGAATTCCTGCGGTACCAGACCCAGCTGGCGCTTGGCGTTGACCACATCTTTTTGCAGGTCGTATCCGAACACGCTGACGCGGCCGGAGGTTTTGTTCACCAGCGAGCTAATGATGCCGATGGTAGTCGATTTCCCCGCCCCGTTCGGCCCCAGAAGCGCGTAAAAATCACCGGCCTCTACTTTAAGATCTATTCCGCGCAGCGCCTGAACGCCGCCCGGATAGGTTTTTTTAAGCTGCTCAAGCTCCAGTGCAATTGCCATGAAATTAACTTACCTTCAGTTCTGACACACGTTGTGTGGTTTCATTAAAAGTCGGGTTACCCTATAGTAGCGCAACGCAATTACTCGGTTACAGGTCGCTAACCTCCATGAACAACATAGATACACTCATCAGCAACAATGCACTATGGTCAAAAATGCTGGTGGAGGAAGACCCCGGATTTTTTGGAAAACTCGCGCAGGCGCAAAACCCACGCTTTCTCTGGATTGGATGCTCCGACAGCCGCGTACCGGCGGAGCGCCTGACCGGCCTCGAGCCCGGCGAACTGTTTGTTCACCGCAACGTTGCCAACCTGGTGATTCACACCGATCTCAACTGTCTTTCTGTTGTTCAGTATGCCGTTGACGTTCTGCAAGTCGAGCACATCATCATCTGCGGCCACTACGGCTGCGGCGGCGTGCAGGCGGCGGTTGAAAACACGGAGCTGGGGCTCATTGATAACTGGCTGCTCCACATCCGCGATATCTGGTTCAAACATAGCTCACTGCTGGGCGAAATGCCGCAGGAGCGCCGCATGGATACCCTGTGCGAACTCAACGTGATGGAGCAGGTGTATAACCTGGGCCACTCAACGATCATGCAATCGGCGTGGAAGCGCGGGCAGAAGGTCTCGATCCACGGCTGGGCGTACGGTATTCACGATGGTCTGCTGCGCAACCTGGAAGTGACCGCCACCAACCGCGAAACGCTGGAGCAGCGTTACCGTTCGGGAATTGCCAACCTTCAGCTTAAGCACGTAAACCATAAATAAACAAAGCCGGGTGGCGGCTGCGCCTTACCCGGCCTACATGTGCCCATTCGTAGGCCCGGTAAGCGCAGCGCCACCGGGCAACAAACCGCAATTACTCGTCCAGCAATACCACTTTCCCAACATACGGCAGATGACGATAACGCTGTGCGTAGTCAATACCGTAACCGACGACGAACTCGTCCGGGATAGAGAAACCGACGAACTCCACCGGCACCTGCACTTCACGGCGGTCAGGCTTATCCAGCAGGGTGCAAATCGCCAGCGATTTTGGCTCACGCAGGCTCAGGATCTCGCGCACTTTTGACAGCGTGTTGCCGGAGTCGATGATGTCCTCAACGATCAACACATCTTTGCCACGAATATCTTCATCCAGATCTTTCAGGATTTTCACATCACGGGTGGTGGACATGCCGCTGCCGTAGCTGGAGGCGGTCATAAAATCGACCTCATGGGGCACATGCACCTCACGGCACAGGTCTGCCATGAACATGAAAGAGCCGCGCAACAGACCGACCAGCACCATTTCGCTGCCGCTGTCCTTGTAATGTTCGGTGATTTGACGACCCAGTTCGGCGATACGCGCTTTGATCTCGGCTTCCGGGATCATCACTTCAACAGTATGTTTCATATTACTAACCAAATGATTTTAATGAAAATCTCTCAATACGGATGCGTTAATATCCAGCACTGATACGCAAGCCAGCCATTATATCAGCAAATGGATAACCCTGGCGTATGAGTTATAAAAAGCAAATATTGTGATTCCGATCACACTTGTTAATACCTATAATTAGTTGCTAGCAAATTATTAACAAAAACTGACGAGTACACTTTCTATGGCTGAAACAAACTCTAAACAGCCGCGTCTACTGGTGACATTAACAGCGCTATTCGCCGCCTTCTGCGGCCTGTACCTGTTAATCGGTGGCGTCTGGCTGGTCGCGATCGGCGGCTCCTGGTACTACCCGATTGCGGGCCTGGTTATGCTTGGCGTAACCGTCCTGCTCTGGCGTAGAAAACAATCTGCACTGTGGCTGTATGCCGCACTCCTTCTTGCCACCATGATCTGGGGCGTCTGGGAAGTCGGCTTTGACTTCTGGGCGCTGACGCCGCGCAGTGACATCCTGGTCTTCTTCGGCATCTGGCTGATCCTGCCGTTCGTCTGGCGTCGCCTGATCGTGCCGTCCAGCGGTGCGGTCGCGGCGCTGGTGGTAGCGCTGTTAATCAGCGGCGGTATCCTGACCTGGGCTGGCTTCAACGATCCGCAGGAGATCAACGGTACGCTGAACGCAGAATCGACGCCTGCGGCGGCGATCTCTCAGGTTGCTGACGGGGACTGGCCTGCCTATGGCCGTAACCAGGAAGGTCAGCGCTACTCTCCGCTGAAGCAGATCAACGCGGACAACGTTAAAAACCTGAAAGAAGCCTGGGTATTCCGTACCGGCGATCTGAAGATGCCGAACGATCCGGGTGAACTGACCAACGAAGTGACGCCAATTAAAGTCGGCGATATGCTTTATCTGTGTACGGCGCACCAGCGTCTGTTCGCGCTCGACGCGGCCACCGGTAAAGAGAAATGGCACTTCGATCCGCAGCTGAACTCCAACCCGTCCTTCCAGCACGTGACCTGCCGTGGCGTCTCTTATCACGAAGCGCGCCCGGATAATGCGAGCCCGGAAGTCATTGCCGACTGTCCTCGCCGCATCATGCTGCCGGTGAACGATGGTCGTCTGTTCGCCATCAATGCCGAAACGGGCAAGCTGTGCGAAACCTTTGCCAACAAAGGTATCCTGAATCTGCAGACCAATATGCCGGACACCACGCCGGGTCTGTATGAGCCGACCTCCCCGCCCATCATCACCGATAAAACCATCGTGATTGCCGGTTCGGTAACGGATAACTTCTCCACACGTGAAACCTCCGGCGTTATCCGTGGTTTCGACGTGAACACCGGTAAACTGCTGTGGGCCTTCGACCCGGGCGCGAAAGATCCAAACGCGATCCCATCGGACGAACACACCTTTACCTTTAACTCGCCAAACTCCTGGGCGCCAGCGGCGTATGACGCGAAGCTGGACCTGGTCTACCTGCCGATGGGCGTTACTACGCCAGATATCTGGGGCGGTAACCGCACGCCGGAGCAGGAACGTTATGCCAGCGCTATCGTGGCATTGAACGCGACCACCGGTAAGCTGGCCTGGAGCTATCAGACCGTTCACCACGATCTGTGGGATATGGATATGCCGTCCCAGCCGACGCTGGCGGACATCACCGTTAACGGCAAAACCGTACCGGTGATTTACGCTCCAGCGAAAACCGGCAACATCTTCGTGCTGGATCGCAGCAACGGCAAGCTGGTTGTGCCTGCACCGGAAAAACCGGTTCCGCAGGGTGCGGCGAAAGGCGATTACGTCAGCAAAACCCAGCCGTTCTCCGATCTGAGCTTCCGTCCGAAGAAAGACCTCAGCGGGGCAGACATGTGGGGTGCCACGATGTTTGACCAGCTGGTGTGCCGCGTGATGTTCCATCAGCTGCGCTATGAAGGCATCTTCACGCCGCCTTCTGAGCAGGGCACGCTGGTCTTCCCGGGTAACCTGGGGATGTTCGAGTGGGGTGGGATCTCCGTCGACCCTAACCGTCAGGTGGCGATTGCCAACCCAATGGCGCTGCCGTTCGTTTCCCGTCTGATCCCACGCGGTCCGGGCAACCCAATGGAGCAGCCAAAAGACGCGAAAGGCAGCGGTACCGAAGCCGGCATTCAGCCGCAGTATGGCGTACCGTTCGGCGTGACGCTGAACCCGTTCCTGTCGCCGTTCGGTCTGCCGTGTAAACAGCCTGCCTGGGGTTATATCTCCGGTCTGGATCTGAAAACTAACCAGATCGTATGGAAAAAACGTATTGGTACGCCACAGGACAGCATGCCGTTCCCAATGCCGGTTCCGGTGCCGTTCAATATGGGTATGCCAATGCTGGGTGGCCCAATCTCCACCGCCGGTAACGTGCTGTTCATCGCGGCAACCGCAGATAACTACCTGCGCGCGTACAACATGACCAACGGTGAAAAACTGTGGCAGGGCCGTCTGCCAGCGGGTGGCCAGGCCACGCCGATGACCTATGAAGTGAATGGCAAGCAGTACGTTGTCATCTCCGCGGGTGGTCACGGCTCGTTTGGCACGAAGATGGGCGACTATATTGTCGCGTATGCACTGCCTGACGAAAACAAGTAACTGAAAAGCCCGGTGGCGCTTACGCTTACCGGGCCTATGGATACGCTATGTAGGCCGGGTAAGGCGAAGCCGCCACCCGGCTTTTTTTATACGGTAAAGCCCAGCATCATCCCCGTATCTTCATGCTCCAGCAGATGGCAGTGCGCCATGTAGGCAAACTCCTTCGGCGCATCGTGGTCAAACTTCACCAGCACCTCGCTGACGCCGCCTTCCACCTTCACCGTATCCTTCCAGCCCGCGCGATGCGCGTCCGGGGCTTTGCCGTTCTCAGAGAGAATGCGGAACTGCGTGCCGTGGATATGGAACGGGTGCAGCATCATGTCCCCTTCACCTGAAATCACCCAGCGCTCAAGCTGCCCTTTTGTCGCAGCAAACATCGGCGTGTTCATGTCGAACGCTTTGCCGTTGATCATGTTGGCGTTGTGGAAATCAAAGCCATGGTCGCCGTGATTCATGTTCCCCATGCCGCCCATGTTGCCGTGGTCCATGTTCATGTGACCCATCATCTGCCCGTGATGCATCCCCGCCATCGCCTTATCGCCATATTTCGCCATCAGCGCCTGCATGCCCATCATATCGAGCATCGGGTTCATGGAGAGCTGCAGTTTGCGTTGCGTAAGCCCATCCAGCGACGGAAGTGCCGGCAGCGTGGTTAACGTATCAGGGAGCGTGCCGGAAGCGGTCACCCGTAACGGCTGGATACGCAGCACCGGATGCGGCTTGTCAAACGGCGCGACCGCCATCCCCATCTGGCTAACCGGCAGGGTCACAAGATCGAACGGCTTGCCGTCGCTGATATCCACCAGCACCTCAAAGCGCTCCCCCATCAGCATCGGCAGTTCGTTGACCTTCACCGGCTCAGGCAGCAGCCCGCCGTCGCTGGCGACCACGTACAGCGGACGCTTATCGCTGCTGGCGAAGTTGAGGGAACGCGCGTTACAGCCGTTAAGCAGACGCAGGCGCAGCCAGCCCTTCGGCGCGGCGTGCTGAGGATAAATGGCGCCGTTGGTCAGCAGCGTGTCGCCAAACCAGCCTACCGCCGCGCTCATCACATCCAGCTGGTAGTCAATTTGCCCGTCAGCGGTGAATTTCTTGTCCTGCACAATCACCGGCACATCGTCGATGCCCCACTGCTTCGGCAGGCGCAGCAGGCGGCTTTCGTCGTCTTCAATCAGCACCAGCCCCGCCAGCCCCATCGCTACCTGATGGCCCGTTTTGCCATGCTGATGCGGATGGAACCAGCAGGTCGCGGCGCGCTGGTTGGGCGTAAAGGTGACGCTGCGCGTGCCGCCCGCTTTGATGATGCCCTGCGGCCCGCCGTCTACCTCGCCCGGCACTTCCAGTCCGTGCCAGTGCAGCGTCGTCTCTTCGGCGAGCGTGTTGTGGATATCCACCGTCACCGCTTTACCTTTGCGCAGCTGTAGCGCAGGACCGAGAAGATTGCCGTTATAGCCCCAGGTTGTCGCGTTGTGCGCACCGAACAGCGTATTACCGGACTGAACGACAAGCTGGATACGGCTGCGGGCGTCAGCGGTCAGCAAATCAGGGATGGGTAAGGCAGGCCTGTCAGCCGCGAAAACCGCACGGCTCCAGAGGGGTAAGGCGCTGGCAGCCCCCAGCGCCACGGAATATTTTAAAAAATCACGACGTTGCATGTTCATTTCCTTATTTCCAGCAGGCGATCTTTTGAGCATAAACCCTCCCCTTACCGGAAGGTCAAGTAAAGCGGCAATAATAAAGATCGTCGCACTGGCATCAAGTATGCTAACGTTAATTTTCCGTGAAGAAGTGGTAGAAGCAATGAAGACGTTTTTCAGGACAATTTTGTTCGGTAGCCTGATGGCAATGTGTGCGAACAGCTATGCGCTCAGTGAAAATGAAGCGGAAGATATGGCCGATTTAACGGCGGTTTTTGTATTCCTGAAAAATGATTGTGGCTACCAGAATTTACCCAACGGGCAAATTCGCCGCGCGCTGGTCTTTTTTGCCCAGCAGAACCAGTGGGATCTCAGCAACTACGACAGCTTTGACATGAAGGCGCTCGGCGAAGACAGCTACCGTGACCTAAGCGGTATTGGCATTCCCACGGCTAAAAAATGCAAAGCGCTGGCTCGCGATTCGCTCAGCCTGCTCGCCTACGTCAAATAACCTTCCCGACGCCTCCTGTTAAACCTATAGCCGTGCAACCACGGTTATAGTTAGCTATCATGTTTCGCTCATTTTTTGTGAGCGTAACGGATGTTAACAAAGGAGGAGTCCGCGTATGGCCGACCACACGTTGTGGCATGAAACACTGCATGACCAGTTTGGTCAGTACTTTGCCGTTGATAACGTGCTCTATCATGAAAAAACCGATCACCAGGATCTCATCATCTTCGAGAATGCTGCCTTTGGCCGCGTAATGGCCCTGGACGGCGTCGTGCAAACGACCGAGCGAGATGAGTTTATCTATCATGAGATGATGACCCATGTCCCGCTGCTGGCGCACGGCCATGCAAAGCATGTCCTGATTATCGGCGGTGGCGACGGTGCAATGCTGCGTGAAGTTTCCCGCCATCGCTCGATTGAAACCATCACCATGGTGGAAATCGATGCGGGCGTCGTCTCGTTCTGCCGCCAGTACCTGCCCAACCACAATGCCGGTAGCTATGACGATCCGCGTTTTAATCTGGTGATTGATGACGGGGTTAACTTTGTTAACCAGACAACCCAGACCTTTGACGTCATTATCTCCGACTGCACCGATCCTATCGGCCCTGGCGCGTCGCTGTTTACCTCCTCGTTCTACGAAGGCTGCAAGCGTTGCCTGAACCCGGGCGGGATCTTCGTCGCCCAAAACGGCGTCTGCTTCCTGCAACAGGATGAAGCGCTGGATAGCCATCGCAAGCTCAGCACCTATTTCGAGGATGTCAGCTTCTATCAGGCGGCCATTCCGACGTACTACGGCGGGATCATGACCTTTGCCTGGGCGACGGATAACGACGTATTACGTCATCTTTCCACCGAAATTATTCAGGCCCGCTTCCATCAGGCCGGTCTACAGTGCCGATACTACAATCCGGCTATTCATACCGCAGCGTTTGCTCTGCCGCAGTACCTGCAAGACGCATTATCCACTAAGGGGGTGAGCTAATTGAAAAAGCTTAAACTGCATGGCTTTAACAACCTGACCAAAAGCCTGAGTTTTTGTATTTACGATATCTGCTATGCCAAAACAGCGGAAGAACGCGATGGTTACATCGCCTATATCGACGAACTCTACAACGCCAACCGTCTGACCGAGATCCTGTCAGAAACCTGTTCCATTATCGGCGCCAACATCCTGAATATTGCCCGACAGGATTATGAACCCCAGGGCGCCAGCGTGACCATACTGGTCAGCGAAGAACCGGTCGATCCGAAGCTTATCGACAAAACGGAACATCCGGGCCCGCTGCCGGAAGTAGTGGTTGCTCACCTGGATAAAAGCCATATCTGCGTCCATACCTACCCGGAGAGTCACCCGGAAGGCGGGCTGTGTACGTTCCGCGCCGATATTGAAGTGTCGACCTGCGGCGTGATTTCCCCACTGAACGCACTGAACTATCTCATCCACCAGCTGGAATCGGATATCGTCACGATAGATTACCGCGTGCGCGGTTTTACCCGTGACGTCAACGGCATGAAGCACTTCATCGACCACGAGATCAACTCTATTCAGAACTTTATGTCCGAGGACATGAAGTCGCTGTACGACATGATGGACGTGAACGTGTATCAGGAAAACATCTTCCATACCAAGATGTTACTTAAGGAGTTCGACCTTAAGCACTATATGTTCCACACGAAGCCGGAAGATTTGAGCGAAGAAGAGCGTAAGGCGATTACTGACCTGCTCTGGAAAGAGATGCGCGAGATCTACTACGGCCGCAACATTCCGGCCGTGTAAGTGTTGCCCGGAGCAGGGATGCTTCGGGAAATTACCGCTGTTTCATGAACTCGCGGTAGGCATTCACCACCTGAAGGAAGTCTTCTACGCCGCACAGCGACAGGCTTTCTTCGTCATAGTAGCTCATCCCCTCTTCCATCTCGTCGCCTGAAAACTCGAGCTGGTTGGCACGCACCATGACCTCTTCACCGTCCATCCACAGCGTGTATTCGTGCCCGGCGCGTTGCCAGGAGCGCTCACTGCCTTTCACCGTCTTTGCCGCCTGTTCAACCTCATCAAGAAGGGAGAGATTTTCTTTCACCTCTTCGTTAAACCAGTGTCCAACGGCTTCGTGGCCCATCGACATACGCACTTTCACCACTCCGGTGATGTCGCGCAGAAATTCGTAATCCATAGTGTTTTCCTCTGCAAAGCCATTAAGGTAATTATCGCAGCAGCGAGGAAGAAAAAAAGCGTGGGAGGTGGGAGGAATGAAAATAAAAAGGTGAGAGCAAGACCCTGCGGCCTGATGCCCTCACCCCGTCCCTCTCCCACGGGAGAGGGTGCAAACACTAAAAACCGTCTCGTAGAGACGGTTTTGCTGTTTATACTGCCGTCTGGAAGATAACCCCGTCGGCCTTCTCGGTGTACTGAGAGAGCTGGTCGAAGTTCAGATAGCGATAGGTATCCACCGCGGTCTTATCCACCTGCGCCACAAAGGTCTGGTACTCTTCCGGCGTTGGCAGTTTGCCAATCAGCGCCGCAACCGCCGCCAGCTCCGCAGAGGCCAGGAAGACGTTCGCACCGGTACCTAAACGGTTCGGGAAGTTACGGGTCGAGGTGGAGACCACCGTCGCGCCGTCGGCTACGCGCGCCTGGTTGCCCATACACAGGGAACAGCCAGGAATTTCAATACGCGCCCCGCTCTTACCAAACACGCTGTAGTAGCCCTCTTCGGTCAGCTGAGCCGCGTCCATACGGGTTGGCGGCGCCACCCACAGACGGGTTGGCAGCTGGCCTTTGTGGGTATCCAGCAGCTTACCGGCCGCGCGGAAGTGACCGATGTTGGTCATGCACGAACCAATGAACACTTCGTCGATCTTCTCGCCCTGAACTTCGGACAGCGGACGCGCGTCGTCCGGATCGTTCGGTGCACACAGGATTGGCTCTTTGATATCCGCCAGATCGATGTCGATCACCGCCGCGTACTCTGCGTCAGCATCGGCTTCCAGCAGCTGCGGATCGGCCAGCCATTTTTCCATGCCCTGGATACGACGCTCCAGCGTACGACGGTCGCCGTAGCCTTCTGCAATCATCCACTTCAGCAGCACGATGTTAGAGTTCAGGTACTCAACGATCGGCTCTTTGTTCAGCTTGATGGTACAGCCCGCAGCCGAACGCTCGGCGGAGGCATCGGTCAGCTCGAACGCCTGCTCTACTTTCAGATCCGGCAGACCTTCAATTTCCAGAATGCGGCCAGAGAAGATGTTTTTCTTCCCTTTCTTCTCAACGGTCAGCAGACCCTGTTTAATCGCATACAGCGGGATCGCGTGAACCAGGTCGCGCAGGGTAATACCCGGCTGCATTTTACCTTTGAAGCGCACCAGCACCGATTCCGGCATGTCCAGCGGCATCACGCCCGTCGCCGCAGCAAACGCCACCAGACCGGAGCCCGCCGGGAAGGAGATACCGATTGGGAAACGGGTATGGGAGTCACCGCCGGTACCCACGGTATCCGGCAGCAGCATGCGGTTCAGCCAGGAGTGGATAACGCCGTCGCCCGGACGCAGGGAGACACCGCCACGGTTCATAATGAAGTCAGGCAGCGTGTGGTGCGTGGTCACGTCAACCGGCTTCGGATACGCCGCGGTGTGGCAGAAGGACTGCATCACCAGATCGGAAGAGAAGCCCAGGCACGCCAGGTCTTTCAGTTCGTCACGGGTCATTGGGCCAGTGGTGTCCTGAGAACCGACGGAGGTCATCTTCGGCTCGCAGTAGGCGCCAGGACGAACACCGGCGACGCCGCAGGCGCGACCGACCATTTTCTGTGCCAGCGAGAAGCCGCGGTTGCTTTCCGCAACGTCTTTCGCGTGACGGAATACATCACTGTGCGGCAGACCCAGTGCTTCACGCGCTTTGGTGGTCAGGCCGCGCCCGATGATCAGCGGAATACGGCCACCGGCGCGCACTTCGTCAATCAGCACGTCGGTTTTCAGCTCGAAGCTTGCCAGCAGCTCGTTGGTGTCGTGGTTACGGACTTCGCCTTTGTACGGGTAAACGTCAATCACGTCGCCCATGTTCAGGTTAGAGACATCCACTTCGATCGGCAGTGCGCCCGCATCTTCCATGGTATTGAAGAAGATTGGGGCAATCTTACCGCCCAGGCACAGGCCGCCGCCGCGCTTGTTCGGCACATGCGGGATGTCGTCACCCATGAACCACAGCACGGAGTTGGTCGCGGACTTACGGGAAGAGCCGGTACCCACAACATCACCGACGTAAGCCAGCGGGAAACCTTTTTTCTGCAACGCTTCGATCTGTTTGATCGGGCCGACAACGCCCGGCTGATCCGGCTCAATGCCTTCACGGGCGTTTTTCAGCATCGCCAGGGCGTGCAGCGGGATATCCGGGCGAGACCACGCGTCCGGTGCCGGAGAGAGGTCATCGGTGTTGGTTTCACCGGTCACTTTGAAAACGGTAACGGTGATTTTTTCAGCCAGCGCTGGACGATTCAGGAACCATTCGGCATCGGCCCAGGACTGCATCACCTGCTTCGCATAGACGTTGCCTGCTTTGGCTTTTTCTTCCACATCGTAGAAGTTATCGAACATCAGCAGCGTAGACGAGAGCGCTTTAGCGGCAATCGGTGCCAGCTTGTCGTTATCCAGCGCGTCAATCAGCGGATGAATGTTGTAACCACCCTGCATGGTGCCGAGCAGTTCGATGGCTTTTTCAGGAGTAACCAGTGGGGAGGTGGCTTCGCCTTTGGCGATAGCAGCAAGGAATCCGGCTTTTACGTAGGCAGCTTCATCTACGCCAGGCGGTACGCGGTTGATCAGCAGATCTAACAGGAATTCTTCTTCGCCCTTAGGCGGGTTCTTCAGCAGCTCGACGAGCGCGGCCATTTGGGTTGCATCTAAAGGTTTGGGTACAATTCCCTCGGCGGCACGTTCTGCTACGTGCTTACGGTATTCTTCTAGCACGACGGTTCTCCTCGCTCTCATTGTCATATGCGGCGGGCGTTCTCTTCACGCTCCTGTGAGACAGCAGTTTGTAGGGTAAATGCCCGATACCGCGTCGGGCAGCATAGCAGGATTTCTGCACAGTGTTAATCCGTTTACAAAAAAGCAACATTAAAAAGTTTGCTGAATCGTTAAGCATGGTGTAGCGGGGATTTAGGGCATCATCTTGCGGTTCTTCTGCACCGTGACGCTTCAGTTTTTTCTTCATCAGATATAATTGTGTAATAAATACTCACACTCTTTATCCGGACGTACCGGACGCTTCCCAATAAAAGTCAAAACAGTAAAAGACGGGTGAATAATACTCACGCCAACCGTAACGCCTCACGGCACAGCGCTGGTCTCGTTGGAGTCATTTTATGAAGTTGCCCTTTAAGCCACATCTGCTCATCCTTCTGTGCAGTGCCGGGCTGCTTGCCGCCTCAGGCGTCTTGTTTGTCAAAAGTCGTGCAACGGAACCCGTTGCGCCAGCCCCCGTCGCTCAACAACCGGCGGCACCTGCCGTAGCCCAGCCCGCCCCTGTGGTCGCGCCGACCTACACTGCCGCGCAAATCGATCAGTGGGTTGCCCCCATTGCGCTCTACCCTGACGCCCTGCTTTCACAAATCCTGATGGCCTCGACTTACCCGGCCAACGTGATTCAGGCGGCTCAGTGGTCAAAAGACAACCCTAAAATGGAAGGGGACGCCGCCATTCAGGCCGTTGCCAGCCAGCCCTGGGATCCGAGCGTAAAATCGCTGGTCGCGTTTCCTCAGCTTATGTCGCTGATGGGTGAAAACCCGCCGTGGGTACAAAATCTGGGCGATGCGTTTCTCGCGCAGCCGAAAGACGTGATGGATTCCGTTCAACGCCTGCGCGCGCTGGCACAGAAGACCGGTGCTTTACAATCTACGCCTCAGCAGACGGTCACCACCGTGACAAAGCCAGCACCAGCGAAAACCCGCGCCACCGAGGCAACAACAACAACCGCGTCTGCGCCCGCCCCAACGGTGATCAAAATTGAATCTGCCGATCCGCAGGTCGTTTATGTTCCCACCTATAACCCCAATACGGTTTACGGGACCTGGCCCAACACCGCCTATCCTCCCACCTATCTCCCGCCCACGCCCGGAGAGCAGTTTGGCAACAGCTTCGTCAACGGCTTAGGCTTCAGCCTGGGCGTTGCCACAACCTATGCCATTTTCAGCAATATCGACTGGGATGACGACGATGACTGGGACCACCACCATGACGGTGACTGGGATAATCACGGCGGCTATAACCGCAACGGTGATAACAACATCAATATCAACGTTGAGAACTTTAATAAAATCAGCGGACAGCGTCTGACGGACGCCAACCGTACCTGGCAGCATAACCCGGCCTACCGGGAAGGTGTGCCCTATCCGACTAACCAGCTTAACACCCGTTTCCACTCCACCAGCACAGTCACCGGGCTAAGCTCAACGCAGCAAAAACCGGTTAACCGGGATAGCCAGCGTCAGGCGGCCCTGAGCCAGATGGAGAAATCCACGGGGAAAACCTTCCCGCAAACGGCACGTCCCGGCACGAAAGATGTGCAGCGTCAGGCCTCGAGTGAACAGCTGAAGCAAATTTCGCAGCGCAACAACTACCGTGGCTACGACACCAAACCGCAGACGGCGAAGCGGACCACCACGCAGCAGCGAGAAAATCGTCAGGCTGTAACCCAAAGACAGGAGAAACGCGTTTCACAGCCCGCGCAGCAACGCGCTCTGCAGCAGCGAAACGGTCAGCCCCGGGCCAATGCGCTGAGCGGCAACGACAGCCGTTCCGCGAACTGGCAGGCGCAGCAGCAGCGCGGTGCGCAAAGCAGGCAGCTTGCGGCTCGCCAGCAGCAGCCCCGTCAGGTATCTGGTGGACGCGCTGAACGCCGTGAATTTAGACATCGCTAAGGGAACCGACATGAAAAGTAAACTACTCAGTGGAATGGTGTTGTTCATGCTTTCGGCCTCGGCGATGGCGCAGCAGTACTTTAGCACGCCCGACCAGGCGACCGATGCGCTGGCCAGCGCCATTAGTGAGCATAATGAGCGCGCGATGAGCAATCTGCTTGGAGAGAACTGGCGCGATTTTCTCCCCCCCGAAGGCGTTGATCCGGATGCCGTCGATCGTTTCCTGCGCGACTGGAAAGTTCGTCATAACACCGTTGTCGAAGGAGATACGGCGCATCTTGTTGTTGGAGACAACGACTGGCAGCTTCCCATCCCGGTGATCAAAACCGCCGCCGGCTGGCAATTCGATATCAAAGAAGGGGCTGAAGAGATCCTGACCCGTGAAATCGGGCGTAACGAACTTGCCGCCATTGAAGCCCTGCATGCCTATGTTGATGCGCAGCAAAGCTACTTTGCGATGAACCAGAAATACGCGCAGAAGATTGTCAGCTCGGAAGGGAAGAAAGACGGTTTGTACTGGCCCGTCTCACCCGGCGAAACGCCCAGTCCGCTCGGACCGGCATTTAGCCCGAAAGAGCCGGGTACCGGCTATCACGGCTATCGCTTCCGGATCCTGCCGGATAATAACGGTTTCGCGATGGTGGCGTGGCCGGTCAGCTACGGTCAAACGGGCGTGATGAGCTTTGTGATAAATCAGGACGACAAGGTGTATCAGTCCGATCTCGGCAAGGATTCTGAGCAGAAAGCCCGGGCGTTAACCGCCTATAACCCGGATAAAATCTGGCAACCCGTGGCTCCCTGAACGCAACGCATAAAAAAAGCGGCCTCAGGCCGCTTTTTTTCATCTGAAGAAACTTATTTCTTCTTCGCTTTCGCGTTTGGCAGGTCGGTGATGCTGCCTTCAAACACTTCTGCCGCCAGGCCCACGGACTCGTGCAGAGTTGGGTGAGCGTGGATGGTCAGCGCGATGTCTTCCGCGTCGCAGCCCATTTCGATAGCCAGACCGATTTCACCCAGCAGCTCGCCGCCGTTGGTACCGACAATCGCACCACCGATTACGCGGTGAGTCTCTTTGTCGAAGATCAGCTTGGTCATACCGTCTGCGCAGTCGGACGCGATAGCACGGCCAGAAGCCGCCCACGGGAAGGTGGCGGTTTCGTAGCTGATGCCTTTCTCTTTCGCTTCTTTCTCAGTCAGACCCACCCATGCCACTTCTGGCTCGGTATACGCGATAGATGGGATCACTTTCGGATCGAAGTAGTGCTTCATGCCGGCGATAACTTCAGCGGCAACGTGACCTTCGTGAACACCTTTGTGCGCCAGCATTGGCTGACCGACGATATCGCCGATAGCAAAGATGTGCGGCACGTTGGTGCGCAGCTGTTTGTCAACGCGGATGAAGCCACGGTCGTCCACTTCCACGCCAGCTTTGCCCGCGTCGAGGTTCTTACCGTTGGGCACACGGCCGATCGCCACCAGCACGGCGTCGTAACGCTGTGGTTCGGATGGGGCTTTTTTGCCTTCCATGGAAACGTAAATACCGTCTTCTTTCGCTTCAACGGCAGTCACTTTGGTTTCCAGCATCAGGTTGAATTTCTTGCTGATGCGCTTGGTGAAGACTTTAACGATGTCTTTGTCAGCAGCCGGGATAACCTGGTCGAACATTTCAACCACGTCGATCTCTGAACCCAGCGCGTGGTACACGGTACCCATTTCCAGACCGATGATACCGCCGCCCATCACCAGCAGACGCTTAGGAACGGTTTTCAGCTCCAGCGCATCGGTGGAATCCCACACGCGTGGATCTTCATGTGGAATGAATGGCAGTTCGATTGGGCGAGAGCCTGCCGCGATGATCGCGTTGTCGAAGTTGATCACGGTTTTGCCGTTTTCGCCTTCCACTTCCAGGGTGTTCGCACCGGTGAATTTACCCAGACCGTTTACCACCTTCACTTTACGGCCTTTGGCCATACCCGCCAGACCGCCGGTCAGCTGAGTGATAACTTTCTCTTTCCAGGTACGAATTTTGTCGATGTCGGTTTTCGGCTCGCCGAAGACGATACCGTGTTCAGCCAGCGCTTTGGCTTCTTCGATAACTTTCGCTACGTGCAGCAGCGCTTTAGAAGGGATACAGCCGACGTTCAGACAAACACCGCCGAGGGTGCTGTAACGTTCTACGATGACGGTTTCCAGACCTAAATCCGCTGCGCGAAATGCTGCGGAGTAACCTGCCGGGCCTGCCCCAAGTACTACGACCTGAGTTTTGATTTCTGTGCTCATCATGACCTCTTAGTTTATACCCGTCGTCCACCGGGTCGTTCTATCCGCCCGCAGTTTACAAAATTGTTAACAATTTTGAAACAACAAACGGCTCACGAATTGTCGCTTTCGCCAATAACCTCACAAACGCCATGAGATTATCAGAAAAAAGCCGGCCGACTGGCCGGCTTTTCGATTACATCACCAGGCGGCGAATGTCGCTCAGCATGTTGTTGATGATGGTGATGAAACGCGCACCATCAGCACCGTCGATCACGCGGTGGTCGAAGGACAGAGAGATTGGCATCATCAGACGCGGCACGAACTCTTTGCCATTCCACACCGGCTCCATCGCGGACTTGGACACACCGAGGATAGCCACTTCCGGCGCGTTCACAATCGGCGCGAAGTGGGTGGTACCCAGGCCGCCGATGCTGGAAATGGTGAAGCAGCCGCCCTGCATTTCGCCGGCAGTCAGCTTACCATCACGCGCTTTCTTGGAGATGGTGGTCAGTTCACGGGACAGCTCAGTGATGCTCTTCTTGTTCACGTCTTTGAAGACCGGAACAACCAGACCATTTGGCGTATCAACCGCAACACCGATGTTGATGTATTTCTTCAGCGTCAGCTTCTGGCCGTCTTCGGACAGGGAGCTGTTGAAGCGTGGCATCTGTTCCAGAGCCGCAGCAACCGCCTTCATGATGAAGACCACTGGGGTGAATTTCACGTCCAGTTTACGCTTCTCAGCTTCGGCGTTCTGCTGTTTACGGAACGCTTCCAGATCGGTGATATCGGTCTTATCGAAGTGCGTAACGTGCGGGATCATCACCCAGTTACGGCTCAGGTTCGCACCAGAGATTTTCTGGATACGGCCCAGCTCCACTTCTTCGATTTCGCCGAACTTGCTGAAGTCCACTTTCGGCCATGGCAGCATGCCCGGGATACCGCCGCCAGCGGCTGCAGCTGGTGCAGCTTCGGCGCGTTTCACCGCGTCTTTCACGTAGGTCTGAACGTCTTCGCGCAGGATACGACCTTTACGGCCAGTCCCTTTCACTTTCGCCAGGTTCACGCCGAATTCGCGCGCCAGGCGACGAATCAGCGGGGTCGCGTGGACGTAAGCGTCGTTTTCAGCGAACTCTGATTTTTCTGCTTTTGCAGCAGGGGCAGCAGCTGGTTTAGCAGCCTGAGCCGGTGCAGCAGCCGGTGCTGGAGCAGCCGCGGCAGCCGGCGCAGCGCCTTCCACTTTGAAGACCATGATCAGAGAGCCGGTAGACACTTTGTCGCCGGTGCTGATTTTGATCTCTTTAACGGTACCCGCGAACGGCGCAGGCACTTCCATAGAAGCCTTGTCGCCTTCAACGGTGATCAGTGACTGTTCAGCGGCAACTTTGTCGCCCACTTTTACCATCACTTCGGTGACTTCAACTTCATCACCGCCGATGTCCGGTACGTTAACGTCTTTCGCGCCGCCAGCAGCAGCTGGTGCAGCGGCCGGAGCCGGAGCAGGCGCGGCAGCAGGTGCTGCACCTGCCACTTCGAAGATCATGATCAGAGAGCCGGTAGACACTTTGTCGCCGGTGTTGATCTTGATCTCTTTAACGGTACCTGCGAACGGCGCTGGCACTTCCATAGAGGCTTTGTCGCCTTCTACGGTGATCAGTGACTGCTCGGCCGCAACGGTATCGCCCACTTTCACCAGGATCTCAGTGACTTCAACTTCGTCACCGCCGATGTCAGGCACGTTCACTTCTTTCGCGCTCGCGGCAGCGGCTGGAGCAGCGGCGGCCGGAGCGGCTTTCTTCTCTTCCTGCGCAGGTGCAGCAGCTGCTGCACCGTCGGCGGAATCGAAAATCATGATCAGTTTGCCAGTCTCGGTTTTATCGCCAACAGAGACTTTGATCTCTTTAACGATGCCAGCCTGAGGAGACGGGACTTCCATAGAGGCTTTGTCGCCTTCTACGGTGATCAGCGACTGTTCAGCTTCAACTTTGTCGCCTACTTTGACCAGGATCTCGGTGATTTCAACTTCATCAGCCCCGATGTCCGGTACATTGATTTCGATAGCCATTATTCTTTTACCTCTTACGCCAGACGCGGGTTAACTTTTTCTGCATCGATGTTGAATTTGGTAATTGCGTCTGCAACCACTTTCTTATCGATTTCGCCACGTTTAGCCAGTTCGCCCAGTGCTGCTACAACCACGTAAGAAGCATCAACTTCGAAGTGGTGACGCAGGTTTTCGCGGCTGTCAGAACGACCGAAGCCGTCAGTACCCAGAACGCGATAATCATCAGCTGGAACGTAAGTACGAACCTGCTCAGCGAACAGTTTCATATAGTCAGTAGACGCCACCGCTGGCGCGTCGTTCATCACCTGAGCGATGTACGGTACGCGTGGGGTTTCCAGTGGGTGCAGCATGTTCCAGCGCTCACAATCCTGGCCATCACGCGCCAGTTCAGTGAAGGAGGTCACAGAGTACACATCGGAACCGACACCGTAGTCTTTCGCCAGGATCTGCGCTGCTTCACGAACGTGACGCAGGATAGAACCGGAGCCCAGCAGCTGAACTTTACCTTTGCTACCTTCGATGGTTTCGAGTTTGTAGATACCTTTACGGATACCTTCCTCGGCACCTGCTGGCATTGCCGGCATGTGGTAGTTTTCGTTCAGGGTGGTGATGTAGTAGTAAATGTTCTCCTGCGCTTCACCGTACATGCGCTGCAGACCGTCATGCATGATGACTGCCACTTCATACGCGTAAGACGGGTCGTAAGAGATACAGTTAGGGATAGTCAGAGACTGAATGTGGCTGTGACCATCTTCGTGCTGCAGACCTTCACCGTTCAGGGTCGTACGACCGGAAGTACCACCGATCAGGAAGCCGCGAGCCTGCTGGTCGCCTGCCTGCCAGCACAGGTCACCGATACGCTGGAACCCGAACATGGAGTAGTAAATGTAGAACGGGATCATCGGCAGGTTGTTGGTGCTGTAAGAGGTCGCAGCGGCCAGCCAGGATGCGCCTGCGCCCAGCTCGTTGATACCTTCCTGCAGGATTTGACCTTTCTCGTCTTCTTTGTAGTATGCAACCTGCTCACGGTCCTGCGGGGTGTACTGCTGGCCGTTCGGGCTGTAGATACCGATCTGACGGAACAGACCTTCCATACCGAAAGTACGCGCTTCGTCGGCGATGATTGGCACGAGGCGATCTTTGATCGACTTGTTCTTCAGCATCACGTTCAGGGCACGAACGAAAGCGATAGTGGTAGAGATCTCTTTGTTCTGCTCTTCCAGCAGCTGAGAGAAGTCTTCCAGCGCTGGCAGTTCCAGCTTCTCGGTGAAGTTAGGCTGACGAGCTGGCAGGTAGCCTTTCAGCGCCTGACGACGTTCGTGCAGGTACTTGTGCTCTTCGGAGCCTTCCGGGAAGGTGATGTAAGACAGGTTTTCGACCTGCTCATCGGTCACTGGAACGTTGAAACGGTCGCGGATATAGCGCACGCCGTCCATGTTCATTTTCTTAACCTGGTGAGCGATGTTTTTACCTTCTGCGGTATCACCCATGCCGTAACCTTTGATGGTGTGGGCCAGGATTACAGTCGCTTTACCTTTGGTTTCACGCGCTTTTTTCAGTGCAGCGTAAATTTTCTTCGGATCGTGACCACCGCGGTTCAGGGCCCAGATCTGCTCATCAGTCCAGTCTGCAACCAGGGCTGCGGTTTCAGGATATTTGCCGAAGAAGTGCTCACGCACGTAGGCACCGTCTTTGGATTTGAAGGTCTGGTAGTCACCGTCAACGGTTTCGTTCATCAGCTGGATCAGTTTACCGCTGGTGTCTTTACGCAGCAGTTCGTCCCAACGGGAACCCCACATGACTTTGATCACGTTCCAACCAGCACCTGCGAAGATGCCTTCCAGCTCGTTGATGATCTTGCCGTTACCGGTTACCGGACCATCCAGACGCTGCAGGTTACAGTTGATGATGAAGCACAGGTTGTCCAGCTTCTCACGGGTCGCGATGGTGATCGCGCCTTTAGATTCTGGCTCATCCATTTCGCCGTCGCCCAGGAAGGCGTATACGGTCTGCTCAGAGGTGTCTTTCAGACCACGGTGTTCCAGATACTTCAGGAATTTCGCCTGGTAGATCGCACCGATTGGGCCCAGACCCATTGATACGGTTGGGAACTGCCAGAATTCAGGCATCAGTTTAGGGTGCGGGTAAGAAGACAGACCTTTACCGTGAACTTCCTGACGGAAGTTGTTCATCTGCTCTTCAGTCAGACGACCTTCCAGGAATGCACGTGCATAGATGCCCGGAGAGATGTGGCCCTGGAAGTACACCAGATCGCCGCCGTCTTTCTCGTTCGCTGCACGGAAGAAGTGGTTGAAGCACACTTCGTAAACGGTCGCAGAAGACTGGAAGGACGCCATGTGGCCACCCAGTTCCAGGTCTTTCTTGGATGCGCGCAGAACGGTCATGATGGCGTTCCAGCGGATTGCAGAACGGATACGACGTTCCAGATCCAGATTGCCCGGGTATTCCGGTTCGTCTTCAACGGCAATCGTGTTTACGTAGTTGCTAGCCCCTGCACCTGAAGCAACCTTCACGCCGCCTTTGCGGGCTTCAGAAAGCAGCTGATCAATCAGATACTGAGCGCGCTCAACACCTTCTTCACGGATGACCGATTCGATCGCCTGTAGCCAGTCGCGAGTTTCGATCGGATCCACGTCATTTTGGAGACGTTCTGACATGGGGGTATTCCTTATCTATCTAATACGTTGATTTGTCTGGAACCTGTCCCATTGTGCTCTTGGGCAAGAACACAATAAGACAGGTTCTGCGTTTAGTTGCCGCGCTCTAAAAGTACCTGGCGCTTAATCCTTTCGTTGCTGTATGCGGCGTAATGAACGTTCGCGACGCGATTGTTCACGGCTGCGGTCCAGCAAGATTTCCTCAATGAAAGCCAGATGGCGGTGCGACGCTTCGCGCGCCTGCTCCGGTTCCCCGGCCATTATCGCCTCGAATACTCGGGTGCGATGGTTGCTTACCAGTGGGAGCATGTCCCGACGGGCATACAACAATTCAAAATTTTGACGAACGTTCTGGGCCAGCATCGGCTCCATGCAGCGTAGCAGATGGAGGAGCACCACGTTGTGGGCCGCTTCGGTGACGGCAATTTGATACTGGACGACGGCGCTGGACTCGGCGTCTAAATCACCGGACTGCTGTGCCCGTTCAATGGCCTGATGCAGCTCGCGGATACGCACGCGATCTTCATCAGTGCTGCGAAGGGCGGCGTAATAGGCCGCAATACCTTCCAGCGCGTGACGGGTCTCAAGCAGGTCAAACTGGGATTCTGGGTGGTCAGAGAGAAGTTCTACCAGCGGATCGCTGAAGCTCTGCCACAGGCTGTTTTGCACAAAGGTTCCGCCGCCCTGGCGACGAAGCAGCAAGCCCTTTGCTTCGAGACGTTGAATCGCCTCACGCAGAGAGGGACGTGAAACGTCGAACTGTTTTGCCAGTTCGCGTTCTGGCGGAAGTTTCTCACCCGGGCGCAGAGTCCCTTCGAGGATTAAAAACTCCAGCTGCTGCTCAATCACATCAGATAGTTTTGGTTGGCGAATTTTGCTGTAGGCCATATTCCCTGTCTTACGCCTTTTTGCCCGGAGTCAATTGGTCTTACCAATTTCTATTTCGTATCGCTAAAGTAACAAAGTATTCACCTTCTGTCCATATTGGTTTTGATTGAAATCAGTAAACCCTGCACATTTTAACAACCTTACAGAAATAACGTTTCAGAAATGTAACTTTGCACAAATGAGTTGATTACTCCTAAAGAGGGAGTTTTAACCATAATGAAACGAGGGTTTTTGCAATCTGAAGCGATTCAACAAGGCAAATAATGAAAATTCGCCCACTTAAGGCGCATTTCTATTCTATAGGTTGGGTGAGGAACAACGAGCGGGCCGATTTACAAATGCTTTCTTTTTATTCAAGTCGTCATCACCCCTTCATAAAGCAGGTGCATTCGCAGGCACTTACCACTATTCTGGCGCTTACGGAAGTCATCTCCGCTTTTTTCGGTCTCGTTTACCGTAAAGAAATAAATACAGAATATGGATTTTCATAATTACACACGCTCAGCGTGAACATAACAACCACACACGAGGTTTCAAATGGAAGCTCAACAGCACGGCGATCAGCTAAAGCGCGGGCTTAAAAACCGCCATATTCAGCTCATCGCACTGGGCGGTGCGATTGGTACCGGCCTGTTTCTGGGCAGCGCATCCGTTATCCAGTCTGCCGGTCCGGGCATTATTTTGGGTTACGCGATTGCGGGTTTCATTGCTTTTCTGATCATGCGCCAGCTGGGCGAAATGGTCGTGGAAGAGCCGGTCGCAGGCTCCTTCAGCCACTTTGCCTATAAGTACTGGGGCAGCTTTGCCGGTTTCGCCTCGGGCTGGAACTACTGGGTGCTGTACGTTCTGGTTGCCATGGCCGAACTGACCGCCGTCGGGAAATACATTCAGTTCTGGTATCCCGAAATCCCAACCTGGGCTTCTGCTGCAGCCTTCTTCGTCATTATCAACGCCATTAACCTGACCAACGTTAAAGTGTTCGGGGAGATGGAGTTCTGGTTTGCCATCATCAAGGTCATTGCCGTGGTGGCGATGATTATCTTCGGCGGCTGGCTGCTGTTCAGCGGCAACGGCGGCCCGCAGGCCACGGTGCGCAACCTCTGGGAACAGGGTGGCTTCCTGCCTCACGGCATGACCGGCCTGGTGATGATGATGGCGATCATTATGTTCTCCTTCGGCGGCCTGGAACTGGTGGGCATCACCGCTGCTGAAGCCGACAACCCGGAGCAGAGCATCCCGAAAGCCACAAATCAGGTTATCTACCGCATCCTGATCTTCTATGTGGGCTCACTGGCGGTGCTGCTCTCCCTGCTGCCGTGGACGCGCGTGACTGCTGACACCAGCCCGTTTGTGCTGATCTTCCACGAGCTGGGCGATACCTTTGTCGCCAACGCGCTGAACATCGTGGTGCTGACCGCAGCGCTCTCCGTTTACAACAGCTGCGTATACTGCAACAGCCGCATGCTGTTCGGCCTCGCCCAGCAGGGTAACGCGCCGAAGATGCTGCTTAACGTTGATAAACGCGGCGTGCCGGTGAATACCATCATTGTTTCCGCCATCGTGACCGCCCTGTGCGTGCTCATTAACTACATGGCACCGGAATCGGCGTTTGGCCTGCTGATGGCACTGGTGGTCTCTGCGCTGGTCATCAACTGGGCGATGATCAGCCTGGCGCACATGAAGTTCCGCCGCGCGAAGCAGCAGCAGGGCGTCACCACGCGCTTCCCTGCCCTGCTCTATCCGCTGGGTAACTGGATCTGCCTGCTGTTCATGGCGGCCGTGCTGGTGATCATGCTGATCACCCCAGGTATGGCGATTTCCGTCTACCTGATCCCGGTCTGGATTGCAGTACTCGGCGTTGGCTATCTCTTCAGTCAGAAAAGCCGTAATGCCATGAAGGCGCACTAAGCCTCCCACCGCGGTGCCTGCTTTTGCGGGTGCCGCGCGTTGTTACCTCCTTCACACTTTCACGCCCACAGCGCATTTATCCATATCACCGCCCTGATACTGCAACGCATATATCCCTTCGCCAGCAAATAATTCTCTCCATACCGTAACCCGGAGAGCAGTCTATGGATAACGCAAAGCTGTCAGTAAAAGAAAAGATCGGCTATGGGATGGGCGACGCCGGATGTAACATCATCTTCGGCGCCATCATGCTGTTTGTTAACTATTTTTATACGGATATTTTTGGTCTGGCCCCTGCGCTGGTCGGCGTGCTGCTGCTGTCCGTCCGCGTGATTGACGCCGTTACGGACCCGATCATGGGCGCGATTGCCGACCGCACCCGCAGCAAATATGGCCGCTTTCGTCCATGGCTGCTTTGGATCGCTTTCCCGTACGCGCTGTTCAGCATCCTGATGTTCACCACGCCAGAGTGGAGCTATAACAGCAAAGTTATCTATGCCTTTGTCACCTACTTCCTGCTGTCGCTCACCTACACCGCCATCAACATCCCCTACTGCTCGCTGGGCGGGGTAATCACTAACGATCCAAAAGAACGTGTGGCCTGCCAGTCGTACCGCTTCGTGCTGGTCGGCATCGCCACGCTGCTGCTATCCCTGACGCTGCTGCCGATGGCAGACTGGTTTGGCGGGGACAACAAAGCCAAAGGCTACCAGATGGCCATGACCGTGCTGGCGCTGATTGGCACCTGCATGTTCCTGTTCTGCTTCGCCACCGTGCGCGAGCGCGTGCGCCCGGCAGTCCAGACCAATGACGAGCTGAAAAACGACCTGAAAGACGTGTGGAAGAACGACCAGTGGGTGCGCATTCTGCTCCTGACGCTCTGCAACGTCTGCCCGGGCTTTATCCGCATGGCGGCCACCATGTATTACGTCACCTGGGTGATGGGCCAGAGCACCCATTTCGCCACGCTGTTTATCAGCCTGGGCGTTGTCGGCATGATGCTCGGCAGCGTGCTGGCAAAATTGCTGACCGACCGCTGGTGCAAGCTGAAGGTCTTCTTCTGGACCAACATCGTGCTGGCGATTTTCTCCTGCGCCTTTTATTTCTTCGACCCGAAAGCGACCGTCACCATCGTGGTGCTCTACGTCCTGCTGAACATCCTGCACCAGATCCCGTCTCCGCTGCACTGGTCGCTGATGGCCGACGTGGACGACTACGGCGAGTGGAAAACCGGGAAGCGCATCACCGGCATCAGCTTCTCGGGCAACATCTTCTTCCTGAAGCTGGGGCTGGCGATTGCCGGGGCGATGGTCGGTTTTCTGCTCTCCTGGTACGGCTACGACGCGGGGGCGAAAGCGCAAAGCGCAGACGCCATCAACGGGATTGTGCTGCTGTTTACCGTTATCCCGGGGGTGGGTTATTTGATTACCGCGGGCGTGGTGCGCCTGCTGAAGGTGGATCGTGAAACCATGAAGCAGATCCAGCTCGATCTGGAAAAACGCCGCAACAACTACCACGAGCTGAACGAGTATCAGGAACTGAAAGCCGCTGAGACTAAATAAGGAAAGCCGAATGCAAACCTGGCCAAACCCGTTTATTGAACAACGCGCCGACCCGTATATCCTGCGCCACGATGGGCAATATTACTTTATCGCCTCCGTGCCGCAGTACGACAGGCTGGCGATCCGCCGTGCAGACTCGCTGGAAGGCTTACGTCATGCCGCAGAGGTGGTGGTCTGGCGTAAACCCGACGCAGGCCCAATGAGCCAGCTGATATGGGCGCCGGAACTGCACCACATTGACGGAAAGTGGTATATCTATTTTGCCGCGACGCACACCCAGGCGCTCGACGCGCTCGGGATGTTCCAGCACCGCATGTTTGCCATTGAATGTACCGACAGCGATCCGCTCACCGGCAGGTGGGTAGAAAAAGGCCAGATCAAAACCCCGTTCGACACCTTCGCCCTGGACGCCACCACCTTTGTGCATCAGGGAAAACGCTGGTATCTGTGGGCGCAAAAAGCGCCGGACATCTCCGGGAACTCCAACCTTTATCTGTGCGAAATGGCGAACCCGTGGACGCTGAAAGGCGAGCCTGTGATGCTCAGCAAGCCGGAGTATGACTGGGAGTGTCGCGGGTTTTGGGTCAACGAAGGCCCGGCAGTGTTGGTTCACGACGATAAGCTGTTTATCAGCTATTCCGCCAGCGCCACCGACGAGAACTACTGCATGGGGCTGCTGTGGATAGACCTGAATGCCGATCCGCAAAACCCATTGAACTGGCACAAATTCCCGCGCCCCGTATTCGCCACCAGCTACGAAAATCGCCAGTACGGCCCGGGACACAACAGCTTTACGCAAACGCCGGAAGGGGAAGATGTGCTGGTGTATCACGCGCGGAACTACACCGAAATTGAGGGCGATCCGCTGTACGATCCAAACCGCCATACCCGCCTGAAGCTCGTCCGCTGGGACGAAAACGGGATGCCTGATTTCGGCATCCCGCCTGCGGACACGCTTTAATCGTTACGGCGCGCTGGCTTACACCAGCGTGCCGTAGATCGTCAGCAGCGCCACGATAACCACAACCACAAACGACGTTTTCTTCGCCATGGAGACAGCGGCTTTCGGCGTTTCAATCTTATCGGTATGCGGCTCGCGCGCCAGCGAGAACTGCGCCAGACGCGTTAACACCTGATACTGCGACGTATGGCGATCGGCAAGCGAGGCGAACCACGCGGGCAGCGCTTTTTCACCGTGGCCAATTAACGCGTACACCACGCCCACCAGACGCACCGGAAGCCAGTCAACCACGTGCAGGATGGCATCAATGCCGGACAGCAAACGCTCGTGCGGCGTCAGATAGCGAGCAAGCCAGGTCTGCCAGGCGCGCAGGAACGCATACCCCATCAGCAAGACCGGTCCCCATGGACCGCCCACCACAAACCAGAACAGCGGCGCCAGGTAGTAACGGAAGTTAATCCACAGCAGCGCGTTCTGCAGTTCGCGCAGGAACTCGCGCTCGTCGCAGTCCGGCGGCACGCCGTGGATCATCGTCAGCTCGCTCGCCATGGCATTGCGCGCATGGGCATCGTCACGGGAGGCGGCTTTAAGGTACGCGTGATAGTGCAAACGCACCTTACCCGCACCAATGCACAGCACGCCGAGCAGGATCCACACCACCAGCAGCGGCACGTTGAAAAAGAGTCCATACAGCGCGCGCAGCAGCAGGAACGTAATCACCATCACACCCGCCATCATCAGCAGCGTGCGCAGCATGGAAAAGTGCTTGATACGGCGGAATAACACCTCCAGCCGGTGATCCAGATGCCAGTGCTCACCGAGCTTGAACAGGCGTTCAGCGATGATAACCAGCAGCATGGTAAACAACGTCATGGTATCTCCTTATTCTGACGACGCGGTGAGCATGGCGCGGAACCGCGGCCAGTCAAATGCCGGGCCGGGATCGGTTTTTCTCGCCGGAGCGATATCGCTGTGCCCGGTAATATTGTCGGCGATGGCCGGGTAAAGTCCGATAAGCGTGCGGGTCAGAGCCGCTAGCTGTTGATACTGTGAATCGGTGTAGGGCGTGGTATCCGTGCCTTCCAGTTCGATCCCGATAGAAAAATCGTTGCACCGTTCGCGCCCGTGATACATCGATACCCCGGCATGCCAGGCGCGCTTATCAAAGGGAACATACTGAACCACTTCACCATCGCGACGAATCAGGCAATGAGCCGACACGCGCAGATGCGCAATCTCAGCAAAGAAAGGATGGGCATCGGGATCTATCGTTCCCGTGAATAACGCATCGATCCACGGGCCGCCAAATTCCCCCGGCGGGAGACTAATATTATGAACCACCAGCAGTGTGGGCTTTTCATCCTCCGGGCGGCAGTCGTGGTGCGGCGAAGGCACATGCCGCGCATCCACCAGCCATCCGTTTTCTAACAACATGCTGGAACTCCTTATGTATGGTGCTGTTACTCGGTTCAGAGTAGCATGTTTCAATATTATGATTCGTTACCAATTTGGAGTTTTATCATGCCGCCTCGCCGCTACAACCCCGACCACCGACGTGAAGCGCTTCTGGAACGTATTAATATGGATATTCCGGCAAGCGTTGCCCATGCTTTGAAAGAAGATCTGGGGGGTGACGTCAATGCCGATAAAGATATTACCGCACAATTGTTGCCGAAAGAGACGCGCTCCCACGCGGTCATTATCACCCGCGAAGAAGGGGTTTTTTGCGGTAAGCGCTGGGTTGAAGAGGTCTTTACCCAGCTGGCGGGTGATGATGTGCAGGTCACATGGCACGTGGAGGACGGCGATAGCGTCACGCCAAATCAGCCGCTGTTCGAGCTGGACGGCCCTTCCCGCGTCTTGCTGACCGGCGAACGTACCGCGCTCAATTTTGTACAAACGCTCTCTGGCGTCGCCAGCGAAGTGCGTCGTTACGTTGACCTGCTGGCCGGCACCCGAACCCAGCTGCTGGATACCCGCAAAACGCTGCCGGGCCTGCGCACGGCGCTGAAGTACGCGGTGCTCTGCGGCGGCGGCGCAAACCATCGTCTGGGCCTGTCCGACGCTTTCCTGATTAAAGAGAACCACATTATTGCATCGGGTTCCGTACGTCAGGCGGTGGAGAAGGCCTTCTGGCTGCATCCGGATGTGCCGGTTGAAGTAGAAGTGGAAAACCTGGACGAGCTGGAGCAGGCGATTAAGGCCGGGGCCGATATCATCATGCTCGATAACTTCGAAACCGAGCAGATGCGTGAGGCGGTAAAACTGACCAATGGCCGGGCCCAACTCGAAGTCTCCGGAAACGTCACCTTCGAAACGATCCGTGAATTCGCCGAAACCGGCGTGGATTACATCTCCGTCGGCGCGCTGACCAAGCACGTTCGCGCCCTCGACCTCTCGATGCGTTTTAAATAGTGATTCCTCCCCTCTCCGCCTGGAGAGGGGAATTTCAGCCCCGCTCGCAAATCCGCTGTTCTTTCCTGCAACACCGCATTAATTCTCTGAACGCGCTTTCCCGTTCCCTTTTTTGCCCCTCGTTTCTGCCCTTTTGCGCTGACAGAGTAGCGCCACTTAACGTAAGGAGCAGATATGAACAGACAACACGGATTCACTCTTATTGAGCTGATGGTGGTCATCGGCATTATTGCGATTCTGAGCGCCATCGGCATACCTGCCTATCAGAACTACCTGCGCAAAGCGGCGCTGACCGATATGCTGCAAACCTTCGTTCCCTACCGCACCGCCATTGAACTTTGCGCGCTGGATCACGGTGGTGTGGAGAGCTGCGATGCCAACAGCAACGGCATCCCTTCCCCCACCACGACACGCTACGTTTCCGGAATGAGCGTAGCGAAAGGGATCGTGACCTTAACAGGACAGGAAAGTCTTAACGGGCTGGAAGTGGTCATGACGCCGCAGTGGAGCGATGGTAACGGTATGACGGGCTGGACGCGCGTCTGCAACATCAGTGCTGATAGCGCTCTGAAGCAGGCCTGCGAAGACGTTTTCCGCTTCAGCAATAACTGAGGAGCGGAGAATGAATACCGATCAACTCGTGGCGCTTTGTCTTCGCCATCACGCACTGCTGTTATCCAGCGACAGTGAGAGGATCAACATTGCCGTCGTGGGAAAGCCCGCGGCCGAACTCATGGAGGCGCTGCGTTTCGCGACCCAGAAACGGATTGATATTGAGTGCTGGAGCGCGGAGCGCATGGAAAAACACCGGCAGCTGACGTCTCAATCGCATCTGCCCGGCGTTTCGCAAACACACTCTACGGTAGATGTCCTTAACCACACGCTGCAGCAGGCAATCAACCAGCGCGCCTCTGATATTCATATCGAACCGATGGAGCACGCGTGCCAGATTCGTTTACGTATCGACGGCGTACTTTGTCCGCAGCCTCCGCTTGCCGCTGAACTGGCTAACCTGTTAAGCGCACGTTTAAAAGTGCTGGGTAACCTGGATATTGCAGAACGCCGGCTGCCTCAGGACGGCCAGTTTACGATTGAACTGGCCAATGAGCCGGTCTCGTTTCGGATCGCGACGCTTCCCTGCAGCGGCGGCGAAAAAATTGTGCTGCGCCTCCTGCATCAGGTTCGGCAGGCCCTTGAGCCGAACGCGCTTGGCATGGATGCTGAACAATTGGCCTGTTTTAATGCGGTTCTCCACCAGCCGCAGGGGCTGATTCTGGTCACCGGCCCTACCGGCAGCGGCAAAACCGTGACGCTGTACAGCGCGCTGCAGTCGCGTAACACCCCTGACGTCAACATCTGCAGCGTGGAAGATCCTATTGAGATCCCCCTTGCCGGATTAAACCAGACGCAGATTAATCCCCGGGCGGGTTTAACCTTCCAGAACGTGCTGCGCGCACTGCTACGTCAGGATCCCGACATCATTATGGTCGGCGAAATCCGTGACGGAGAAACGGCCGGGATTGCCATTAATGCTGCCCAGACCGGGCATCTGGTACTGTCGACCCTGCACACCAACTCGACGACGGAAACGCTCATTCGCCTGGAGCAGATGGGCGTCGCGCGCTGGATGATTTCTTCCGCGCTGACGATGGTGATTGCCCAGCGACTGGTCCGGCGTTTGTGCCCACATTGTCGCCGGGAAACCCGCGATCAGGCTCAACTACCTCGCACAGTATGGCCCAGGCCGCTTCCACGCTGGCAGCCCACCGGCTGCGATCGCTGTTATCACGGCTTTTATGGCCGCGTGGCCATTTTTGAAGTACTCGCCATCGACAATGCCCTGCGGCAGGCCATTGCCAGCGGGGCGGGAACTGACGTCATAGAGGCGAGCGCCCGGCAGGCGGGGATGGTTTCTCTTTTTGAACACGGCTGCAGGGCCGTCGAACAAGGGCTAACCACGATTGAAGAGTTGTTGCGCGTCCTGGGAATGCCCAATGGCGGCTAATCAGCTCTGGCGCTGGCGTGCGCTCACCAAAGATGGAGAACCCCGAAGCGGGACACTCTGGGCCACAGACCGCAATGCGGCCTTCACCCGGCTGATGCGTAACGACCTCCATCCTCTGACGCTAACCCGATGCGCGCAGCGACAGCGCTGGCGGCCACACGACTGCGACGAGATGTTTCATCAGCTCGCCTCGCTGCTGCAGGCTGGGCTGACGCTGTCCCACAGCCTGCAAATGCTGGCAGAGCAACATCCGTTAAAACCGTGGCAGGCGCTGCTGCAAAGCATTGCCGATGAGCTCAGTGAAGGATGCCCGTTTTCTGAGTCGCTAAAAAAGTGGCCAGCCGTTTTTAGCCCGCTGCATGTCTCGATGGTGAAAACCGGAGAGCTGACCGGGAAGCTGGAGGTGTGCTGTCGTCAGCTCGCGCAGCAACAAAAAGCGCAGCAGCAGCTCAGTGCAAAAGTGAAAAAGGCGCTGCGCTACCCGGCGATCGTCCTGACGCTGGCTGTGCTCGTCGTGCTGGCGATGGTCACTCTGGTCCTGCCCGAATTTGCCGCGATCTACAAAACGTTTAATACCCCGCTTCCCGTGCTGACACAGATGGTTATGGGGATGGCCGCCTTTATGCAGTCATATGCCCTTGCGTTGTTCACCCTGCTATTAGCCCCCTTAGCCGTCGCCTGGGCTCTGCGGCAGAATCCTCGCTGGCAGTGCATCCTGCTGCATACGCCCGTGATGGGCGCACTGGCAAAAGGTCAAAAGCTGGGACACGTCTTTACCGTGCTGTCACTCACGCAACAGGCGGGTATCCCCTTTTTACAGGGCCTGGAGAGTGCCGAGGAGACCGTTGAAAGTCAGTACTGGCAGGGAATACTGCGCGGCGTGCGGGAGGACATTGAAAAAGGCCTTCCCGTCTGGTCATCCTTTCAAAGAGCGGCAATCTTTACCCCGCTCTGTGTTCAGCTTTTACGAACCGGTGAAATGTCAGGTGCGCTGGATATCATGCTGGCAAACCTTGCCCGCCATCATACGGAACAGACCTTTCAACGTGCAGAGAATCTGGCGGCGCTTCTGGAGCCAGTGCTTCTGATAGTGACGGGGGTCATTATCGGTACGCTGGTGGTGGCAATGTACCTGCCGATATTCCACCTGGGAGATGCAATGAGCGCGGGATAGTACAACAGGGCTGGCGCACGGGCATGCGCCAGCGATAGCCATTACAGGCTGTTGAATACGCGGTTTTCTTGTTCCTGAACGCGAATAAACGTCGTACGCTTTGTCAGCTCTTTCAGGCGGGAGGCGCCAACGTAGGTGCAGGCAGAGCGCAGGCCGCCGAGGATATCGCGTGCGGTGTTTTCAACCGGACCGCGCAGAGGCAGCTTGACGGTTTTACCTTCTGCCGCACGGTATTTTGCCACGCCGCCGACGTGACGGGTCATCGCAGACTCAGAGCTCATACCGTAGAACAGCATAAATTTCTCGCCGTTCTCTTCTACTACGGTACCGCCGCTCTCTTCATGGCCTGCCAGCATGCCGCCGAGCATCACGAAGTCCGCGCCGCCGCCGAAGGCCTTTGCAACATCACCCGGCATGGTGCAACCACCGTCGCTGATGATCTGGCCGCCCAGACCGTGCGCCGCATCGGCACATTCAATGACGGCAGAGAGCTGCGGATAACCGACGCCGGTTTTGACGCGCGTGGTGCATACGGAGCCCGGACCGATGCCCACTTTCACGATATCGGCACCGGAGAGGATCAGCTCTTCACACATTTCACCGGTCACCACGTTGCCCGCGATGATGGTTTTCGTCGGCCAGGCCTCACGCGCCTTGCTGACGAACTGTACGAAGTGCTCGGAGTAACCGTTCGCCACATCAATACAAACGAAGTTCAGCGCCGGGTTAGCCTTCAGGATCTGTTTGGTCTTCTCGAAATCCGCATCGGAGGTGCCGGTGGAGACCATCACGTGCTTCACCACATCAGCAGAGGCGGACGCCACAAACGCATCCCACTCTTCAGGGCTGTAATGTTTGTGTACGGCGGTGAGGATGTCGAACTGTGCCAGCGCGGTTGCCATCTCAAAGGTTCCCACAGTATCCATGTTGGCAGCGATGATCGGCACGCCAGACCAGGTCTGACCGGAATGCTTAAAGGTGAATTGACGTTCGAGTTCAACGTCTGAGCGACTTTTCAGTGTAGAGCGTTTAGGGCGGATAAGAACGTCTTTGAAACCTAACTTCAGATCTTCTTCGATACGCATGTGCGGATTCCTGGGGTTAGAGGCAAATATGTTAAAAGCACAACTCCAGTGACGCTATCATACGCACTAATACCTGCTCCGCAAGACTGCGAAATTCTCTTTTTTTACGCTACAATCCTATAAATTTACCTGGTAAAAAGCCGGTAAACAGGGCTAAACAGTTGCTGGCGCACCTGAGAGTTTTAATCAACTGATTTTAATAATGAATAATTCCCAGGATTTGATTTAATGGGGTATATCGTTGCATTAACCGGTGGCATCGGTAGTGGCAAAAGTACCGTTGCAGACGCGTTTTCTCGTTTGGGTATCACGATTATCGATGCCGATATTATTGCCCGCCAGGTGGTAGAGCCCAATACACCCGCGCTTAAGGCCATCGCAGAACATTTTGGCCAGGCAATCATCAATGCCGATGGCACGCTAAATCGCCGTCAGCTTCGCGAATGCATTTTTTCCGATTCAGCGGAAAAAGCCTGGCTTAATGCCCTGCTCCATCCCATTATCCACCAGGAAACACAGCGTCAGATAGCCGAAGCCCGCTCGCCCTATGTCTTGTGGGTGGTTCCGCTGCTGGTGGAAAATCAGCTGCATCAGAAAGCTGATCGGGTACTGGTGATTGATGTCACACCCGAGACGCAAATCCAGAGAACCATGATGCGAGACCACGTCTCGCGCGAGCATGCTGAACATATTCTCGCCGCTCAGGCCACGCGCGCTCAGCGCCTTGCCGTGGCGGATGATGTTATTGATAATAACGGCGCACCAGATGCTATTGCATCGGATGTTGCCCGTCTGCACGCGCAGTATCTGACGTTAGCCGGGCAGGCCGTTGCACAGGAAAAACCATAATGTCGACTCACATCCTTTTTGAGCATCCGCTCAACGAAAAAATGCGTACCTGGCTACGCATCGAATTCCTCATTCAGCAGCTTTCACAACATCTGCCGGTTAACGATCACGCTACGGCGTTGCACTTCTTCCGCAATGTAGGCGATCTGCTGGATGTGATTGAACGCGGCGATGTCCGCACAGAATTGCTTAAAGAGCTGGAGCGCCAGCAGCGTAAATTGCAGGCATGGGCTGAGGTTCCGGGGGTGGACGTAAGCCGTATCGATTCCCTTCGTCAGCAGCTTAAAACCAGCAGCAGCATCCTGATGGCCGCACCGCGCGTCGGGCAGTTTTTGCGTGAGGACCGCCTGATTGGCCTGGTGCGCCAGCGCCTGAGCATCCCTGGCGGTTGCTGCAGCTTCGACCTGCCGACGCTGCATATGTGGCTCCATATGCCACAAGCGCAGCGTGACGCGCAGGTGAACAGCTGGCTGGCAAGCCTGGAGCCGATGCACCAGACGCTGTCGCTGATCCTCGATCTAATCCGTAACTCAGCGCCGTTCCGCAAGCAAACCAGCCTGAACGGTTTCTACCAGGACAACGGTGATGATGCCGATCTTCTGCGCCTGAATTTATCGCTTGGCGAACAGCTTTATCCGCAAATTTCCGGGCATAAGAGCCGCTTTGCGATTCGCTTTATGCCGCTGGACAGCGAAAATGGCACCGTGCCGGAACGCCTCGATTTTGAACTGGCCTGTTGTTAAGGAGTGCCGATGTCTGATGTCACCACCGTAAACTGCCCGACCTGTGGCAAAACCGTTGTCTGGGGCGAAGTGAGTCCGTTCCGCCCATTCTGCTGCAAACGCTGCCAGCTTATTGACCTGGGCGAATGGGCGGCGGAAGAGAAACGCATTCCGAGTAAAGGCGATCTTTCGGACAGCGATGACTGGAGTGAAAGCCAGCAGTAATCTGTAAAGCCTGCTGGCGCGTCGCTTAGCAGGCCTTCGGTTGTTCGACTAACCGCAGGATCACAGGCTCATTAGCTGGCGGGAATTTTTCGGCATCACTTGCCTGAAGCTCCACCCAGTTACCCGGCTGCCCCTCTTTCCCCCAGGGTTCACCTTCCCAGTTTTCCACCAGCCAGAACCACAGCGTGATGTGTCTGTCCGGAAACTGGTATTCAAGCTTATCAAACAGCGTTGCGCCAAGCGGGGTGATCCCCACCTCCTCCTGAAGCTCGCGAACCAGCGCCGCTTCCGGGGTTTCACCGGCCTCAATTTTTCCGCCAGGAAACTCCCATTTGTTCGCCATATGGGCGTCGGCAGCGCGCTGGGTGATAAAGATTTGGTTTTGCGGGTTGCGAATAATCCCGACGGCAATTTGCAGTATTTTCATATTGTCACTTCCATAAAAAAGGCGCAGAAATCTGCGCCTTTTTGTTTTTTTATGAACTTAGCTCAGACGGCCGTGGCACGCCTTGTACTTTTTACCAGAACCGCACGGGCATGGATCGTTACGACCCACTTTACGATCGCCGGTTTGCGCGGCGATCGCCGCTGCGGCTTCGCTGTCGTCGGTCTGATGGCTCAGCTGTTGCATTTGTGCCAGACGCTCGGCTTCTTCACGACGCTGCTGTTCCATCGCTTCCACCTCTTCCGGCATACGCACCTGAACCTTGCTCAGGGTGCTGATGACTTCATACTTCAGCGACTCAAGCATAGAGGCAAACATGGAGAAGGACTCACGCTTGTATTCCTGCTTCGGATCTTTCTGCGCATAGCCACGCAGGTGGATACCCTGACGCAGGTAGTCCATCGCCGCCAGGTGCTCTTTCCACAGGGAGTCCAGCGTCTGCAGCATCACGCCTTTTTCGAAGTGACGCATCATTTCAGCGCCAACCACTTCTTCCTTGCGCTTGTAGACGTCCAGCGCGGTTTCGTAGATACGCTCGCGCAGGGTCTCTTCGTGCAGCTCAGGCTCTTTATCCAGCCACTCTTTGATAGGCAGATCGAGGTCAAAGTCGTTTTTCAGGCGTTCCTGCAGGCCTTCGATGTCCCACATCTCTTCCAGAGACTGCGGCGGAATGTGCGCATCAATCGTGGCTTTAAACACATCTTCGCGAATGCTGTTGATGGTTTCGCTCACGTCGGACACGTCCAGCAGTTCGTTACGCTGGGTGTAGATCGCACGACGCTGGTCGTTAGCCACGTCATCGTATTCCAGCAGCTGCTTACGAATATCGAAGTTGCGGCTTTCCACTTTACGCTGTGCGTTCGCGATCGCTTTGGTGACCCACGGGTGCTCAATAGCTTCGCCCGGCTTCATGCCCAGCTTGCGCATCATGCCGGACACGCGGTCGGAGGCGAAAATACGCATCAGCGCATCTTCCATCGACAGATAGAAGCGGGAAGAACCGGCATCACCCTGACGACCCGCACGACCACGCAGCTGGTTATCGATACGACGCGATTCGTGACGCTCGGTACCGATAATGTGCAGACCGCCGGATGCCAGCACCGCGTCATGACGCACCTGCCAGTCGGCCTTGATCTGCGCAATCTGTTCAGGCGTTGGGTTTTCCAGCTCAGCCACTTCGGCCTGCCAGCTACCGCCCAGCATAATGTCGGTACCACGACCCGCCATGTTGGTGGCGATGGTTACCGCAGCCGGATAACCTGCCTGCGCAACAATATCCGCTTCTTTGGCGTGGAATTTGGCGTTCAGTACGTTGTGCTTGATGCCCGCTTTCGTCAGCTCGTGAGAAACCACTTCGGATTTTTCAATGGAGATGGTCCCCACCAGAACCGGCTGGCCTTTAGCAGTACGCTCGCGAATGTCTTCGATGATCGCCTGAATTTTTTCCGCTTCGGTCATGTACACCAGGTCCGGCATATCCTTACGGATCATCAGACGGTTGGTTGGAACGACCACGGTATCCAGCTTGTAGATAGAGCTGAATTCAAACGCTTCGGTATCGGCTGTACCGGTCATGCCCGCCAGCTTCTCGTACAGACGGAAGTAGTTCTGGAAGGTGATAGACGCCAGCGTCTGGTTTTCGTTTTGAATATCCACGCCTTCTTTGGCTTCTACAGCCTGGTGCAGACCGTCTGACCAGCGACGTCCCTGCATGGTACGACCGGTGTGCTCATCGACAATGATCACTTCGCCGTCTTTTACGATGTAGTCGACGTCGCGGGTGAACAGCGCGTGGGCACGCAGCGCGGCGGTCACGTGGTGCATCAGCATGATGTTGCTCGGAGAGTACAGAGACTCGCCCTCTTCCATAATGCCTTCAGCCACCAGCAGCTCTTCGATTTTCACCAGACCACGCTCGGTCAGGTTCACCTGGCGCGCTTTTTCATCCACGGAGAAGTGACCTTCACCCTGGAAGGTATCCGAGTCTTCTTTCTCCTGGCGCAGCAGGTGTGGAATGATTTTGTCGACCTTACGGTACATCTCGGAGCTGTCTTCAGCCGGGCCGGAGATGATAAGCGGAGTACGCGCTTCATCGATCAGGATGGAGTCCACCTCATCCACCAGCGCGTAGTGCAGCTTACGCTGGACGCGCTCTTCGGGGCTGAACGCCATGTTGTCACGCAGGTAGTCGAAGCCGTATTCGTTGTTGGTACCGTAGGTAATGTCCGCGTTATACGCTTCACGCTTGGCTGGTGCAGGCAGGCCAGACATGTTGATGCCGACGGTCATGCCGAGGAATTCGAACAGTGGACGGTTGTTTTCGGCGTCACGCTGCGCCAGATAGTCGTTGACGGTAACGACGTGAACGCCTTTACCGGTCAACGCATTCAGGTAAGCCGGCAGCGTTGCGGTCAGGGTTTTACCTTCACCGGTACGCATCTCCGCGATGCAGCGTTCGTTAAGCACCATCCCGCCCAGCAGCTGAACGTCGAAGTGACGCATGCCAAACACGCGCTTACTTGCTTCACGCACGACAGCAAATGCTTCCGGGATCAGGCTTTCTAAGGTTTCACCTTTTTCCAGACGCGCACGGAATTCCGCCGTTTTCGCTTTCAGCTCATCATCAGAGAGCTTCTCCATCGCCGGTTCCATACCGTTGATGACGGCAACAGCTTTGCGCATACGGCGCAGGGTACGATCGTTACGACTACCAAAAACTTTAGTTAATAATTTGATTAGCATAATAAATTCTCAAACGCCCCATCATGGGCAGATAAATTAAGGTATTGAAAAAGTTAATTTAGCTGAGGCGTTGAGGCCCGGCGCGAATGCCGTGAACCTGGCTAATCCAGGTTGAAACAGAGAATGAAACAGGAGGAACGAGCGCGCGTTGCGCCGTCTGGCGAACCATAACCGGCGGCTGGCTGTCCTGCGTGAGCAGCGCGTTGAGCGTGTCCAGCAGGGCAAGATGCTGCGCCTGCACCGGCAGCGCCTCTTCCGCAACAGGCATTGCCTGCGGCGCCATCGCGAAGGAGAGATGGCGGATAACCGTGCGGATAGCGTGCTGGTGCCAGTAATCAACGGAGAAATTCGGGCGGCGACTGGCTTCAAGCCAGGCGAGATTTGTAAAGTTAACCCGCGTATTGAGATCGTGTTTGCTGGTAGAGGTCTTCGTCGGCGTCGCCGCTTCGGCACCGTTGCTGAGCGCAGGCAAGCCGAAACTCGCCGCGACCATCCCTAATAAGAGATGCGGCCAGAAGTAACGTCTGCCAAATTGTCGCCAGCGCGTCAGTATTCCGCTCACTTGCTCCACCACATAAGCCAGCCTGTTACAGGCTATCTTCAGTTATTTTTTTAAGCGCCCAGATATTACCACTAAAGCCAATACACATCAGCAGGAATGAGGCGCCGCCGCGGGGAAAAACGGTCAAGAATGCAGCTAACGCACACACTTTCTGCGCAAGACAGACTAGAAATAACGCAGGGGCAAACAAAGAAGGGTAAAAATAAAAACGACTGGTCTTCCTGGCCGGAGAGAGTACCAGGTTAACCAGTCGATTTTTTACGAAACGGCGTGAACCGTTACGCCAGAACCATGCTTGGCGCTTTGAAAGCCAACGGCAATTCTGCTTCGTCTTCGAAGGTCACATATTCCCAGGCTTCCTGTTTTGCCAGGACGGCCTGCAACAGTTTGTTGTTCAGCGCATGACCGGATTTGAACGCGGTAAATGCACCAATGATGTTGTGACCACACATGAACAGGTCGCCGATAGCGTCCAGCATTTTGTGACGAACGAATTCATCTTCGAAACGCAGGCCGTCTTCGTTCAGTACGCGATAATCGTCAACAACGATGGCACAATCGAAGCTGCCGCCCAGGCACAGGCCGCGGGACTGCAGATATTCGATATCACGCATGAAGCCAAACGTACGGGCTCGGCTGATCTGGCGCATAAACGCATCGGCAGAGAAGTTCATCGCATAGCGCTGGGTGCTGGAATCAATCGCCGGATGGTTAAAGTCGATGGTAAAGTCCAACGAGAAACCATTGTACGGTTTAAATTCAGCCCACTTGTCGCCATCTTCGACGCGAACGGTCTCTTTGATGCGGACAAATTTCTTAGCGCAGTTCAGTTCTTCGATGCCAGCATCCAGTAACAGATAGACGAACGGTGCAGCACTGCCATCCATAATCGGGATTTCTGGCGCATCGACTTCAACAATAATGTTGTCGATACCCAGACCCGCCAGGGCGGCGTTCAGGTGCTCTACGGTAGAAATCCGCACGTCATGCTCGTTCACCAGACAAGTACAGAGCATAGTATCACGCACAGATTTGGCATCGGCCGGAAAATCTACCGGTGGATTCAAGTCGGTGCGACGATAGATGACCCCGGTATTGGCCGGCGCAGGGCGTAACGTCAGCGTGACTTTCTTGCCGGTATGTAAACCGACACCCGTCGCCTGAACGATACGTTTAAGTGTCCTTTGTTTGATCATCGTATAATCTCGCCAAATTAACTATCCAACCGAGAGTGTATATCACTAACGGTGGGCCAGTTTAGCACAAAGAGCGCAAATCCCCTAATTCCAGCCAATTCTTAATCAGCTTGCTTACGCAGGAACGCCGGGATATCCAGATAATCTGGCTCTTTCGCCGTTTGCGGCGTTGGGTCGTTCACCACTTTCGCGGCCGGTTTCTGCTCCTGAGTCAGCGGAGACATACCGTGCTGCTGGTAACGATCCATTACCGGTTGCTGAGTCTGCTTGTTGGTCACTAAGGTGATCTCAGGACGCTTGTCCATACCGATACCGGTTGCAACAACGGTAACACGCAGCTCGTCGTTCATTTCAGGGTCAAGCGAAGTACCGATTACCACGGTAGCGTTGTCAGAGGCGAACGCACGGATGGTGTTACCCACGGTTTCGAACTCATCCAGACGCAGGTCAAAGCCAGCGGTAATGTTGACCAGCACGCCGCGCGCACCAGACAGGTCGATATCTTCCAGCAGTGGAGAAGAGATAGCCATTTCAGCCGCTTCTTCTGCACGGTCTTCACCGCTCGCCACGCCAGAGCCCATCATCGCGTAGCCCATTTCGGACATCACGGTGCGAACGTCTGCAAAGTCAACGTTCATCAGGCCAGGACGGGTAATCAGTTCAGCGATACCCTGAACCGCGCCTTTCAGCACGTCGTTTGCTGCACCGAAGGCGTCCAGCAGGGAGATACCGCGACCCAGAACTTTCAACAGTTTGTCGTTCGGGATGGTGATCAGCGAGTCCACATGCTTGGACAGCTCGGTGATACCCTGCTCCGCGAAGGCCATACGCTTCTTGCCTTCGAAATTGAAAGGCTTGGTCACGACAGCAACGGTCAGAATACCTAAATCTTTAGCAACTTCAGCCACAACAGGTGCTGCGCCAGTACCGGTACCGCCACCCATACCTGCTGCGATGAAGACCATGTCCGCACCTTCCAGTGCAGCGCGCAGGGCTTCACGATCTTCTTCAGCCGCATTGCGACCCACTTCCGGGTTAGCCCCAGCTCCCAGCCCTTTGGTGATGCCACCGCCGATCTGGATAGTCTGGCCTACCGCCGTCTTACGCAGTGCCTGCGCATCGGTGTTAACCGCGAAGAATTCAACACCTTCAATGCGTTCACGCACCATATGCTCTACGGCGTTACCGCCGCCGCCACCGACGCCGATGACTTTAATCACCGCGTCGTTGGTCAGTTCCATAGGTTCAAACATAATTTCTCTCTCCGTTGTGCCTGTCGCCCGAGACCGCTAATTCTCTCCGGTCTCTTAAAAAAATTAAAACTCTTTTCGCAACCAGTTGTTCAGTCGTTTGACCCACGACCCCACTGAGACGCGTTTTTCCACTTCCGCTTCACCACTGAGATGAGATTCCTTCCCGTAGTGGAGCAGGCCCACAGCCGTTGAATAATACGGCTCCTGAGCATAATCCGTTAAACCGGTAATATTCAGCGGCGCCCCAATACGTACCTGCGTATGGAAGACGCGCTGCGCACAGGCCGCAAGACCTTCAATTTGCGCTGCACCGCCGGTTAATACAATCCCCGCCGCAAGATGATGTTTAACACCCTGCTGACGAAGCTGTTCCTGTAACTGTAAAATTTCTTCGTTGACCAGGTTGAGCAGCTCGGTATAGCGCGGCTCAATCACCTCAGCCAACGTCTGGCGCTGCAGGCTGCGCGGTGGACGACCACCGACGCTTGGCACTTCAACGCTCTCATCTTTGCCAACGATAGAACCCAGCGCACAGCCGTGGCGCACTTTAATCGCTTCTGCATCGCTCGGTGGCGTACCAAAAGCGTAAGCAATATCGCTGGTCACGACGTTCCCTGCGTACGGGATCACTTTGGTGTGGCGCAGCGCACCGCCGGTATACACGGCCATGTCCATTGTACCACCACCAATATCGACCACACAGACACCCAGTTCACGTTCATCTTCGGTCAGCACGGAATAACTTGCCGCCAGACCGGCGAAAATAAGTTGGTCAACTTTAAGGCCACAACGTTCAACGGCTTTTACAATGTTCTTCGCCATATCGTTGTGACATGTGATCAGGTGCACTTTTGCCTGCATACGAACGCCTGACAGACCAACCGGGTTTTTGATCCCTTCCTGGTAGTCAATCGCATATTCCTGCGGGATCACGTGCAATACGCGATGCTCATCGCGAACACGCACGGACTTCGCCGTATGCACAACGTTTTCAACGTCTTCCTGCGTCACTTCCTCTTCGGAAATCGGCACCATGCCGATTTCGTTCTGGCAGCTAATGTGCTTACCAGAAAGGGCAAGATAGACAGAAGAAATCTGGCAATCTGCCATCAATTCAGCCTGATCGATGGCGCGCTGGACGCATTTCACCACCGATTCAAGATCGTTTACCCCACCTTTATCCATACCACGTGACGGGCAACTGCCCACGCCAATGATATTGACCATACCGTCGGGCAGAACTTCCCCTACTAAAGCGGCAACCTTCGCGGTGCCAATCTCCAGTCCAACTACCAGTTTTCTGTCCGTCGCCTTGATCATTGTTGTTCTGCCTGTACCTGTGCCTGATTCTGTTGCTGATTAGGTTCCTCGACCGGAGCCGGTACCCAACCGACTGCTGCGCCTGAGTCATAGCGCAAATCAACGTAGCTTATCCGTTTGCCGTCAGTCTGTGCCTGCTGCTGTAAAACCGGGTAAAGTTCGACAAAACGCGCCAGACGCTTCATGGTGTCCCCGCGTCCCAGGTTGAGCTTAATGCCGTTCGTTAACGTAAGCTGCCAGGAGCGGCGCGCCGTCATTGCAGCATCTTTTAACGTAAACCTGTCCTTCGCCAGCACCTGACCCATTTCACGAAAACCCTGTAACACTTCGTTTTCGCTGCCTTCAGGGCCATACAACATCGGTAAATTTTGCTTGTTGACACGATCGGCCGGGACGCTGAAGGAATTTCCGTCGACGTCAACCATGTGCTGATCATTCCAACGCGCAATGGGCACATATTCAACCAGATGAATCTTCAATTCATCAGGCCATTGCTTTCTTACGCTCGCCTGTTTTATCCATGGCAGACGTTCAATCTGGCTCTGGATAATATTGACGTCCTGCGTCATAAAGGTGCCAGGCGAGCCCAGCGCCAGTATTGACTGGCGAATATCGTCGTTACGCGTGTAGTGACGCTCACCGGTGACCACCAGCTTAGAAAGCGGCAACCGCTGCGCATCTTCCATCCAGCCCAGGACCATCCAGCCGCTGATAAACACGGTGCACAGCACCCCGAGCAGGAAAATGATGCCTGCAAGACGCGTTCCATTACTGCGGCGTGAAGAGGTGTATTCTTCCTCGTCATCGCGGTTGCGCGTGTTCAATGCAGCCTGAGACATATCAGCCCGCCTGGTCCAGAATGCGTACGACTAACTGCGAGAAGCTCATCCCCGCCTGACGCGCAGCCATCGGCACAAGGCTGTGGCTCGTCATACCCGGAGAGGTGTTGGCTTCCAGCAGATAAAATTGTCCATCTTTGTCCTGCATCACATCGATGCGTCCCCAGCCCTGGCAACCCAGAACATGCCAGGCTTTAAGTACCAGGGACTGTAAATCGGCTTCACGCTCAGCTTCAAGACCACTTGGGCAGAAATATTGCGTCTCATCAGAGAGATACTTCGCCTCATAATCATAGAAGACTCCGGCGGGTTGGATACGGATTGACGGTAAAATTTCTTCACCAAGCATCGCGACGGTAAATTCCGGCCCGCTAAGCCATTTTTCTATCAGAACTTCATCATCATGTTGAAATGCGAGCGCTAAAGCGGACGCTAAATCGTCAGCTTTGTCGACTTTGGACATTCCCACGCTGGAGCCTTCCCGGCTGGGCTTTACAATAACCGGTAAGCCCAGTTCAGCAATGCGTGCATTAACGCTATCCGGCAGGCCCAATTCAAATTCGCGACGCGTCAGTGCCACCCATGGCGCAACAGGTAAACCTGCGCCCTGCCACAGCAGCTTGCTGCGCAGTTTATCCATAGAGATAGCAGACGCCATCACGCCGCTGCCGGTGTATGGCAGACCGATCAGATCCAGAAGCCCCTGCAGGGTGCCGTCTTCGCCGCCACGACCGTGTAAAGCGATAAAGACTTTATCGAAGCCCATGGCTTTTAACTGCGTCACGTCGACCTCTTTTGGATCGACCAGGTGCGCATTGACGCCACCTTCACGCAGGCCCGCCAGTACAGCGGCGCCTGAATTCAGGGAAACCTCGCGCTCGGCGGAGGTGCCGCCAGACAGGACAGCAATCTTATCAGCCATGATGCTCATCCTCCTGGTTTTGCGGCTTCAGTTTGATTTCAGCTAAGGTACGGGCGATTTTGCCGATATTTCCCGCGCCCTGAATCAGAATCAGATCGTTACCTGTCAGGACCGGTGCCAGAATTTCCGCCACCTGCGCAGGGTCAGAAACCAGAATAGGGTCAACTTTACCGCGTCCACGAATGGTGCGACACAGAGAACGACTGTCTGCACCAGGAATCGGCGTCTCGCCTGCGGCGTACACATCCAGCATTAACAGGGTGTCTACCTGTGATAGGACGCTGGCGAAATCGTCATACAGATCGCGCGTACGCGTGAAGCGGTGCGGCTGGAACACCATCACCAGATTTTTGTCTGGCCAGCCTGCACGAGCGGCTTTAATGGTGGCGTCCACTTCGGTCGGATGATGACCATAGTCGTCCACCAGCATCGCCGTACCGGCTTTACCGTTTACCGGATCCAGCGGAAATTCACCGAGGAAATCGAAACGACGCCCGGTGCCCTGGAAGCTTTCCAGTGCGCGCAGAATCGCATCATCATCAATGCCTTCTTCCGTCGCGACGGCCACTGCCGCTGCGGCATTGAGCGCGTTATGGCGCCCTGGCGCATTCAGCGTCACGTGCAGCAGCTCTTTGTCCTGACGCGCCAGCGTGAAGTGTCCCTGCGCGCCAATCTGTTTGTACTCTTCCACGCGGACGTCAGCGTCTTCGCTGAAGCCGTAGGTGGTGATTTGACGACCCACGCGCGGCAGCAACTCGCGGATCACCGGATCGTCCACGCACATCACCGCGCGCCCGTAGAACGGCAGGTTGTGCAGGAAGTTGATAAAGGTCTGCTTTAAGTTCTCGAAGTCACCCTGGTAGGTATCCATATGGTCAGCTTCGATGTTGGTGACAATCGCCACCATCGGCTGCAGGTGCAGGAACGACGCGTCGCTCTCGTCCGCTTCAGCAATCAGATAACGACTGTGGCCCAGACGCGCATGTACGCCCGCGGCTTTGACTAGGCCGCCGTTGACGAACGTCGGGTCGAGACCCGCTTCTGCATAAATACTGGAAACCATCGCCGTGGTCGTGGTTTTACCGTGGGTCCCGGCAATCGCGATGCCGTGGCGGAAGCGCATCAGCTCCGCCAGCATTTCGGCACGGCGGATCACCGGAATGCGCGCGTCATGCGCGGCAACGATTTCCGGGTTGTCAGAAGAGATGGCGCTTGAGACCACCACCACACTCGCATCGCGCACGTTTTCCGGGCGATGGTTGAAATAGATAGTCGCCCCAAGCGACGCCAGCTGCTGCGTTACAGGGTTTGGCGCCAGGTCAGACCCGCTGATCTGATAGCCTTCGTTAGCTAACACTTCGGCAATACCGCCCATGCCAGCACCACCGATGCCAACAAAGTGAATGTGCCGGACGCGACGCATCTCGGGCACGATTGAACGCAGTTTTGCCAGTTGTTGTGTATTCATTCTCTAAACGCCATCGACTACTTAAAATTCGTGCCGCGCTTCACGCGCTGCGAGGGTTAAGCCTGGGCTGCCAGGCTCACTTCTTTTGCCACCCGTTCCGTCGCATCAGGGATAGCCGCCGCGCGCGCGCGTTCAGCCATCTCAAGCAATACGTCTCTGTTCCAGCCCGCCAGGGTGGTGGCGACCGCGTCGGCGGTAAATTGTGGCTGCTCAAAAATTTTCGCCGCACCGGCTTTCTCAAGCGGCAGGGCATTCCAGTACTGCTGTCTGTCTTTGTGCTGGAAAGGCACAAACAGGGCTGGCAGACCCGCGGCAGCGATTTCGCTTACCGTTAAGGCGCCAGAACGACAGACCACGACATCGGCCCAGGCATACGCTGCCGCCATGTCGTCGATAAATTCCGTCACGTTATGCTGCGGCTGCCCCGCCTCGGCGTAAGCCTGCTCAACGGTCTGCTGAGCGCCTTTTCCGCTCTGGTGCCAGATGGTGACGGCATCCCCCAGCTTTGCAGCAACCTGCGGCATCGTCTGGTTTAAAATGCGTGCCCCCTGAGAGCCACCGACGACCAGCACACGAACCGGCCCTTCACGGCCCGCCAGGCGAGCGTCCGGCAGCGGCAGCGCCAGTACGTCCACACGGACCGGGTTACCTACCACGTCCGCTTTCGGGAACGCGCCGGGAAACGCCTGCATGACTTTGGTGGCGATTTTCGCCAGCCATTTGTTGGTCAGACCCGCAATACCGTTCTGCTCATGCAGGACGACGGGAATACCTAACGACCACGCTGCCAGCCCGCCCGGCCCCGAGACATAGCCGCCCATGCCCAGCACCACATCGGGCCTAAAGCGCTTCATAATGGTGCGCGCCTGACGCCAGGCGTTAAAAATGCGCACCGGAGCCAGCAGCATTGCCTTGAGGCCTTTGCCTCGCAGGCCGGAAATACGAATAAAGTCGATCTCAATACCGTGTTTCGGTACCAGGTCGGCCTCCATGCGGTCTGCGGTTCCCAGCCAGCGTACCTGCCAGCCCTGATCCATTAAATGGTGCGCAACCGCCAGTCCCGGGAACACATGTCCGCCGGTACCGCCTGCCATCACCATTAACCGCTTCGGTTGATTCATCGTGAACCTCGTGTAAACGCCTGAGCTTTTTCCAGACGCGTTTCATAATCTATGCGCAACAACAGCATGATGGCCGTCGACATAATCAACAGACTGGAACCACCATAACTGATCAACGGCAACGTCAGACCTTTGGTCGGCAGCATACCCGCTGCGGCCCCGACGTTAACCAATGCCTGGAAACTAAACCAGATACCAATTGAGCAGGCCAGGAAGCCTGAGAAACGGTGATCGATCTCCAGCGCTTTCCGGCCGATGGACATGGCGCGGAAAGCGACGAAGAATACCATTAATAGCGCTAATACCACACCGATATAACCCAGTTCTTCCGCAATAATGGAGAAGATGAAGTCAGTATGCGCTTCCGGTAAATACTCCAGTTTCTGTACCGAGTTACCCAGCCCCTGTCCCCAGAGCTCACCACGACCAAAGGCCATGAGTGACTGCGTCAGCTGATAACCGCTGCCGAACGGGTCTTCCCACGGGTTCCAGAAAGAGGTCACGCGGCGAATACGGTAAGGCTCGGCGAGGATCAGCAGCACAACCGCTGAAATCCCCATCCCAATGATGGCGATGAACTGCCACAGCTTCGCGCCCGCCAGGAACAGCATGGCCAGCGTGGTCACAAACAGTACTACCACCGTACCGAGGTCAGGCTGCGCCAGCAGTAAGACCGCCAGCACCAGAATCACGCCCATCGGTTTTAAGAAGCCGCGCAGGTTGTTACGCACTTCATCTACTTTACGCACCAGGTAGTTCGCCAGGTAGCAGAACAGGGAGAGCTTGGTAAATTCCGCAGGCTGAATACGCAGCGGGCCAAAGGCGATCCAGCGTGATGCCCCGTTTACGGAGCTCCCCACCACCAGAACGATCAGCAGCATAATGATCGAGGCGATCAGCATCGCCGTACTGTGCCGCTGCCAGAACTCCATCGGTAGACGCAAGGTCACCAGCGCCAGGCAGAATGCCAGGATGATGTACAGACCATCACGTTTGGCAAACAGGAAAGGATCGTTCGCCAGACGCTGCCCGGCGGGCATTGACGCTGACGTCACCATAATAAAGCCGACCGCGGCGAGCCCCATTGTGAGCCAGAACAGCGTGCGGTCGTACATGATCAGGCTGTCGTTATCTTTTTGACGAGAGCCCATCACCCAGCCTTTGAGCGCCGCAAACAACCACACCAGGATCCCAAATCCTGGCAGGCGCGGCATTTTCAGGCGAGGGAGAGATAAACGCATCAGCCTAACTCCTTCGCCAGGCGGGTAAAGACATCACCACGCTGTTCGAAATTCTTAAATTGATCGAGACTGGCACAGGCCGGAGAGAGCAGCACCATGTCACCCGGCTTCACGCGAGGGGCAATCAGCCGCATCGCCTGTTCCATGGTTTCGGTTTGCTCGGCGATCTCAGGGCGCAGTTCAGCCAGCTCGCTGCCGTCACGGCCGAAGCAGTAGAGACGGATGTTATCGCCTGAGAGATACGGCTTCAGGGACGAGAAATCAGCAGACTTACCGTCGCCACCCAGCAGCAGATGCAGGGTACCGTCAACGTGCAGCCCGTTCAGCGCGGCCTCCGTGCTGCCCACGTTGGTGGCTTTGGAGTCGTTGATCCAGCGCACGCCGTTGTGCTCCAGCGCCAGCTGGAAACGGTGCGCCAGGCCAGAAAACGTGGTTAACGCTTTCAGGCTCGAGGAGCGCGGCAGCCCGACAGCATCCGCCAGCGCCAGCGCCGCCAGCGCATTGGTATAGTTGTGCTGACCAGAGAGCTTCATCTCTTTCACGTTCAGCACTTTCTCACCTTTCACGCGCAGCCAGGTTTCACCCAGCTGGCGGTTCAGATGATAATCCCCCATGGTGATGCCAAAACTGATGCAGCGCTCGTCTGCGCCACGCACCGGCATGGTCAGCGCATCATCGGCGTTCACCACGCAGACTTTGGCATTCTCATAAACGCGCAGCTTGGCGGCACGGTACTGCTGCAGACCAAAGGGATATCTGTCCATATGATCTTCAGTCACGTTGAGGATCGTCGCAGCGGCAGCATGCAGGCTGGAGGTCGTTTCCAGCTGGAAGCTGGAAAGCTCGAGAACATACAGTTCACAGCCTTTATCCAGCAGCATCAGAGCAGGCAAACCAATGTTACCGCCAACGCCGACGTTCATGCCCGCCGCTTTCGCCATTTCCCCCACCAGGGTGGTGACGGTGCTTTTACCGTTAGAACCGGTAATCGCGATAACGGGAGCCTGCGCTTCGCGGCAGAACAGCTCGATATCGCCAACAATCTCAACGCCCGCATCTGCGGCAGCGCTCAGGGAAGGATGCGCCAGCGCCATACCCGGGCTGGCGACAATCAGATCGGCTGCCAGCAGCCAGTCATCATTCAGACCACCAAGGTGGCGTTCAACCTGTTCCGGCAGCTTGTCCATACCCGGCGGAGAGACACGCGTATCCATCACGCGCGGCGTCACGCCACGCGCGAGGAAAAAGTCCACGCAGGAAAGCCCCGTAAGGCCCAACCCGATGATAACGACTTTTTTGCCCTGGTAATCTGCCATGATTAACGTACCTTCAGCGTTGCCAGGCCAATCAGCACCAGCATCAGCGAAATAATCCAGAAGCGCACAATGACGCGCGGCTCCGGCCAGCCTTTCAGTTCATAGTGGTGGTGAATCGGCGCCATACGGAAGATGCGCTGACCGCGCAGCTTGAAGGAGCCGACCTGCAAAATCACCGACAGCGTCTCAACCACAAACACGCCGCCCATGATCACCAGCAGGAACTCCTGGCGCAGCAGCACGGCAATAATGCCCAGCGCGCCGCCCAAAGCCAGTGAACCGACGTCACCCATAAAGACCTGAGCCGGATAGGTGTTGAACCACAGGAAGCCAAGACCCGCGCCGACAATCGCCGTACAGACGATCACCAGTTCACCCGCATGACGCAGATAAGGGATGTGCAGGTAGTTCGCAAAATTCATGTTACCGGTCGCCCACGCCACCAGCGCAAAACCGGCCGCCACGAAGACGGTAGGCATGATTGCCAGGCCATCCAGACCGTCGGTCAGGTTAACGGCGTTACCGGTGCCGACAATCACAAAGTACGCCAGCAGAATGTAGAACAGACCCAGCTGCGGCATCACGTCTTTAAAGAACGGCACGACCAGCTCGGTCGCTGGCGTGTCTTTCCCGGCAAGATACAGTGCGAAGGCCACGCCCAGCGCGATCACCGACATCCAGAAATACTTCCAGCGGGCAATCAGGCCTTTGGTATCTTTGCGGACGACTTTGCGGTAATCATCGACGAAACCGATGATCCCGTAACCCACCAGTACCGTCAGCACACACCAGACGTACGGGTTGGACGGGTACGCCCACAACAGCACGGAAACGACGATGGCAGTCAGGATCATGATCCCGCCCATGGTCGGCGTACCGCGCTTGCTGAAGTGCGATTCCGGGCCGTCGTTACGCACAACCTGGCCGAAAGAGAGCTTTTGCAGACGGGCAATCATGCGCGGGCCCATCCACAACGAGATGAACAGCGCAGTCAGCAGGCTGACGATGGCGCGAAACGTCAGATACGAAAAGACGTTAAAGCCTGAGTAATATTTGACCAAATGTTCGGCCAGCCAAACTAACATGTCCCGTTCTCCTGTAATGCGTGCACAACCTCTTCCATGGCGGCACTACGTGAACCTTTCACTAACACTGTCACAATTTGTTTTTCTGTCATTAATGCCTTAAGGCGCTCAATCAACGCGGCTTTATCGGCAAAATGCTCGCCAACGCCGCTGGCCTGGCTAATCGCCTGGCTCAATTTTCCTGTGCTCAGTACACAGTCCAGCCCCGCCGCTTTCGCCGCTTCACCGACCTGGGTATGACAGGCTTCGCTTTCGTCGCCCAGTTCTGCCATGTCGCCAACCACCATGATGCGGTAGCCCGGCATTTCAGATAACACCTGCACCGCCGCCGTCATCGAGCCAACATTCGCGTTGTAGGAGTCATCCAGCAGCAGCTTGTTTTCCGAAAGCTGAATCGGGAACAGGCGTCCCGGTACGGCTTTCAGGTTCGCCAGCCCGGCTTTGATTGCCGCATGTGAAGCGCCCACCGCCGTTGCCAGCGCAGCCGCCGCAAGGGCATTGGCGATGTTATGGCGACCCGGCAGCGGCAGCAGCACCTCCACGCCACCCGTTGGGGTAGTGAGGGTGAACTCGGTGCCGTGCGACGTCACATGGATATTGGTCGCCGTAAAATCACTGTTGGCCGCATTTGGTGAGAAGCGCCAGGTTTTACGCGCACCAATGATGCTCTGCCAGTTAAGCCAGTCGTTGTTATCGGCGTTCAGAATGGCAATACCGTTATCCGGCAGGCCGGTGTAAATTTCACCTTTCGCTTTCGCCACGCCTTCCAGCGAGCCAAAGCCTTCCAGGTGCGCAGCCGCGAGGTTATTCACCAGCGCCGCTTCCGGGCGAGTCAGGCTCACGGTCCAGGCGATTTCACCCTGGTGGTTTGCGCCTAACTCGATCACCGCATAGTCATGCTCTTTGGTCAGGCGAAGCAATGTCATCGGCACGCCGATGTCATTATTGAGGTTGCCCGCGGTATAAAGCGTATTGCCGCACTGGCTGAGGATCGCCGCCGTCATCTCTTTCACTGACGTTTTGCCTGATGACCCTGTCAGCGCGACGACGCGAGCCGGCACCTGCTGACGAACCCAGGCAGCCAGCTCACCGAACGCGAGACGTGTATCTTTCACCACAACCTGCGGCAGATCGATATCAAGCTTGCGGCTGACCAGCAGCGCACCGGCGCCGTTCTCTTTGGCCTGCTCGGCAAAATCATGCGCGTCAAAACGCTCGCCTTTCAGCGCCACAAAGAGACAGCCTGCGGTGACTTTACGGGTGTCCGTCGTCACGGCATCGATGGTCAGGTCTTGCCCGTGCAGGTCGCCGTGCAGTACTTCTGCGGCCTGGCTTAAGGAGAGGCTAATCATGCGACAACTCCCAGCAGGCGAGCTGCCGTTACGCGATCCGAGTAGTCCAGACGGCGATTGCCAACGATCTGATAATCTTCATGGCCTTTGCCCGCCAGCAGAACAACATCATTCTCCTGTGCCTGCATGATGGCGTTTGTCACGGCTTCAGCACGGCCTTCCACGACGCGCGCGTGGCCTGCGTCCAGCATACCCGCCAGAATGTCATTAATGATGGCGCGCGGCTCTTCCGTACGCGGGTTGTCATCGGTGACAACCGGAATATCCGCGAACTGTTCCGCAATCGCCCCCATCAGCGGGCGTTTGCCTTTGTCGCGATCGCCGCCGCAGCCAAACACGCACCAGAGCTTACCGGTACAGTGCAGGCGCGCCGCTTCCAGCGCTTTTTCCAGCGCATCCGGCGTGTGGGCATAATCAACCACAACGGTCGGCTTACCCGGCGCGCTAAATACTTCCATACGGCCACAAACCGGCTGCAGTCGCGCGGCGGTTTTCAGCAGTTCAGCCATCGGGTAACCCAGCGCCAGCAGCGTTGCCAGGGCCAGCAGCAGGTTGCTGACGTTAAACGCCCCCATCAGGCGACTTTCAATTTCGCCTTCCCCCCAGGAAGAGGCAAAGCGGATGGTCGCCCCGCTGTCGTGATAATTCACCTCAACCGCCTTCAGCCAGCGGCCGTGGCAGTTCGGATTGATATGGTCTTCCATCGAGACGGCAACCGCATCCGGCAGCTTCGCCAGCCAGCGGCGGCCCACTTCGTCGTCGGCGTTGATGATGGCCTGACCGTAATGGTGAGTAGAGAACAGCAGCCATTTCGCGGCTTCGTAGTGCTCCATATCGCCATGATAATCAAGATGGTCGCGGCTCAGGTTGGTAAACACGGATGCAGCAAATTTCAGCGCCGCGACGCGGTGCTGTACCAAACCGTGCGAAGAGACCTCCATCGCGGCGAAGGTTGCGCCCTGCCCTGCCAGACCGGCAAGCACGTGCTGTACGTCAACCGCCGAGCCGGTGGTGTTTTCCGTCGGGCTCACTTTGCCCAGCAGACCGTTACCCACGGTTCCCATCACCGCACCGGTTTCACCCAGTAGCTGTGCCCACTGCGCCATCAGCTGCGTGGTGGTGGTTTTACCGTTCGTACCCGTTACGCCAACCAGACGCAGCTGGTCGGAAGGTTCGTGATAAAAACGTCCCGCCAGTGCGGAAAGACGTTCGTTTAACTGGCTGAGATAGATGACCGGCACGCCGTGCATTTCACGGATCTCACCGTCGGTTGCCTCATCTTTAGCCTCAGCAATAATGGCAGCCACACCTTGCGCAATCGCCTGCGGGATATAACGACGCCCGTCCGCCTGATGACCGACCACCGCCACAAAAAGATCGCCAGAAGCCGCTACGCGGCTGTCCAGAACCATCTCTCGCAGTGCTCGCTCCGGTGCATTTGGCACCCACGGAGCGAGAAGGTCGCGCAAATTACGATCTGCCACCTGTACCCTCGCCTTGATTAATTACAAATTCACTTTTTTCGCCCGTCGCCAGCGCATCCGGTTCAATGTTCATGGTGCGTAACACGCCGCCCATGATGGCCCCGAACACAGGCGCGGAGACGGCGCCGCCGTAGTATTTACCCGCCTGTGGATCGTTTATCACGACCACCAGCGCAAAACGCGGATTGCTTGCAGGCGCAACGCCTGCGGTATAGGCAATGTATTTGTTGATGTAGCGGCCGTCTGGCCCCACTTTTTTCGCTGTACCGGTTTTAATGGCGATACGATAGCCTTTAATCGCCGCCTTCACGCCGCCGCCGCCCGGCAGCGCCACGCTTTCCATCATGTGCACCACGGTACGAACGATGGATTCCGGGAAGATACGCTCGCCCGGGACCGGTGGATCAACTTTGGTAATCGACAGCGGGCGATAGACGCCATAGCTGCCAATCGTTGCGTAGACTCGCGCTAACTGTAACGGGGTTACCATTAGCCCGTAGCCGAAAGAGAAGGTGGCCCTCTCTATGTCAGACCACCGTTGTTTTTGAGGATATAAGCCACTGCGTTCTCCGACCAACCCCAAATTGGTCGCCTTTCCCAGTCCAAAACGTGAGTAAGTCTCTACTAACGCTGAGGACGGCATCGCTAACGCCAGCTTTGAAACACCGACGTTACTCGACTTCTGTAACACCCCGGTCAGGGTCAATTCGCTGTAGCGCGCCACGTCTTTTATCTCGTGGCCGTTAATACGGTATGGGACAGTGTTCAGGACCGTGTTTTCATTGACAATACCGCGCTGGAGCGCGGTCATCACCACCATCGGCTTCACCGTGGAGCCGGGTTCGAACACGTCGGTAATTGCCCGGTTACGCATGGCATCTTTTGCGGTGCCGGTAAAGTTGTTCGGGTTGTAGGACGGGCTGTTGGCCATCGCCAGCACTTCACCGGTGCTGACATCCACCAGCACGGCGCTGCCTGACTCCGCCTTGTTGAACGCCACCGCGTTGTTCAACTCGCGGTAGACCAGCGCCTGCAGGCGCTCGTCGATACTCAGGGCCAGGTTATGCGCTGCCTGACTGTCCGTGGAAGAGATATCTTCGATGACGCGCCCGTAACGGTCCTTACGCACGATTCGCTCGCCCGGCTGGCCGGTGAGCCACTTATCGAAGCTTTTCTCAACGCCCTCAATCCCCTGGCTGTCGACGTTGGTAAAACCAATGAGGTGAGCGGTTACTTCGCCGGATGGGTAGTAACGGCGGGATTCTTCACGCAGATGAATACCCGGCAGCTTCAGTTTGCGAATGTAGTCCGCCATGTCAGGGTTAACCTGACGCGCCAGATAGATAAAACGTCCTTTCGGGTTCGCGTTAACGCGGGAAGCCAGCTGATCCAGCGGCATTTTCAGCGCATCAGACAGGGCTTTCCAGCGGTTATCAAGGGTAATGCCACCGGCGTCGTGCAGCTCTTTCGGATCGGCCCAGATCGCTTTCACCGGCACGCTCACCGCCAGCGGACGACCGGAGCGGTCGGTGATCATCCCGCGGGACGTGGAAACCTCCTGAACGCGAAGAGAGCGCATATCGCCCTGGCGTACCAGCATGTCAGGGGCGACGATTTGCAGCCAAGCCACGCGGCCCAGCAGAAAACCCAGCGCCAGTAAAATGCAGCCGCAAAGCAACGCAAAACGCCAACTGATAAAGTTGGCCTGTTCTTCCTGACGTTTTGGTTTTAGCGTTTTTGCCGCTGCTTTCATGCGTCGCGTTTTCCCTTATTTTTGTACTACGATATTTTCCTGTGAAGGATCAACATGCTGCAGCTGCAGCTTTTCCGTTGCGATCCGTTCAACCCGGCTGTGATCGCCGAGCGCGTTTTCTTCAAGGATCAGATTTCGCCATTCAATATCCAGCGCATCGCGTTCCAGTACCATCTGCTCGCGTTGCGCAGTCAATAAACGTGTGTGGTGGGCGGTGGTGACCACCGTCACAGCCGTGACAATGATGCAAATGAACAGACAGAGTGGCAGTTTCCCAAACCGCAAAAGATCGTCGCCGATCACGCCAGGCAAGGCATGGCGCTCGTTGCTTCCTAACGAATCCTTAACTTTGCTTAGGGTCTCTGTCACTCTGCCGATCATGCGTTCGTCCTCTCTGCAACACGCAGCACTGAACTACGGGCGCGTGGATTCTCTGCCACCTCTTCTTCGCCCGGCATCAACTTGCCTAATGCTCGCAACTGACGGCCACCCAGCTTCCTGAGTTGTTCTTCCGTCATCGGCAGCCCCGCGGGTACCTGTGGACCGCGGCTTTGTTCACGCATAAAGCGTTTAACAATACGGTCTTCCAGCGAATGGAAGCTGATGATGGATAACCGCCCACCCGGGGCCAGCACGTCGAGCGAGCTTTTTAGCGCCAGCTCTATTTCCTCCAGTTCACTGTTTACCCAGATGCGAACCGCCTGGAAGGTACGGGTCGCGGGATGTTTGTGCTTATCCTTCACCGGCGTTGCCGCCGCGATCACCTCGGCCAACTCTTTGGTGCGGGTCATCGGCTCAATGCGATTGCGCTCAACAATGGCGCGCGCAATACGTTTGCCAAAGCGCTCTTCGCCGAAGGTTTTGATGACCCATGCAATATCCGCTTCGTCAGCGGTCTGTAACCACTCGGCGGCAGACTGGCCGCGAGTCGGGTCCATACGCATGTCCAGCGGACCATCGCGCATAAAGGAGAAACCGCGTTCAGCATCATCAAGTTGGGGTGAAGAGACGCCAAGATCGAGAAGAATCCCGTCGATTTTGCCCGTCAGGCCGCGCTCAGCCACATAGTCCGCGAGCGCAGAAAAAGGTCCATGCACGATGGAAAAGCGTGGGTCATTGATAGTCTGTGCAACGGCAATTGCCTGCGGATCGCGATCGATTGCCAGCAGACGCCCCTCCTCACCCAGTTGGGAGAGGATCAAACGCGAGTGACCACCGCGACCAAAAGTGCCATCAATGTAGATGCCATCCGGACGAATATTCAGGCCGTTAACGGCCTCGTCCAGTAACACCGTTTTATGTTTATAATTTTCCATCATATTTATAGAGACAAGTCCTGCAGCCGTTCCGATAATGTCGCGGAATCAGACTGCTCAGCGTCGATATCTTCCTTGACCTGTTGATACCAGGTCGTTTCATCCCACAGTTCAAATTTGTTGAACTGCCCGACCAGCATCACTTCTTTGGTCAGACCGGCATGTTGCCGTAACACAGGCGCGATCAGTAATCGCCCTGCGTTATCCATCTGACATTCACTGGCATGTCCCAATAACAACCGCTGCACGCGGCGTTCCTGCGGGTTCATGCTCGACAGTCGCGACAGCTTTTGCTCAATAATTTCCCATTCAGGCAGGGGGTAAAGCAGCAGGCAGGGGGAGTTAATGTCAATGGTGCAAACCATTTGACCCGCAGCGTTCTCAATCAGCTGGTCGCGGTATCGGGTTGGTACCGATAAACGCCCTTTACTGTCGAGATTGACTAACGTAGCTCCACGGAACATGCCAGTCTCACCCCTCCTCACCACTTTAACCCACAAATTCCCACCTAAAGGAGTTTACGGAGCGAGGGAAAAGCTTGTCAAGCCAGGACTCTCGGCATAAGGACTCGAAAGCCCTCTATTTACAGAGATAAACAGTCCTGGTTAATAACTGCACAACTGGCGAGGCAAAATTAACGTTATGAATATTTGTAAGAAAAAAACCGAATATGCACACTAGCGTTAAGGCTCACTCAATATCATCGCAGATAAATATAAAGTGTCAGTTTGCGACGCGGGCAGCATTTTATGACAGATTCTCAGGGGATGACAGCGCCAGATTCATTCAGGCGAGCGGTAAGCGCAGTGGTTATCGCGTAAACTGTCAAAGGAAGAGGAAAAAACGTCTGAATATTCATCGACCGTAGAGGGTTTGTAACAAAATAATACAAAGAGTGCCGTTTAAAATCGCTGAGATGTTGTTTAAAGGGCAATTTAAAAGCCAAAATGAATAAAGAAAAATAGGCGATTATGATCTCCCAAGAATTATCCTAATTTCTCTCCGGGAATTATCTGCACGAATTATTGCAGCAAAAAGGGGCAGATTTCGCCGCCCCGGTCATTTCATTTTTGGCGGCTTAAAATTCCGCGATGGTAGAGATTACGTTTGATACGCGTCAGGCCCGGCTTCGGTTTGCGGGGTTCATCCAGACTTGCCAGCACAATCTCCAGCACGCGTTCAGCCACATCGCGATGGCGCTGTGCAACCGCCAGCACCGGGCACTGAAGGAAGTCGAGCAGCTCATTATCCCCGAACGTGGCAATCGCCAGATCGGAAGGCAGTTTACCTTCACGACGTAAGGTCACATCCATGACACCCTGCAAGAGCGCAAACGAGGTAGTGAACAGCGCCTGAGGCATCGGATGCGTTTCCAGCCATTTTTCGAACAGCTGCGCGGCGGCTTCACGTTCGTAGCTGTTGGCATAGAGGTAGTGAACCTCGCGCGGATCGTCTTTCCAGGCCGTTCTGAATCCCTGCTCGCGCAGGAAGCTCACGGAAAGTTCAGGCAGCGCGCCCAAATACAGCACCGTTTCCGCCGGGAACGTCCGCAGCTCTGCGGCCAGCATTTCGGCATCGTCCTGATCGGCACCCACCACGCTGGTGAAATGCTCGCGATCGAGGGCACGGTCAAGCGCAACGATCGGGAACGGATCATTCGCCCAGCGCTGGTAGAAAGGATGCTCCGGCGGTAAGGAGGTCGAAACAATAATGGCATCCACCTGGCGCTGAAGCAGATGTTCAATGCAGCGCATCTCGTTATCAGGCTGATCTTCCGAGCAGGCAATCAGCAATTGATAGCCGCGCTGACGCGCCTGACGTTCAAGATAGTTGGCGATACGGGTATAGCTGGTGTTTTCCAGGTCCGGGATTACCAGACCAATAGAGCGGGTGCGCCCGGCGCGCAGACCGGCTGCGACAGCATTCGGATGGTAGTTATGTTCACGAACCACCGCCATAACTTTTTCAACGGTCTTGTCGCTGACACGGTACTGCTTTGCTTTACCGTTAATCACATAGCTGGCCGTTGTTCGTGACACGCCGGCTAGCCGGGCGATTTCATCCAGTTTCACAATTGCCCCTTAAAAAAAGAAAAGAGTCCATGGCCCTGTCAAGGTTATGGTTAAATCTTTTAACATCTAAACGCAGAAAAGCCTTCGCGGCAACCGCTTTTATCTGCGTTGTCGGCTGATTACGCAAAAAAAAGCCCGGCTTTGGTGACCGGGCAGAAAGAGGCGAACCTTTTTGACAACTAACGCATGATTTTCTCGCCGCGTGACAGACCCACAACCCCCGATCTCGCCACCTCGACAATTTTTGCGACATCCCGTACGGACGCCAGGAACGCATCCAGCTTGTCGCTCGTCCCGACCAGCTGAACGGTATAAAGAGAAGGCGTGACGTCGATAATCTGTCCGCGGAAAATATCCGCATTGCGTTTGACTTCTTCACGCCCGTAGCCGCTGGCCTGAATTTTCACCAGCATGACCTCGCGTTCAACGTAGGCCCCTTGCCCCAGCTCGCTCACGCGCAGCACGTCGACCAGCTTATGCAGCTGTTTCTCAATCTGTTCAAGCACCTTAGCGTCGCCGACGGTTTGGATCGTCATGCGCGACAGCGTTGGGTCTTCCGTCGGGGCGACGGTCAGGCTTTCAATGTTATAACCGCGCTGCGCAAAAAGGCCAATGACGCGCGACAGTGCGCCAGACTCGTTTTCCAGTAAAACTGATAATATCCGGCGCATATCAGGTTCTCTCCGTTTTGCTTAACCACATTTCATCCATACCACCACCCCGAATATGCATCGGATAGACGTGCTCGGTTCCATCAACAATCACATCCATAAAGACGAGGCGGTTGTTTTTAACGTGCTCAAGCGCTTGTGCGAGCTTCGTTTCCAGCTCGGCCGGATCGGTTACCCGCATGCCAACATGGCCGTAAGCTTCAGCAAGACGAACAAAATCCGGCAGCGATTTCATGTATGACTGCGAGTGACGGCCAGAATAAATCATATCCTGCCACTGCTTCACCATGCCGAGGTAGCCGTTATTCAGGTTCAGCACGAGAACCGGCAGTTCATACTGCAGCGCGGTAGACAGCTCCTGAATGTTCATCTGGATACTACCGTCTCCGGTCACGCAGACGACGGTTTCATCCGGCAGCGCCAGCTTCACGCCCAGCGCGGCAGGCAGACCAAAGCCCATGGTGCCTAAGCCACCCGAGTTGATCCAGTGTCGCGGTTTATCAAACGGATAATACAGGGCAGCAAACATCTGGTGCTGGCCCACGTCTGAGGTCACATACGCTTCACCTTTCGTCAGTCGCCACACCGCTTCGATGACCGCCTGCGGCTTAATGTTTTCGCTCTGCGTGTCATATTTCAGGCACTGACGCGCGCGCCACTGTTCAATCTGCTGCCACCAGTCGCGGATCTCATCCAGCGGCTGGGTCGCTTTCTCCTGGGCCAGCAGATCCAGCATCTGTTCCAGAACCTGACGGGCATCACCGACGATCGGCACATCAGCCGACACCGTTTTAGATATTGACGTCGGATCGATATCAATATGCAGCACGGTGGCATTCGGGCAATATTTCGCCAGGTTGTTGGTGGTACGATCGTCAAAACGCACACCGACGGCAAAGATCACATCGGAGTGATGCATCGTCATGTTGGCTTCATAGGTACCGTGCATACCCAGCATACCCAGCGCCTGGCGGTGGGTGGCGGGAAACGCCCCCAGCCCCATCAGCGACGACGCAACAGGAAGGTTGAGTTTTTCAATCAGTTCACGAAGCTGGGCTTCACAGGCTGCGTTGATCGCTCCGCCCCCGACATAGACGACCGGTTTTTTGGCTGCCAGAAGCGTTTGCAACGCCCGCTTGATCTGACCTTTATGCCCCTGCGTTGTCGGGTTGTAAGAACGCATGCTCACCGATTCCGGCCAGACGTAAGGCAGCTTGTTTGCCGGGTTCAGAATGTCTTTAGGCAGATCGACCACCACCGGTCCCGGGCGTCCGCTTGCCGCCAGCCAGAAGGCTTTTTTCAGTACGCCGGGAATATCTTCGGTTTGCTTAACCAGGAAGCTGTGCTTCACCACGGGACGCGAAATCCCGACCATGTCGCACTCCTGAAAAGCATCGTAGCCAATCAGCGAGGTTGCTACCTGCCCGGAGAGGATCACCAGCGGGATTGAGTCCATATACGCCGTCGCAATGCCGGTAATGGCGTTTGTCGCGCCGGGGCCGGACGTGACCAAGACCACGCCCACTTCACCCGTCGCACGCGCCAGGCCGTCGGCCATGTGTACGGCCGCCTGCTCGTGACGTACCAGAACATGGTCAATGCCCCCTACCGTATGGAGGGCATCATAAATATCGAGGACCGCGCCGCCAGGGTAGCCGAACACTTGCTTTACGCCCTGATCGATCAGCGACCGCACGACCATTTCCGCGCCAGACAACATCTCCATGCTTTGCCTCCAGGCATTTTGTTATAGACGGACTGCCGAATTCATTTCCGCACCGTCTTACGATTGGGATGAACCAATCTTATATTTTGCAGAGTGTTCTTTACCTTAACCGCTCGTTATGAGGCAGGCAATTAGCAAACCCGGGGAGATAAACGGTGCGTAAAGCAGAAAACGCAGCCGTTAACAGAAGATATGGTTAATTCCTCTGAGAATAGAGGACGGTGTGATAAATCATCACTGAAAAGCGCGACAATGCAGGAAATCATCTATTTTTGCGTGCCGAAGAGCCGCCCGAAAAAAAGACTCACAGAACAAAATAGCAACTATCCAAAAAAACTCAGGATAAATCACATGATCCGATGCGATTTATCCCGATGCGTTTACCGGCGACAGATACCAACCAGCAACTCTTCCATCCACTGGTGTCCTTTATCCCGTCCGGCCGCTTCATGCCAGGAGAGATAACAGGTTCGGCTATTTAACTTAAGCGGCAATGGCAAAATTTGCAGATTTAATGGGTCAGAAAACTCTTCTGCCAGCCAGCGCGGTGCAATCGCCACCAGCTGTGTCTGGGAGACCACGTTTAATACGCTGACCATAGCCATGCCCTGATAAGCCACGCACGCCTGTTTATCCGCAGTGTCATACCACGGCAGGCTAAAGGAAGCATATCTGTCGAGAGCAACAACGGCGTGCTGTTCGTTATAAACATCGTGTTCTCGCAGCGGAGAATTCAGACGTGGGTGTTTTTTACTGGCGACAAGAACCATTTCATCTTTAAAGAGCGGCACGCAGGAAAATTCCGGACGACGGAACTCTTCATACCCCAGCACGAATTCGATCTCCTGATAGCGTAACTGATGTTCCGTGTTTTGATTCAGGGATGATTTAAAAACCAGATTGATATTTGGTGCGATTTCTTCAACTTTATTATAAATAATCGACGTTAAATAATTATCTAATGGACTGCAGACACAAAGATGGAATACGCGCTCGCTGCTCAAGGGTTCAAAGCCCGATCCCGGCAGCTCATTTTGCACCAACTGCAACGCCTGGCGGATGGAACCGAACAGCTGGAATGCGCGTGCCGTAGGCTGGATCCCCCTCCCGTAACGAACGAATAATTCGTCGTTAAACATGAGCTTGAGTCTGGCAACGGCATTACTCACAGCAGGTTGCGACATCCCCAACGCCTGGGCGGCGCGGGTGATATTCTGTTCCTGCATGACCGCATCAAACACCGTCAGAAGATTAAGATCCACCGTGCGTAACTGCGGTTTAATCCCATCAGTAGCTTGAGGTTGTTTAATATTATTTTCTGGCACTTCTGACTCCACTGTCACGCTAAACTCCCTTTGCCAACGTACGCTAATCATCTCGAAAAATATGATTTATCATGCAAATACGATCAGCGAAAGAGAATTATTTAAAATTCAGAATATATAAAGACGCTATATAAACGAAAAGAAAATAGCGCAAATGATATGTTTGACTTTAGGATTCAAATGAAACCATAAACCAAACAAATACACAATGACCGCCAGGTTAATGATGACTTAAGTATTATTAAACTGTTATCGCCACCGCTCTGCAGTTAGTTAATAACATGTTATCTCTTTTCGTTTTTCAGCGAAGCGCAATAGATTCACCATAATTATAACTTAATGATATTAAAACCCTTTACGTACAGAACATTCTCAGTAACGCGCGTCACTCATTTGAAACAATTATATTTATTTGTTTCTGCAACTGTTTTCTTCAGTCCAAAATTAGACAATTAGTCGGGTCGTAAAAGCCAAAACCAGCACAATTAGCTAAAGTAATTATCCTGCTGATTACGCCCGTCGGGCCCGTTTTTATCATCAGGGGTTGACATCAACTGGCGTATCCAGTACCACTAAAAGCATATTGAATTTAACGGAGCACGATTCATGATTCGCACCATTCGTTTCACCGGTCTACTACTACTAAACGCATCCACTGTGCGCGGTAGACTGGCGGGCGAAATTCAGCGTTGAATCGTCACCAGTAAGACTAAAAACCCGCGCCACTGCGCGGGTTTTTTTATGCTCGTAGCAAGGCGCCCTAAGACTGACAAGGACCTAACCCATGAGCCAGCAAGTCATTATTTTCGATACTACTTTACGTGACGGTGAACAGGCATTACAGGCAAGCCTGAGTGTAAAAGAGAAACTGCAGATCGCGCTGGCTCTCGAACGTATGGGTGTCGACGTGATGGAGGTGGGTTTCCCGGTCTCGTCTCCGGGTGATTTCGAATCCGTCCAGACTATCGCCCGCACCATTAAAAACAGCCGCGTGTGCGGTCTGGCACGCTGTGTTGAAAAAGATATCGACGTTGCAGCCGAGTCGCTGAAAGTGGCCGAAGCGTTCCGTATCCACACCTTTATTGCCACCTCACCCATGCACATCGCCACCAAGCTGCGCAGCACGCTGGATGAGGTGATTGAGCGCGCGGTATATATGGTGAAACGCGCACGCAACTACACCGATGACGTTGAATTCTCCTGTGAAGATGCGGGCCGCACGCCGATTGAAGATCTGGCCCGCGTGGTGGAAGCCGCCATCAATGCCGGCGCCAAAACCATCAACATCCCTGATACCGTCGGCTACACCATGCCGTTTGAGTTCGCCAATATCATCACCGGCCTGTATGACCGCGTACCGAACATTGATAAAGCGATTATCTCCGTCCACACCCACGATGATTTGGGTCTGGCCGTGGGCAATGCCATCGCAGCCGTCCACGCCGGCGCGCGTCAGGTAGAAGGCGCGATGAACGGTATCGGTGAACGCGCGGGCAACTGCTCGCTGGAAGAAGTGATCATGGCGATCAAAGTGCGCAAAGACATCATGGACGTGCACACCCGCATCAATCACAACGAGATCTGGCGCACCAGCCAGACCGTCAGCCAGATTTGCAACATGCCGATTCCGGCCAACAAAGCGATCGTCGGCACGGGCGCCTTTGCGCACTCCTCCGGCATTCACCAGGATGGTGTGCTGAAAAACCGTGAAAACTACGAAATTATGACTCCGGAATCCATTGGCCTGAATCAGGTCCAGTTGAACCTGACCTCGCGTTCCGGCCGTGCGGCGGTGAAGCACCGCATGGAAGAGATGGGTTATAAGGACAGCGATTACAACATGGATCAGCTGTACGACGCTTTCCTGAAGCTGGCCGATAAAAAAGGTCAGGTGTTCGACTACGACCTGGAAGCGCTGGCCTTTATTAACAAGCAGCAGGAAGAGCCAGAGCACTTCCGTCTGGATTACTTCAACGTGCAGTCCGGCTCCAGCGACATCGCCACTGCCTCTGTCAAGCTGGCCTGCGGTGATGAAATTAAGGCCGAAGCGGCGAACGGAAACGGCCCTGTGGATGCCATTTATCAGGCGATCAACCGCGTCACCGAGTACGACGTTGAGCTGGTGAAATATGACCTGACGGCCAAGGGCCACGGCAAAGATGCGCTGGGCCAGGTCGACATTGTTGTGACCCACAATGGCCGCCGTTTCCATGGCGTGGGCCTGGCGACCGATATCGTTGAATCCTCCGCGAAAGCGATGGTGCATGTGCTGAACAACATCTGGCGCGCCGCCGAAGTCGAAAAAGAGTTGCAACGCAAAGCTCAGAATAAAGAGAACAACAAGGAAACCGTGTAATGTCGAAGAATTACCATATTGCTGTGTTACCGGGCGACGGTATTGGCCCGGAAGTGATGGCACAGGCGCTGAAAGTACTGGAAGCCGTTCGCGCGCGTTTTGCGATGAAAATCACCACCAGCCACTACGATGTGGGCGGTATTGCGATTGATAACCACGGTACGCCACTGCCGAAAGCGACCGTAGAAGGCTGTGAAAATGCCGATGCCGTGCTGTTTGGTTCCGTCGGTGGCCCGAAGTGGGAACACCTGCCGCCTGCAGAGCAGCCAGAGCGCGGCGCGCTGCTGCCGCTGCGTAAACATTTCAAGCTGTTCAGCAACCTGCGTCCGGCGAAGCTGTACCAGGGCCTGGAAGAGTTCTGCCCGCTGCGCGCGGATATCGCCGCCAACGGCTTCGACATTCTGTGCGTGCGTGAACTGACCGGCGGGATCTATTTCGGTCAGCCAAAAGGGCGCGAAGGCAGCGGCCAGCATGAGAAGGCGTTCGACACTGAAGTGTATCACCGCTTCGAAATTGAACGTATCGCCCATATCGCCTTTGAGTCCGCGCGCAAGCGCCGCCATAAAGTGACCTCCATTGATAAAGCGAACGTGCTGCAGTCTTCCATCTTGTGGCGCGAGATCGTCAGCGAAGTCGCGAAGCAGTACCCGGACGTTGAGCTGTCGCACATGTACATCGACAACGCGACCATGCAGCTGATTAAAGATCCGTCCCAGTTTGACGTGCTGCTGTGCTCCAACCTGTTCGGCGATATTTTGTCAGACGAGTGCGCGATGATCACCGGCTCTATGGGCATGCTGCCATCCGCCAGCCTGAATGAAGAAGGTTTTGGCCTGTACGAGCCGGCAGGCGGTTCCGCGCCGGATATTGCGGGCAAAAACATCGCTAACCCGATTGCGCAGATCCTCTCTCTGGCCCTGCTGCTGCGCTACAGCCTGGATGCAGGCGATGCAGCAACCGCAATTGAAAATGCCATTAACCGGGCGTTAGAAGAAGGCGTTCGTACCGGTGATTTATCACGCGGCGCGGCGGCAGTCAGTACCGATGAAATGGGCGACATTATTGCCCGCTATGTCGCTGAAGGGGTGTAATCATGGCCAAAACGTTATACGAAAAATTGTTTGATGCGCACGTTGTCTACGAGGCACCAAACGAAACCCCACTGCTGTACATTGACCGTCATCTGGTACACGAAGTGACCTCTCCTCAGGCATTTGACGGCCTGCGCGCGCACAAGCGCCCGGTACGTCAGCCGGGTAAAACCTTCGCGACGATGGATCACAACGTTTCCACCCAGACCAAAGACATTAATGCCTCGGGTGAGATGGCGCGTATCCAGATGCAGGAGCTGATCAAGAACTGCAACGAATTTGGCGTTGAGCTGTACGATCTGAACCACCCCTATCAGGGCATCGTTCACGTGATGGGTCCAGAGCAGGGAATTACCCTGCCGGGCATGACCATCGTCTGCGGCGACTCCCATACCGCAACCCACGGCGCGTTTGGCGCCCTGGCGTTCGGGATTGGCACGTCTGAAGTTGAACACGTGCTGGCGACGCAGACCCTGAAGCAGGGCCGCGCCAAAACGATGAAGATTGAAGTGAAGGGCAAAGCGGCACCTGGCATTACCGCGAAAGACATCGTGCTGGCGATCATCGGTAAAACCGGCAGCGCAGGCGGTACCGGCCACGTCGTTGAATTCTGCGGCGACGCGATTCAGGCGCTGAGCATGGAGGGTCGCATGACCCTGTGCAATATGGCCATTGAGATGGGTGCCAAAGCCGGTCTGGTCGCGCCAGATGAAACGACCTTCAACTATGTGAAGGGCCGTCTGCACGCGCCGAAGGGCCAGGATTTTGACGACGCGGTAGCATACTGGAAAACCCTGAAAACCGACGACGGGGCAAGGTTTGATACCGTTGTCACGCTGCAGGCAGAAGAGATTGCCCCTCAGGTGACCTGGGGAACCAACCCGGGCCAGGTAATTTCCGTCAACGACGCCATTCCCGATCCGGCCTCCTTCGCCGATCCGGTCGAGCGCGCCAGTGCGGAAAAAGCGCTGGCCTATATGGGGCTGAAACCCGGCGTACCGTTGACCGACGTGACCATTGATAAGGTATTTATCGGCTCCTGCACCAACTCCCGTATCGAAGATTTGCGTGCGGCGGCAGAGATTGCCAAAGGCCGTAAAGTCGTACCGGGCGTGCAGGCGCTGGTGGTTCCAGGCTCCGGTCCGGTGAAAGCCCAGGCGGAAGCCGAAGGTCTGGATAAGATCTTTATCGAAGCAGGATTCGAGTGGCGCCTGCCTGGCTGCTCCATGTGCCTGGCCATGAACAACGATCGCCTGAATCCGGGTGAGCGCTGTGCCTCCACCAGCAACCGTAACTTTGAAGGCCGTCAGGGCCGCGGTGGGCGTACCCATCTGGTCAGCCCGGCAATGGCCGCCGCTGCGGCAGTCACCGGCCATTTCGCCGACATTCGCAGCCTGAAATAAGGAGACAATCATGGCAGAGAAATTTACCCAACATACGGGCCGTGTTGTCCCGCTGGACGCCGCTAACGTTGATACGGACGCGATCATTCCTAAGCAGTTTTTGCAGAAGGTGACCCGCACCGGCTTTGGCGCGCACCTGTTCAACGACTGGCGTTTCCTGGACGATAAAGGCGAGGTGCCTAATCCGGAATTCGTTCTGAACTTCCCGGAATACAAAGGCGCAACCATCCTGCTGGCGCGGGAAAACTTTGGCTGCGGCTCGTCGCGTGAACACGCCCCCTGGGCGTTGACAGACTACGGCTTTAAGGTGGTCATTGCCCCCAGCTTCGCGGATATCTTTTATGGCAACAGCTTCAACAACCAGCTGCTGCCGGTGACGCTGAGCGACGAACAGGTCGATGAATTGTTCGCGCTGGTTAAGGCAAATCCGGGCATGTCGTTTGAAGTGGATCTGGAAGGGGAAGTGGTGAAAGCCGGGGATAAAACCTACAGCTTCAGCATTGATGCCTTCCGTCGCCACTGCATGCTGAACGGTCTGGACAGCATTGGTTTAACGCTCCAGCACGAAGACGCCATCTCCGCGTACGAGAAAAAACAGCCTGCATTTATGGGCTAAAGACAATGGCCCGCAAAAAGCGGGCCATTGATTTGTTTCGTGAAGCCGCCTTCCAGAATCAGACATCCTTAACCCGGCAAGTCAGCCCAAGCGTAACCACCGAAATGGCGGCAATCATCCAGTAAACTGAGCCATGCCCGTAACTTTGCGCCAGAGCCCCCTGAATCACGCCTGCCAGAATCACTCCGGTCGAAATACTGTTGGTAAAAAGCGTGGTCGCCGAGCCGGCACGACCGGGCATGAGATCCTGAAACCATAGCATGCCGATCCCGGCAACAATCCCGATAAACACGGCGTTAAACAGCTGCAGCGCCAGCAGCGCTTCGCGCGAATGGAAAAGGATCAGCCCCGCGTAGAACAGCACCCCGGCCGCCACGGCGACGATCATCATCCGACGCTTTCCAAAGCGCTTAACGTAGTAACCCGCCAGAATCATCGCCGGAATTTCCAGCCCGGCAGCGGTCCCCATTAAGATCCCCGCGAGCTTGTCCGGTAAGCCCAGATCGCTGCTGATCCACAGCGGCATGTCGATGATGTACATGGTGTTGCAGGTCCACATCAGCGTGGAGGCAATAAACAGCATGCGGACGTTTTTGTCCTGCCAGCCGCTCACCTGGGTGAGCGGTTTATCCGCTGTCTGTTCGACGCGCGCCACGGACGGCAGTGCGAAGGCAATCAGCGCCAGGCTGATGACAAAAATCCCGGCCGCGATGGAGAACATCGCGGTAAAGCCGTAGTTCAACGCCAGCATGAAGGCCAGCGGCGGGCCAATGACCCACGCCAGCGAGAGCTGGGCACGCATCACCGAGCTGAACATCACCACTTCCCGCGCCGAGCTATCCGCATATTCCCGGGCCAGCGCGAACAGCTGCGGCATGGCGGTGTTCGCCAGCGACGCCAGCAGCACGCCGCAGGTAATGAGCGTCAGGTAATGGCGGTTAAAGGCAAAGAGCAGCGCGTTGCCCACGGCCATGGCGCAGCAAAAGAGGATCAGCTTACGACGATCGCCCTGGCTGTCCGATCGTTTCGCCAGCGCGAGGCTGACCAGGATCCCGGCAATCGCGTTGACGGTATAAAACAGCCCCACCCAGAACGGCTGTGCCCCCACCTCGCGGCTGAGAAACAGGCTCAGCGTCGGCGCCTGCAGCGCTCCCGCCACGCCCATCATAAAGGCCACCAGCATAAAAGCGGCATACACGCCGTTCAGGCGTCGCCCCATCGTCATCAACCACAGCATGCGCAAGTCCTTGTGAAAGCGAATCGAAATTGGGTGAAAGAATAAACGAAAAAAGCCAGCAAAAACATTTTGCTGGCGGGTGATTAGCACCAATACTCAGTCACACATGATCGAGGCGAGTCAGCGAGAAGAGGCCGGTTTCGTAACGTCCCACTGCATCAGTTCTTCTAACATTTTCAGCCGTTGCTCTGCACACGGGCGGGCCAGCCAGGACGATCCTTTTGTCGCTGAAAAGTACTGCTGATAAAACTGACGTGCGGTAGACCTCTTCATCATTTACCTCCTCGCTTCATCGGGAAGCATTATTGGCCTAATATAGGGATTAATAAATTGCTGGTTTTTTGTCAGGAGTTCCTCTTTTATGCCTTCCGGTCGTCTGCAGCAACAATTTATCCGCCTCTGGCAGTGCTGTGAGGGGCAATCGCAGGAAACCACGCTCAACGAGTTGGCTGACCTGCTTAGCTGTTCCCGCCGCCATATGCGCACGCTGCTCAATACCATGCAGCAGCAGGGGTGGTTAAGCTGGGAAGCGGAGGCGGGACGCGGGAAACGCTCGCGGCTGACCTTTCTCTACACCGGGCTGGCATTGCAGCAGCAGCGTGCAGAAGACCTGCTCGAGCAGGACCGTATCGATCAGCTGGTCCAGCTGGTGGGCGACAAGGCCGCCGTGCGCCAGATGCTGGTCTCCCATCTCGGACGTAGTTTTCGTCAGGGCCGACACATTCTGCGGGTGCTCTACTACCGTCCGATGAAAAATCTGTTGCCCGGCACGGCGTTACGGCGTTCTGAAACCCACATGGCCCGACAAATCTTCAGCGGCCTGACGCGGATAAATGAGGAAAACGGGGAACTGGAGGCGGATATCGCGCACCACTGGCAACAGCTTTCCCCGCGCCACTGGCGCTTCTTCTTACGCCCGGGCATCCACTTTCACCACGGTCGCGAACTGGAGATGCACGACGTCATCGCCTCTCTGGAACGCGCCCGCAGGCTGCCGCTCTACTCGCATATTTCGCGCATCCACTCCCCCACGGCCTGGACGCTGGATATCGAGCTGGCGCAGCAGGACAAGTGGCTTCCCTGGCTGCTGGGCTATGTGCCCTCAATGATTTTGCCCGCCGAGTGGGAGTCGATGAACAATTTTGCCAGCCTGCCGATTGGCACCGGGCCCTACTCCGTCTCCCGCAATAACAGCAACCAGCTGAAAATCCGCGCGTTCGATGACTACTTTGGCTATCGGGCGCTGATCGACGAAGTGAACGTGTGGGTATTACCGGATCTCAATGAAGACCTGAGCTGCGGGCTGACGCTTGAAGGCCCCACCACCGGAGAAAAGGCCGTGGAGAGTCGCCTGGAGGAGGGCTGCTACTATCTCCTCTTTGACCGCCGCACCCACCGTGGGGCAAACCCGGCTGTCCGCAAGTGGATCAGCCACGTGCTGTCTCCTTCCAATCTTATCTACCATGCGGAAGAGCAATACCAGACATACTGGTTCCCGGCGTACGGCCTGCTTCCGCGCTGGCACCATGCCCGACCAACGCGCTGCGACAAGCCCGCAGGGCTGGAGTCCATCACCCTGACCTACTACCGCGATCATGTTGAGCATCGTTTTATCGCGAGGATCATGACCCGCCTGCTGGCAGCGGAGGGAGTCAGGCTGGACATCAGGGAAGTGGACTATGACGAATGGCATCAGGGGGAAATCGCCAGCGATATCTGGCTGAACAGCGCCAACTTCACCCTGCCGCTCGATTTTTCCCTCTTCTCGCATTTGTATGAAGTCCCGCTGATCCAGCACTGCATCGACCGGGACTGGCAGCAGGATGCCGCTCAGTGGCGTGCGGGCGAGATGAATCTTGCCGTATGGTGCCAGCAGCTGCTGGCCGAGCAGGCGATCGTCCCGCTGATCCACCACTGGCTGATGATCCAGGGCCAGCGCAGCATGCGCGGCCTGCGGATGAACACCCTGGGCTGGTTTGATTTTAAATCCGCCTGGTTTGCGCCCCCGGAGCCATAACGCTTTCGTAATATTCACCAAATCATTACAATAGCGCCGTTCTCAACGGGGTGCTGCATCACAGATGTGCGCTGAGATAATACCCGTCGAACCTGATCCGGATAACGCCGGCGAAGGGATTTGAGGCTGTCGCTCAAAATCCTTTGCCACTCAACCCTGAGGTGCAAAGTGTTAAAAAAAGTTCTCCCCCTGCTGGCGCTGTTCGCGCTGCCCGCTTTAGCCAAGCCCGTTCTGACGGTCTACACCTACGACTCCTTCTCCGCCGACTGGGGCCCTGGCCCGGTTGTCAAAAAAGCCTTTGAAGCCGACTGCAACTGCGAGCTGAAGTTCGTGGCGCTGGAAGATGGCGTTTCGCTGCTCAACCGCCTGCGCATGGAAGGCAAAAACAGCAAGGCCGACGTGGTGCTCGGACTGGATAACAACCTGCTGGAAGCCGCCTCGCAAACCAACCTCTTTGCCAAAAGCGGCGTCGCGGCAGAGGCCGTTAACGTGCCGGGCGGCTGGAAGAACGACACCTTTGTGCCGTTCGACTACGGCTACTTTGCTTTCGTCTACGATAAAAACAAGCTGAAAAACCCGCCGAAGAGCCTGAAAGAGCTGGTGGAAAGCGACCAGAAGTGGCGCGTGATTTACGAAGATCCGCGGACCAGTACGCCGGGCCTGGGCCTGCTGCTGTGGATGCAGAAAGTCTACGGCGATAAGGCGCCGGAAGCGTGGCAGAAGCTGGCCGCCAAAACCGTCACCGTGACCAAAGGCTGGAGCGAAGCCTATGGCCTGTTCCTGAAAGGTGAAAGCGACCTGGTGCTGAGCTACACCACCTCCCCGGCCTACCACATTATCGCCGAGAAGAAAGACAACTATGCTGCCGCTGATTTTGCGGAAGGGCACTATCTGCAGGTGGAAGTGGCCGCGCGTACCGCCGCCAGCAAACAGCCGGAACTGGCCGAGAAGTTCCTGAAGTTTATGGTTTCACCGGCATTCCAGAATGCCATTCCAGCGGGCAACTGGATGTATCCGGTCACCAGCGTTGCGCTGCCCACTGGTTTTGAGCAGCTGACCAAGCCGAAAACCTCGCTGGAGTTTACGCCGCAGCAGGTCGCCGCGCAGCGTGCCGCATGGGTAAGTGAATGGCAACGCGCCGTCAGCCGTTAATTCCCGGCTGGTTACTCCCCGGATTGCTCGCCGCCGTCGTGATGGTGGCGGTCAGTCTGGGAGCCTTTCTTGCGCTGTGGTTTAACGCACCGGAGAGCGACCTGCTCGCCCTCTGGCACGACAGCTACCTCTGGCACGTTATCCGGTTCTCCTTCTGGCAGGCGTCTCTTTCTGCCCTGCTGTCGGCGATCCCGGCTATTTTTCTTGCACGCGCGCTCTATCGGCGGCGTTTCCCCGGCAGGCAGGCCCTGCTGCGCCTGTGCGCCATGACGCTGATCCTGCCCGTGCTGGTAGCGGTATTTGGTATTCTGAGCGTTTACGGCCGCCAGGGCTGGCTGGCTTCGCTGTTCGGCCAGCTTGGTATTGAGTGGTCATTCTCGCCTTACGGACTGCAGGGCATTCTGCTGGCGCACGTGTTTTTCAATATGCCGATGGCAACGCGCCTCTTTTTGCAGGCGCTGGAGAACATTCCCGGCGAGCAGCGGCAGATTGCCGCCCAGCTCGGCATGCGCGGCTGGTCGTTCTTCCGCTTTGTCGAATGGCCGTGGCTGCGCCGCCAGCTCCCGCCCGTGGCGGCATTAATCTTTATGCTCTGCTTTGCCAGCTTTGCCACCGTGCTGTCACTCGGCGGCGGGCCGCAGGCCACCACCATTGAGCTGGCGATTTACCAGGCGCTGAGTTACGACTACGATCCCGGTCGCGCCGCACTGCTGGCGATAGTCCAGATGGCGTGCTGTCTGGTGCTGGTGCTGTTGAGCCAGCGGCTGAGTAAAGCCATTCCCGCAGGTAGTCATCAAATAACCGGCTGGCGCGATCCGCAGGACAGCCTGCACAGCCGCATCAGCGATGTTATCCTGATCGCGCTGGCGCTGCTGCTGTTGCTGCCGCCGCTGCTGGCCGTTATCGTTGACGGCCTGAACCTCAATCTTATGTCCGTCCTGCAACAGCCCGTTCTCTGGCAGGCGACCTGGACCTCGGTACGCATAGCGCTGGCTGCCGGATTGCTGTGCGTTATGCTGACCATGATGCTGCTGTGGAGCAGCCGTGAGCTCTACGCCCGCCAGGCGCAAAAAGCCGGACAAATGCTGGAACTGACGGGCATGCTGATACTGGCGATGCCGGGTATCGTGCTGGCAACGGGCTTCTTTTTACTGTTCAACAGCACCCTCGGCCTGCCGGAAAGGGCCGATGGCATTGTGATTTTCACTAACGCCTTAATGGCCATCCCCTACGCGCTTAAGGTGCTGGAAAACCCGATGCGCGACGTCAACAGCCGCTACGGTTTGCTGTGTCAGTCGCTGGGCATGCAGGGCTGGCAGCGGCTGAAGGTTGTGGAACTGCGCGCGCTAAAACGTCCGCTGGCTCAGGCGCTGGCGTTTGCCTGCGTGCTCTCCATTGGAGACTTTGGGGTCGTGGCGCTGTTCGGTAATGACGATTTCCGCACGCTGCCGTACTGGCTTTATCAGCAAATCGGCTCTTACCGCAGTCAGGACGGCGCGGTTACCGCGCTGTTACTGCTGCTGCTCTGCTTTGCCTTATTTACCGTTATCGAAAAACTCCCGGGGCGTGATGTTAAAACTGACTGATGTAACCTGGCTCTATCAGCATCTGCCGATGCGCTTTACGCTCTCCGTTCAGCAGGGCGAGCGGATTGCGGTGCTTGGCCCAAGCGGTGCCGGGAAAAGCACCTTGCTCAATTTGATCGCCGGTTTTCTGCAACCTGCCAGCGGGTCGATAGCCATCGATAATCGTGATTTCACCGACGCCCCTCCGGCTAAACGCCCTGTGTCGATGCTGTTTCAGGAAAACAACCTGTTTACCCATCTGACGGTGCGGCAAAACATCGCGCTGGGAATGCATCCGGGGCTCAGGCTGAACGATGCCCAACGCGAAAAACTTGAAGTGATTGCCGCACAGATGGGGATCGCTGAATTCATCGACAGGCTCCCGGGCGAGCTCTCCGGCGGCCAGCGTCAGCGCGTGGCGCTGGCGCGTTGTCTGGTGCGCGAGCAGCCGCTGCTGCTGCTGGATGAGCCGTTCTCGGCGCTCGATCCCGCGCTGCGCCAGGAGATGCTCGCCCTGGTGCAGGACGTCTGCCAGCGCCAACAGCTTACGATGCTGATGGTTTCGCACAGTATCGAAGATGCCGCACGGATTGCGCCGCGATCGGTGGTGATCGCGGAGGGACGCATTTTGTGGGATGGAGCAACAGAAGCATTAATGAGCGGAAAAGAAAGCGCTTCTGGATTATTGGGTATAAAACCGTAGGCCGGGCAAACGCAGTGCCGCCCGGCGCTTAACGGCTCACAACTTTCAACAGGATCTCACCGTACACCGGCATCAGCGGGTGGCGAATCAGCGCCACAAGCGCCACCACGGCCACACCCAGCGTCAGCGGGGCCAGCCACAAAAGACGAGAGCGCGGGAGATAGCGCGTCAGGCGATCGACGCTCGCTTTCGCGCTGCGCCACAGGCGCCAGCAGAGCCAGACCGCCAGCCACAGCAGCACCGCCGTGCCCAGCAGCAGCCACTTGAACTCACCGCTTTGCATACCGTCAGGAATATCGATGGCCGCGCCCGCCAGAATACCCGGCAGGAAGTAGAACGGCGGCCAGAAGACGCAGCCGATGATGTTCGGCACCACAAATTTCGCGACGGGGAGATCCAGCATCCCGGCCACCATCGGCACCAGCGGACGCGTTGGCCCAACAAAGCGGCCCACGAGGATGGTAAACATGCTGTGCTGGTGCAGCGCATGCTCGGTTTTATCCAGCAGCGCTTTGTTCTTTTTCATGAACGACCAGCGGTGCAGCGGCTTCTTAAAGCGCCAGCCCAGCCAGAAGGAGATCCAGTCGCCCAGCAGACAGCCGATAATCCCGGCCAGCCATGCCTGCCAGAAATTGACCTCACCGCTGCCGATAAGCGCCCCAAGCCCCGCCATCATCACGGTGCCGGGCAGGATTAACCCGACGAGCGCCAGCGATTCCAGAAACGCCACCAGCGCCACGGCGATGAGCGAGTACATAACGGACTGGGTAATAAAGTGTTCTAGCAATGCCTGCATAACTATTCCGGTCAGAAAACGAATCAGCGATTCTGCTTAGCGCCCCGCACCGCGTCAAGGCAACAATTGTCTGAATAGTTTACAGGTTGCTTTCCGCATTCACCTGTTTGTTTATCTTTTTTTACCGTTTATTCACATCCCGCGCGAAATTCACTGGGGCTGGCACCGGTGCATTTTTTAAATACGCGGGAGAAATAGAGCTGATCCTCAAAGCCCACGTTGCGCCCCACGGTGGCGATGGGCATCCGGGTGGTGCTGAGCAGCAGCTTCGCCTGGCTGATGCGCTGATCCTCGCGCCAGCTCAGTACGCTGACGCCAAGCTGCTGGCGGAACAGGTGCGACAGCCGCGACGGCGACAGGCAGACGTGCTGGGCGACGCTGGCAATATCAAACTGGCTATCGGCCAGGTGGTCGCTGATGTACTGGCAGGCGTCGCGCACGCGGTTATCCAGCGGCGGATTCAGCGACGCGTTAATCGCCTCCATCCGCCGCAGCAGCAGCTGTTCAAGGAGGTTTATCGCCAGCAGTTCGGCATAGCGTCCACCAGCCTGCCCCGCCTCGATTATCTGGGCAAAAAGCTCGCGAAACTGCGCCAGATGCACCTCATCCGGGCGATAAAACCCGGTGTGTGCAAAAATAGCCGGCCAGGAAAGCCACTCCTGCCAGTAGGCGCGCGGACGGAAGTAGACCCACTGGTGATACCACTCTTTGGCATCCGGATGACGGCCATAGTGGTGGATCTCCCCCGGCGGGAACAGCAGGATATCCCCCGGGCGGCAGACGAACTGCTGGTCACCGTTCTTGATGATCCCTTCCCCCCGCACGGTCAGGTTGAGGATATACCCTTTCATCCCGAGCGGTCGGTCGACGTAAAAGTCGAGATATCCCTCAGCCTCGATAGGGGTCAGCCCCGCCACAAGGTGCGCGTTAAACGAGTATCCCGGCAGCAGGGGATCGTTCTGCGTTTCGGCCATAGATTCAGTTCTCCCAAGGGTCCTGAAGGAAACCAATTGTCCATATCACTAAATGCAGGTTAAAAATGGCCCGCGAAAAGATCCAAAAAGCATCACGCCGCTTTTACGTCCGCCATGTTTCAGCCTTTCCCCCTGATTTCTCCGCCAGAGCAGGCAGATAACCAGTAACAAAAGTGTCTATAAGTGCGGCAGAAATGTCCACATTGAATATTTGCACGGCGTCACACTTTCCGTTGTAACAGCAATTTAGTCCATAAGATTAGCGGATCCTGCCTGACGACTTTTGTCCCCAGTCTCTAATGTTCTTCCATACCTGTTTTTTCGATGGAGCAACACCATGGCAATTGCGATTGGCCTCGATTTTGGCAGCGATTCAGTTCGCGCGCTGGCAGTGGACTGTACGTCCGGCCAGGAGATAGCAACCAGCGTTGAGTGGTATCCGCGCTGGCAAGAGGGGCGCTACTGCGATGCGCCAAACAACCAGTTCCGTCACCACCCGCGGGACTACATCGAGTCGATGGAAGCGGCGCTCAAAACCGTTCTGGCGGACCTGACCGACGCCCAGCGGGCCGATGTTGTTGGGATTGGCGTCGACAGCACCGGCTCTACGCCTGCCCCTGTGGATGCCGAAGGCCGCGTGCTGGCGCTGCGTCCTGAGTATGCCGACAACCCGAACGCCATGTTCGTGCTGTGGAAAGACCATACCGCCGTGGAAGAGGCCGAAGCCATCACCCGCTTATGCCATCAGCCGGGCAAAACCGACTACTCACGGTATATCGGCGGGATTTACTCCAGCGAGTGGTTCTGGGCCAAGATCCTGCACGTCACCCGCGCGGACGCGTCTGTCGCACAGGCAGCGGCGTCATGGATTGAGCTATGCGACTGGGTTCCCGCCCTGCTCTCCGGCACCACGCGCCCGCAGGATATCCGCCGCGGCCGCTGCAGCGCCGGGCATAAATCCCTGTGGCATGAAAGCTGGGGCGGTCTGCCTCCGGCCGCGTTCTTTGATGAGCTCGACCCGATCATTAACAAGAGCCTGTCATACCCGCTGTTTACCGACACCTTCACCGCCGATATTCCCGTCGGCACCCTCTGCGAAGAGTGGGCGACGCGTCTCGGCCTGCCGCAGAACGTAGCTATCTCCGGCGGCGCGTTTGACTGCCATATGGGCGCCGTGGGCGCGGGCGCACAGCCAAACACGCTGGTAAAAGTGATCGGCACCTCCACCTGCGACATCCTGACGGCAGATAAATCCACCGTCGGCGACCGCGCGGTAAAAGGCATCTGCGGCCAGGTTGACGGCAGCGTGGTGCCAGACTTTATCGGCCTCGAAGCCGGTCAGTCCGCGTTTGGCGATATCTACGCCTGGTTTGGCCGCGTGCTCGGCTGGCCGCTGGATCGGCTGGCGGCGTCACATCCTGAACTGAAAACCCAGATCGCCGAGAGCAAAAAGCAGCTCCTGCCGCAGCTTACCGACGCCTGGGCTAAAAATCCGTCTCTCGACCACCTCCCGGTGGTGCTGGACTGGTTTAACGGCCGCCGCACGCCGTTTGCCAACCAGCGCCTGAAAGGGGTGATTACCGACCTCAACCTGGCGACCGACGCGCCTGCGCTGTTCGGCGGTCTGATTGCCGCCACCGCCTTCGGCGCCCGCGCGATTATGGAGTGCTTCACCGAGCAGGGCATCGACGTGAACAACGTGATGGCGCTGGGCGGCATCGCCCGTAAAAACCCGGTGATCATGCAGGCCTGCTGCGACGTGCTGAACCGTCCGCTCCAGATTGTGGCCTCCGATCAGTGCTGCGCGCTGGGGGCGGCAATTTTCGCCGCCGTAGCCGCTGGCGTCCATGCGGATATCCCCACCGCGCAGCAGCATATGGCGAGTGCCGTCGAAAACACCCTTCAGCCGCGTGCCCAGCAGGCACAACGCTTTGAACAGCTTTATCAGCGCTACCAGCAATGGGCAAAAAGCGCCGAACTTCACTATCTCCCTGTCGCCGCCCCGGCCAAAAGCACCGCGGACACTACGGCAACCCTGACCCATTAAGGACACGATGATGACCATTTTTAATAACTATGAAGTGTGGTTTGTGATTGGCAGCCAGCATCTTTACGGACCGGAAGCGCTGCAGCAGGTAACGAAACACGCGGAGCATGTCGTTAACGCGCTGAACGCGGAAGCCAAACTGCCGTGCAAACTGGTGCTGAAACCGCTGGGCACGACGCCGGACGAAATCACCCACATCTGCCGCGACGCCAACTACGACGATAAATGCGCCGGTCTGGTGGTGTGGCTGCACACCTTCTCACCGGCAAAAATGTGGATCAACGGCCTGTCTATCCTCAACAAACCGCTGCTGCAGTTCCATACCCAGTTCAACGCCTCCCTGCCGTGGGACAGCATCGACATGGACTTTATGAACCTGAACCAGACCGCACACGGCGGCCGCGAGTTCGGCTTCATCGGCGCGCGTATGCGTCAGCAGCACGCGGTGGTCACCGGCCACTGGCAGGATGGCAAGGCGCAACAGCGTATCGGCGCCTGGATGCGTCAGGCGGTCTCTAAGCAGGATACCCGCCACCTGAAAGTGGTGCGTTTCGGCGACAACATGCGTGAAGTGGCGGTCACCGACGGCGATAAAGTCGCCGCGCAGATCAAGTTCGGCTTCTCAGTGAATACCTGGGCCGTGGGCGATCTGGTGCAGGTGGTGAATGACATCAGCGATGGCGACGTGAGCGCGCTGGTGGACGAGTACGAAAGCAGCTACCGCCTGACGCCTGCGGCACAAATCAACGGCGACAAGCGTCAGAACGTGCTGGATGCGGCGCGCATCGAACTGGGCATGAAGCGCTTCCTGCAACAGGGCGGTTTCCACGCCTTTACCACCACTTTTGAAGATCTCCACGGTCTGAAACAGCTGCCGGGTCTGGCAGTACAACGCCTGATGCAGCAGGGCTACGGCTTTGCCGGCGAAGGCGACTGGAAAACTGCCGCTCTGCTTCGCATCATGAAGGTGATGTCGACCGGTCTGCAAGGCGGCACCTCCTTTATGGAGGATTACACCTACCACTTCGAAAACGGCAATGACCTGGTGCTCGGCTCGCACATGCTGGAAGTGTGTCCTTCCATCGCGGTAGAGGAAAAACCGATCCTCGACGTGCAGTACCTCGGCATCGGCGGTAAAGCCGATCCGGCGCGTCTGATCTTCAACACCCGCACGGGCCCGGCCATCAACGCCAGCCTGATCGATCTGGGCGATCGTTTCCGCCTGCTGGTGAACTGCGTCGATGCGGTTGAAACGCCACACTCCCTGCCGAAACTGCCGGTCGCCAACGCCCTGTGGAAAGCACAGCCGGATCTGCCGACCGCGTCAGAAGCCTGGATCCTGGCCGGCGGCGCGCACCATACCGTCTTCAGCCACGCGCTGGATCTGAACGACATGCGTCAGTTCGCCGAGCTGCATGATATCGAGCTGACCGTCATTGATAACGATACCCGCCTGCCCGCATTTAAAGACGCGCTGCGCTGGAACGAAGTCTATTACGGTTCAAAACGCTAAGCCCTGAATGCCCGGTGGCACCGCGTTTACCGGGCCTACGGTTCTGTAGGCCGGATAAGCGAAGCGCCATCCGGCACTGGAGACAACAATGTTAGAAGAGCTCAAACGCCAGGTGCTCGAAGCCAACCTGGCGCTGCCGAAACATAATCTGGTCACCCTGACCTGGGGCAACGTCAGCGCCGTTGACCGCGGAAAAGGCGTGTTCGTGATCAAGCCTTCCGGCGTCGATTACACGGTGATGACGGCGGACGATATGGTGGTGGTCAGCATCGAAACGGGTGAAGTGGTGGAAGGGAACAAAAAGCCCTCCTCCGATACGCCAACCCACCGCCTGCTGTACCGCTCATTCCCAACCATCGGCGGTATCGTGCATACCCATTCACGCCATGCCACCATCTGGGCGCAGGCGGGCCAGTCCATCCCGGCGACCGGCACCACCCACGCGGACTACTTTTACGGCACCATTCCCTGCACGCGTCTGATGACCGATGCGGAGATCAACGGCGAGTACGAGTGGGAAACCGGCAACGTCATTGTCGAAACCTTCGAAAAACAGGGAATCGACGCCGCGCAGATGCCCGGCGTGCTGGTGCACTCCCACGGCCCGTTCGCCTGGGGGAAAAACGCGGAAGACGCGGTGCATAACGCCATCGTGCTTGAAGAGATCGCCTATATGGGGATCTTCTGTCGACAGCTGGCGCCGCAGCTGCCGGATATGCAGCAAACCCTGCTGGATAAGCATTATCTGCGCAAGCACGGCGCGAAGGCCTACTACGGGCAGTAAACTGTATATAAACCCAGCATTAAAATCTTAACCAGGCTATAATCAGGCCTGGTTTTGTTTTATGGGATAACGGCGTGGCGCAGGCGCAAGAAGGCTTTTTACTGACCCGACACTGGCGGGATACGCCTCAGGGCACCGAGGTTGAATTCTGGCTGGCAACGGACAACGGCCCGCTGCAGGTGACGCTGCCGCCGCAGGAGTCCGTGGCGTTTATCCCAGAGCCGCACGTCGAAAAAGTGAAACAGCTGCTGCGCGGTGAAAACGGCTGGCGCATTACCCCGCTTGAACTGAAAGATTTCCACCGTCAGCCGGTTTACGGCCTCTACTGTCGCGCCCATCGTCAGCTGATGCGCTATGAAAAACTGCTCCGTGAAGCAGGCGTGACGCTCTACGAAGCGGATATCCGCCCACCCGAACGCTTTCTGATGGAGCGGTTTATTACCGCGCCCGTCTGGGTCGATGGTTCTCCGCAAAATGGCGGTCTCATCAAGGCGCGGCTAAAGCCGAACCCGCACTACCGCCCGCCGCTGAAGTGGGTCTCCCTGGATATCGAAACCACCCGTCACGGCGAACTGTACTGCATAGGACTTGAAGGCTGCGGCGATCGGGTTGTCTATATGCTCGGGCCACCGAATGGTGATGCCTCCGCGCTGGATTTCCGGCTTGAGTATGTTACCAGCCGGCCGCAGCTGCTGGAGAAGCTCAACCAGTGGTTTGCCGACTTCGATCCCGACGTTCTGATCGGCTGGAACGTGGTGCAGTTCGACCTGCGCGTGCTGCAAAAACACGCCGAGCGTTATCGCATCCCGCTGATGCTCGGGCGCGGCAACAGCGAGCTTGAGTGGCGCGAACACGGTTTTAAGAACGGCGTTTTCTTCGCACAGGCGAACGGCCGCCTGATTATCGACGGCATCGAGGCGCTCAAGTCCGCCTTCTGGAACTTCTCGTCATTCGCCCTCGAAGCGGTGGCGCAGGAGCTGCTTGGCGAAGGCAAATCCATCGACAACCCCTGGGACAGAATGGACGAGATCGACCGGCGCTTTAACGAAGACAAGCCCGCGCTCGCCACCTATAACCTGAAAGACTGTGAGCTGGTCACGCGGATTTTCCACAAAACCGAAATCATGCCCTTCCTGCTGGAGCGCGCGACGGTAAACGGCCTTGCGGTCGACAGGCACGGCGGCTCCGTGGCGGCCTTTAGCCACCTCTATTTTCCCCGAATGCACCGGGCAGGATACGTCGCCCCCAACCTCGGGGACGTGCCGCCGCAGGCCAGCCCCGGCGGCTACGTCATGGATTCCCGACCAGGACTGTATGACTCCGTTCTGGTCCTGGACTACAAAAGCCTCTACCCGTCGATAATTCGCACCTTCCTGATCGATCCCGTCGGGCTGGTTGAGGGGCTGGCCCAGCCGGATGATGAACACAGCACCGAAGGCTTCCTCGGCGCACGCTTCTCGCGGGAAAAACACTGCCTGCCCGACATCGTGGGCAACATCTGGCACGGCCGCGACGAGGCCAAGCGCCACGGCAACAAGCCCCTCTCACAGGCGCTGAAAATCATCATGAACGCCTTCTACGGGGTGCTGGGCACCAGCGCCTGTCGCTTCTTCGACCCGCGGCTGGCGTCGTCGATCACGATGCGCGGGCACGAGATCATGCGCCAGACTAAAGCGCTGATTGAATCCCGGGGCTATGACGTCATCTACGGCGACACGGACTCTACCTTTGTATGGCTTAAGAGCGCGCATTCCGAAGACGATGCCGCGCAAATCGGCAAAGCGCTGGTTGCCTTCGTGAACGACTGGTGGCAGGAACATCTGCAGAAAGCGCGCTTAACCAGCGCGCTGGAGCTAGAATTTGAAACCCATTTTGCCCGCTTCTTAATGCCCACCATCCGCGGTACCGATCAGGGCAGCAAGAAGCGCTATGCCGGGCTGATTCAGGAAGGCGACGCGCAGCGGATGGTCTTTAAAGGGCTCGAGACAGTGCGTACCGACTGGACGCCGCTGGCCCAGCAGTTCCAGCAAACGCTCTATCTGCGGGTATTTCGCAATGAGCCGTATCAGGACTACGTGCGCGAAACGATCGCCAGCCTGATGGCAGGCGAACTTGACGCGCAGCTGGTGTATCGCAAACGCCTGCGCCGCCCGCTCGCGGAGTACCAGCGTAACGTTCCTCCGCACGTTCGCGCCGCGCGCCTCGCGGACGAAGAAAACGTCCGCCGTGGCCGCGCGCCGCAGTATCAGAATCGGGGAACCATCAAATACGTCTGGACGATAAACGGTCCGGAACCGGTGGATTATCAGCACTCGCCTCTGGATTATGAACACTATCTGACGCGTCAGCTTCAGCCGGTTGCCGACGGAATTTTGCCCTTCATCGACGATGATTTTGCTACACTAGTGACAGGGCAACTTGGCCTATTTTGACGCGTGACGAAATGGCTGCCATCCAGTACCATAGCGCCCTTTCCATTCCCGGACCCATTTTTCGATGACCGTCTTTTTTGACGGTGGTCGAACTATTGCCTGCAATTAAAGATTAGAGCCGAACAACTATGCCTTTTACACTTGGTCAACGCTGGATCAGCGATACAGAAAGCGAACTTGGATTAGGAACCGTCGTTGCCGTTGATGCGCGCATGGTTACCCTCCTCTTCCCTGCCACCGGTGAAAACCGCCTGTACGCCCGCAATGACTCCCCTGTAACCCGCGTGATGTTTAATCCGGGTGACACCGTGACCAGCCACGACGGCTGGCAGCTCAAGATTGAAGACGTAAAAGAAGAGAATGGACTGCTCGCCTACATCGGCACTCGCCTGGACACCGACGAGGCCAATGTCATCCTGCGCGAAGTGCTGCTCGACAGCAAGCTGGTGTTCAGCAAGCCGCAGGACCGCCTGTTTGCCGGGCAAATCGACCGTATGGATCGCTTCTCCCTGCGCTATCGCGCGCGTAAGTTCCAGAGTGAACAGTACCGCATGCCCTGGAGCGGCCTGCGCGGCCAGCGCACCAGCCTGATCCCCCACCAGCTGAACATCGCCCATGACGTGGGCCGTCGCCATGCGCCGCGCGTGCTGCTGGCAGATGAAGTGGGCCTGGGTAAAACCATCGAGGCGGGCATGATCCTGCACCAACAGCTGCTTTCCGGCGCTGCCGAGCGCGTGCTGATTGTGGTGCCAGAAACCTTACAGCACCAGTGGCTGGTTGAGATGCTGCGCCGCTTTAACCTACGCTTCTCTCTGTTCGATGACGAACGCTACGCCGAAGCCCAGCACGATGCGGACAACCCGTTTGAAACCGAACAGCTGGTGATTTGCTCTCTCGACTTCGTGCGCCGCAGCAAGCAGCGTCTTGAGCATCTGTGCGATGCCGAGTGGGACCTGATGGTGGTCGACGAAGCGCACCACCTGGTCTGGAGCGAAGACGCGCCGAGCCGCGAATATATGGCTATCGAGCAGCTTGCCGAGCGCGTGCCTGGTGTCCTGCTGTTGACCGCTACGCCGGAACAGCTGGGTCTGGAAAGCCACTTCGCCCGTCTGCGCCTGCTCGATCCAAACCGTTTCCACGACTTCGGGCAGTTTGTGGAAGAACAGAATAACTACCGTCCGGTTGCGGATGCCGTCGCGCTGCTGCTGGCGGGCAAGCGTCTTTCTGATGATGAACTCAACACCCTGAGCGATCTGATCGGCGAGCAGGATATCGAGCCGCTGCTGCAGGCCGCTAACAGCGACAGCGACAACGCGGAATCCGCGCGTAAAGAGCTGATCGACATGCTGATGGATCGCCACGGCACCAGTCGCGTCCTGTTCCGTAACACCCGTAACGGTGTGAAAGGGTTCCCGAAACGCGAACTGCATACCATTAAGCTGCCGCTGCCGACGCAGTATCAGACGGCAATTAAAGTTTCCGGCATCATGGGCGCGCGCAAAACGCAGGAAGAGCGCGCCCGCGACATGCTCTACCCGGAACAAATCTACCAGGAATTTGAAGGCGATACCGGCACCTGGTGGAACTTCGATCCGCGCGTAGAGTGGCTGATGGGCTACCTGACCGCGCACCGCTCCCAGAAGGTGCTGGTGATCTGCGCCAAAGCCGCCACCGCGCTGCAGCTGGAACAGGTTCTGCGCGAGCGCGAAGGCATTCGTGCCGCCGTGTTCCACGAAGGCATGTCCATCGTTGAACGCGACCGCGCTGCGGCGTGGTTTGCCGAAGAGGACAGCGGCGCTCAGGTTATGCTGTGTTCTGAAATCGGTTCTGAAGGCCGTAACTTCCAGTTCGCCAGCAACCTGGTGATGTTCGATCTGCCGTTCAACCCGGATCTGCTGGAGCAGCGTATCGGTCGTCTGGATCGTATCGGTCAGGCGCACGATATTCAGATCCACGTGCCGTATCTGGAAAAAACGGCCCAGTCCGTGCTGGTGCGCTGGTTCCACGAAGGTCTGGATGCGTTTGAACATACCTGCCCGACGGGCCGCACCATTTACGATCAGGTGCACGGCGATCTGATCGGCTATCTGGCCGCGCCGGAAAACACCGACGGCTTTGACGATCTGATTAAGTCCTGCCGCGAGAAGCATGACGCGCTGAAAGCGCAGCTTGAACAAGGCCGCGACCGTCTGCTGGAGATCCACTCCAACGGCGGTGAAAAAGCCCAGGCGCTGGCTGAGAGCATTGAAGAGCAGGATGATGACACCAGCCTCATCAGCTTCTCCATGAACCTGTTCGACATCGTTGGCATTAACCAGGACGACCGCGGCGAGAACCTGATTGTCCTGACCCCGTCCGATCACATGCTGGTGCCAGATTTCCCGGGCCTGCCGGAAGATGGCTGCACCATCACCTTCGAGCGTGATGTGGCGCTGTCCCGCGAAGATGCTCAGTTCATCACCTGGGAACACCCGCTGATCCGTAACGGGCTCGATCTGATCCTCTCTGGCGATACCGGCAGCAGCACCATCTCGCTGTTGAAAAACAAGGCGCTGCCCGTAGGCACGCTGCTGCTGGAGCTGATCTACGTTGTGGAAGCGCAGGCGCCGAAACAGCTGCAGCTCAACCGCTTCCTGCCACCAACGCCGGTGCGTCTGCTGCTGGATAAAAACGGCACGAACCTCGCAGGACAGGTTGAATTTGAGAGCTTCAACCGCCAGCTGAGCGCGGTGAACCGCCATACCGGCAGCAAGCTGGTCAATGCGGTGCAGCAGGACGTGCATGCCATTCTCCAGCAGGGTGAAACCCAGATTGAAAAAGCGGCCAGAGCGCTGATTGACGCCGCGCGCGGTGAAGCCGACGAGAAACTGTCTGCAGAGCTGTCGCGTCTGGAGGCGTTGAAGGCCGTGAACCCGAACATTCGTGACGACGAGCTGGCGGCGATTGAAAGCAACCGTCAGCAGGTGCTGGAAAGCCTGGATCAGGCAAGCTGGCGTCTGGATGCCCTGCGTCTTATCGTTGTGACGCATCAGTAAACGGAGCGCAAGATGGTGATGGAGCCGTACAATCCGCCGCAGGATCCCTGGCTGGTCATTCTGTATCAGGATGAACACATTATGGTGGTCAACAAGCCCAGCGGGCTGTTGTCCGTGCCGGGTCGTCTGGACGAGCACAAAGACAGCGTGATGACGCGCATTCAGCGCGATTATCCTCAGGCGGAGTCGGTCCATCGCCTGGACATGGCGACCAGCGGCGTGATTGTGGTGGCGCTGAACAAAGCGGCAGAACGCGAGCTGAAGCGCCAGTTCCGCGAGCGCGAGCCGAAGAAGCAGTATGTCGCCCGCGTCTGGGGTCACCCGGCGCAGGCGGAAGGGCTGGTGGATTTACCGCTGATCTGCGACTGGCCGAATCGGCCAAAGCAGAAGGTGTGTTATGAAACCGGCAAGGCCGCGCAAACCGAGTATGAAGTGCTTGAGTACGCGCCGGATAATACCGCGCGCGTCCTGCTTAAGCCGATTACCGGACGTTCACACCAGCTGCGCGTGCATATGCTTGCGCTGGGTCATCCGATTCTGGGCGACCGCTTTTACGCGCCGCCTGAAGCGCTGGCCTTAGCGCCACGTCTGCAGCTGCACGCGCAGACGCTTACCATCACCCATCCGGCCTTCGGTAACGCGATGACGTTTAAAGCCCCGGTCGATTTTTAAATTCCTGATGTGAATATTTACTGTCAGCTCACTGTCGACGGTAAATATTCACACAGCATATATATCTCCCCTGCTCATCTGAAAACCCGCCCAAGTTCATTCACGATAATTATCTCTTCCTTAAATAACACTCAGTATTTTTAGAAAGACTAAGGTTTGGATTAAAAAATATTAAATTGAACACGATGCAATTTATTACTGATAATCCAGCTCATTTTAAGGAAATACTAACTCTACCCTATCCAAACGGAGTTATTTTTCTACTCAACAGCCACACTTATTTTACTCATTGATTCACAAGGAAGTGTATGAACCGTTCGTATAACATCGTCTGGAATTGCGCCAGAAATATGTACATCGTTGCCTCGGAGTTTTCAAAAGGAGACAGCAAAGTCAAATCCTGCGTACGCGCCGGAAGCGCGATCGCAACGTTTATCTTGTCAGGTGTTGTGAGTACCGCACACGCCAGTGACACGACGTTTGTTGCAGTCCCGGGTAATAACACCATCAGTGGTGAATATTCAACGACGAGCCCTAATACCTCGGCGGTATCCGCCTCTGGCTCTGATGTCATCGTCACCGATAACGGCGCCTTAACGATATCCACAACCGGGGATGCAGGCATGGGGCTATCCGTGTCGAATGGAGCGAAAATCACGCTCGATGATTCGGGTTCCACAATCCGCACTTCCGGGGAAGGCAGTCATGCGATAACCATTGTCGGTGATAACTCAGAAGCCATGTTGAACAACCTTACCGTTTCGACGGAAGGCGAGATCGCATCTGCCGCATTGTTTAGCTCTAATGCAAAAGGCACCATTGACGGGGGGAGCTATACGGCGACGGGAGAGGGTTCTTATGGTGTTGAGATATTGAATGGCGCAGACCTGACGATAAAAAACGCGACCATTACGACTTCCGGGTATGGCATGGCTCGGGCTATTGTTAACCGATATGCCACCCTTTCATTAGACAATGTGAATATAAACACCACGGGAGATTTTGGTAATGCAGGTATATATAACGACGGTGAATTGACCGGCTCAAACGTCACGATTACCACTACCGGAAGCCAGAGCTTTGGTATTCAAAACTATACCAACACATTTAATTTAGCGGCATCCCACGTTGAAACTTACGGTGAGCAGTCAGTTGGCATAATGAATACCGGACGCGCAGAACTCACTGACACTCATATCGTCACTCATGGGAAAAATGCTGACGCAATATCCTCTGACGGGGCAAAGAGCACATTCGTACTGAATAACGGTTCAACGATCGCGTCCGGAGAAAATTCGCGGGCAGTGGCGATGACTAACGGTGGAGCCCTTGAGGCGAACAGCACAGATATCACCAGCGAACAATCTGCTGCCATTGCCTTAGAAAGCGCCAGCAGCGCGACCGTCACCCACAGCAACGTTTCCGGTAGCAATGTCGCCTTCTCGTTCAGCGGTGGAAAAAATGTCGCTACGATTGACGGAGGGAGCATTACGGCAACCGCGTCAGGAGGGAGTGCTTTTGCGGTGGATTCCGGATCTGCCGATATTAACGTGAAGAATGTGCAAACGATGAACGCAGACAATCTGCTCACCGTGGCCAATACCACTGATGCAGTCACCCTTCGCGCTGAAAACAGCAAGCTGTCCGGCGCCGTTAAGGCCAGCGGTGATAACGTCAGCATGACGCTGGATGCGAACAGCCAATGGCTGCTGACGGCCGATTCCAGCGTCGGTAATCTTACCAGCAGCGGACGCATCACACTCGGCGATGAAAACGGCAGTACTGGTACACTCAATGTCGGTAATTTCACCCTTCTGGCTAACAGCCAAACTGATGTCTATCTTGACGCAAACGCGACCAGTGCGCCTATTGTCGCTCAGAATGCGACGCTTGATGGCACACTAAATATTACAGGTTACGGTAGTGCCAGCACGCTTTCCGCGGATAGCGCCTTCACGGTGATTGACGCTGAAAATGCAATCAATGGCAATTTTACCAACCTCACCGTCGCGGGCATGGCATCTGGCTCCGTTGACTTCATCACCTTTAGCGGCACCATTGATCCCGCCGACGTGACCAATTACGTCCTGACACCGTCATTAACCTGGTATGCCAGCCAGAACCCAGCGGCAACAGCGGCTCACGGCACATTCACTCTGAACAATCCTGACGGCAGCTTTACGCTGAGCACGGCGCTTGTCGATCAAAACGCCGAAGCCACGACCGGATGGGACGGAAAATCGCTGACCAAAGAGGGGCAAGGTACGCTGATCCTTAATGCCGCAAACAGTTACAGCGGCACAACGGATGTGAACCAGGGCACGCTCTGGCTGGACGAGGCTGGCGTTATCGGCGTACAAAACAGCGAGCAGGCCGTGAATGTCGCGGCAGGCGCCACGTTTGGCGGTTCCAACGGTGTGGTGAACGGCAATGTTAATAGCAAGGGTACCGTTCAGTTCAACGACACGCTAACGATCAATGGTGATCTGAGCAACGCAGGCAGCATTGTCAGCGGCAATATTGAGGGAACCAATGGTGCGACGACCGGCAACACGCTGATCGTAAACGGCGATTACACCAGCAACCAGGGTTCTGTGACGCTAAATACGCAGTTAGGCGACGACACGTCTCCAACCGATATGCTTAACATTACGGGGAATACGTCCGGGAACACCACCCTGTACATTAATAACGTTGGCGGTCAGGGCGCACTGACCCAAAACGGTATTGAAGTGATTCAGGTCGGCGGTGCATCAAACGGTACCTTTGTTCAGGGTAATCAGGTCCAGATTAACGCCTACGAATACCGCCTGTATCAGGACTCAGGGGACTGGTATCTTCGTTCCCAGGCCACGAGTGATAATGGCGACGTAACGCCTCAGTATCGTGCCGATATCGGTACATACCTCAGCAACCAGTGGCTGGCTCGCGATCTGCAAATGCAGACCCTGTCAGACCGAGAAGGCAGTCAGTTCAAATCGGAAAACGGCACGACATGGGCGCGTTTCAAAGCAGGTAAGAACCAGTCTACTGCAGCAGAGAGCAATATTGATATCGACAGCAACTACTCCCAGTTCCAGATTGGGGGCGATGTTGCCGCCTGGAACAACGGCGAACAAAGCCTGGTGGTCGGGGTTATGGGTAGCTATATCAACGCCAGCAGCGACAGCACTGGCAATAAAGGTGCTGACGGCAGCCGCTTTAGCGCTGACGGTAAAGTCGATGGCTATAACCTCGGAGTCTATGCAACGTGGTTTGCCGATGCCCGACAGCATCAGGGTTTTTATGTCGACAGTTGGTATCAGTATGGGATGTACCACAACAGCGTAGATAACGGTGACGTTGGCTCAACGGATTACGATTCAAACGCCAACGCCGTTTCGCTGGAAACAGGCTACCGCTACGATATCGCACTCGGCGACAACACGCTGAGCCTCACGCCGCAGGCACAGGTCGTCTGGCAGGATTACAGTGCGGATGATATCAAAGACAGCAGCGGCACGACGATTGATGGGCAAAACGGCGAAAGCTGGACCACCCGTTTAGGCCTGCGCATTGACAGCAAGATGAATAAGTCAAACGACGCGGTTATCCAGCCGTTTGCGGAGGCCAACTGGCTGCATACCTCTGAAGACACGGCAGTCAACTTTGGTGACACACAGATCAAACAGGACCTTCCTGCCGATCGTGCGGAGCTGAAAGCGGGTATTCAGGCAAATATGAGCAAGCAATGGAGCGTTATTGCCCAGGTCTCCGGACAGAAAGGTGATAATGATTACAGCGATGTAAACGGTAGCCTGAACGTGCGCTACAGCTGGTAACGCTGTATAAAGGGCCTGGCAGCTCATGCTGTCAGGCCCTTCATCATTCTAAAAAGGGGCTTATTTGAAGCCTTTCTTCTCTTTAATCAGCTCGTACGCTTTCTGAATTTCCTGCGCTTTTTGCTTCGCCATCTCCATCATTTCAGGCGGTAAGCCTTTTGCAACCAGCTTGTCTGGATGGTGCTCGCTCATGAGCTTACGATAGGCACGTTTGATGGTGGTCTGATCGTCAGAGGGTTTTACGCCAAGCACGTTGCAGGCATCTTCCAGCGTCGGACCACGCTGCGCCTGCTGCCAGGCGCCGCCAGAAGACTGCTGGTGATACCCGCCGCCAAACTGCGCGCCACCCTGCATCATGCGCAGGAACTGATCGAACTGCATACGGGAGATACCCAGCTCTTCCGCAATCACGTATAAAACATCGCGTTCGTTAGGGTGAAGCGAGCCGTCGGCGAAGGCCGCCTGAATCTGAATTTCCAGAAACATCCGAATTAAATCAAAACGGCCGAAGCAGATGCTGCGGAACTGGCGCATTTTTTCGCGAAGCGGGTAGTTATCGGATTTCCCAATGCGAAACGCATTTTGCGCCTCCAGGCGGGAGTCACCGTGCAGATTCATGCGATCCATAAAGACGCTGGCAATCTGAATATCGGCTTCCGTGACGCGCCCTTTGGATTTGGTTAAATGCCCCATCACCTCAAAAGTGGTGGAGAAAAAGAGTGACTGGCGCTCGCGCTGGTTGGCAAACCAGGCCATTTTACGGCTGCGCGCCTTATCAAACATATGGCCAATAATAAGCCCCAGCACTATTCCCCAGAACCCGGCACCCATGATGATGGCGAACGCAACGCCGATTATTTTACCCCAATACTGCATATACTCCCCGGATAGTCATATTCCTGGCCGACGCAACGTCATCATCACTGTGTTCAAGTCACGGTCAATTGAAGGACATCGCCTATAATTTGCTTTATCATACTCGTCATTCGATAGCGAGCCTAACACTCTGGCACGCAAACGGGCAGGATTAACGCTGGTACTGCGCAGATGAGTAAGATAGTCTCTGAGCGTTTGTAAGCCGTAGCCACTGATGACGGAACAATAAAATACAACGTATGAAAAAACGTATCCCCACCCTCCTGGCCACAATGATTGGCACCGCCCTGTACAGTCAACAGGGGCTGGCGGCCGATCTCGCCTCGCAGTGCATGCTTGGCGTCCCAAGTTATAATCGCCCACTGGTGAGTGGCGATACAAATAGCTTGCCGGTAACCATTACTGCCGACAGTTCAAAAGGGACTTACCCTGACAATGCCACCTTTACAGGCAATGTCGATATTAACCAGGGCAATAGCCGCCTGCAGGCAGATGAAGTGCAGTTGCACCAGAAGCAGCCGGAAGGTGCGGCCGAGCCGGTCCGAACGGTGGATGCGCTGGGTAATGTGCACTATGACGACAATCAGGTCATCCTGAAAGGTCCGAAAGCCTGGTCAAACCTGAATACCAAAGACACTAACGTCTGGAAAGGTGATTACCAGATGGTGGGTCGCCAGGGGCGCGGTGACGCAGACCTGATGAAACAGCGCGGTGAAAACCGCTATACGATCCTGGAAAATGGCACGTTCACGTCGTGTCTGCCGGGTTCAAATACCTGGAGCGTGGTCGGGAGCGAAGTTATCCATGACCGCGAAGAGCAGGTCGCAGAGATCTGGAACGCCCGCTTCAAGGTGGGTCCGGTCCCCATATTCTACAGCCCTTATCTGCAGCTTCCCGTGGGTGACAAACGTCGCTCCGGTTTCCTGATCCCGAATGCCAAATACAGCACCACGAACTACTTTGAGTTCTACCTGCCGTATTACTGGAACATCGCGCCTAACATGGATGCGACGATCACGCCGCACTATATCCACAAGCGCGGTAACGTCATGTGGGAGAACGAGTTCCGCTATCTGACCCACGCCGGTGCGGGTCTGATGGAGCTGGATTATCTGCCGTCGGATAACGTTTACAAGGACGACGCCAGAAACGTTTCTGGTGATAACCGTCACCGCTGGCTGTACTACTGGCAGCATTCCGGGGTGATGGATCAGGTGTGGCGCTTTAATGTTGATTACACCAAAGTCAGCGATTCGGCTTATTTTAATGACTTTTCGTCCAAATACGGCTCGAGTACTGATGGCTATGCTACGCAGAAATTCAGCGTAGGCTATGCGGTGCAGAGCTTTGATGCAACCGTCTCGACCAAGAAATTCCAGGTGTTTTCTGACCAGTCCACGCCTACCTATGGTGCTGAGCCACAGCTGGACGTCAACTGGTACCAGAATGACGTAGGTCCATTCGACACCCGGATTTACGCTCAGGCAGTGCATTTCGTTAACACGAATTCGGATATGCCTGAAGCCACGCGTGTTCACCTTGAGCCGACGATCAATCTGCCGTGGTCTAACGACTGGGCAAGCCTGAATACCGAAGCCAAGCTGATGGCGACTCACTATCAGCAAAAAAATCTTGATAATTACAACTCCACTAACAGTGCGCATCTGGAAGAGTCGGTCAACCGAACGCTCCCTCAGTTTAAAATGGACGGCAAGCTGATTTTCGAGCGTGATATGGCCCTGCTGGCGGATGGTTATACCCAGACGCTTGAACCGCGTATGCAGTATTTGTACGTGCCATATCGCGACCAGAGCAACATTCAGAACTACGACTCCTCTTTACTGCAGTCTGACTATAGTGGTCTGTTCCGTGACCGTACCTACGGAGGTCTGGACCGTATCGCCTCAGCGAATCAGTTAACGACCGGCGTCACAACACGTGTTTATGATGATGCAGCCGTTGAACGTTTTAACGTTTCTGTGGGTCAAATCTACTACTTCACAGAGTCTCGCACGGGCGATGACAATATTCAGTGGGAGAAAGACAACAAAACGGGATCGATAGTTTGGGCGGGAGATACCTACTGGCGTATGACTGACCGTTGGGGCCTGCGTGGCGGTGTGCAATATGACACTCGTCTCGACAACGTTGCTAACAGTAGTGCCGCCATAGAGTATCGTCGTGATGAAGATCGCATGATTCAGGTAAGCTATCGCTACGCTAGCCCGGAATACATTCAGGCAACGCTACCGAAAAGCAATGACCAGAACAGCATCAACTACTGGAAATCACCGCAATATTCGGATGGTATTTCTCAGGTCGGTGCGGCAACGAGTTGGCCTATCGCCGACCGTTGGTCAATCGTAGGCGCTTACTACTTTGACACTAACGCCAATAAAGCTGCTGACCAGATGGTAGGTCTGCAATATAACTCCTGCTGCTACGCGCTGCGTGTCGGTTACGAACGTAAGCTTAACGGCTGGGAAAACAATCAGAGCAAATACGATAACGTGATTGGCTTTAACTTCGAGTTACGCGGCCTGAGTTCCAACTACGGTCTGGGTACGCAGAAAATGCTGCGCTCGAACATTCTGCCTTACCGCAGTTCCTTGTAATGTGCTTGATTTGCAACGTAATCCGCTTTGCGGTTAATTGAAATGGAAAAAGTATGAAGAACTGGAAAACGCTGCTGCTCGGTGTCGCTATGGTTGCGAATACCAGCTTCGCGGCCCCCCAGGTTGTTGATAAAGTCGCTGCTGTGGTTAACAACGGCGTCGTGCTTGAAAGTGACGTTGACGGTCTGATGAAATCGGTGAAGCTCAATTCGGGCGAAGCGGGTCAACAGCTTCCGGATGACGCCACGCTGCGCCACCAGATCCTGGAGCGTCTGATCATGGATCAGATCGTTCTTCAGATGGGGCAGAAAATGGGTGTGAAGGTTACTGACGAGCAGCTCGATCAGGCGATCGCTAACATCGCGAAGCAGAACAATATGTCTTTAGACCAGATGCGCAGCCGTCTGGCCTATGACGGCATCAGCTACGCTACCTACCGTAACCAGATCCGTAAAGAGATGCTGATTTCGGAAGTGCGTAACAACGAAGTTCGTCGCCGCGTCACTATCCTGCCTCAGGAAGTAGACGCGCTGGCAAAACAGGTGGGTAACCAGAACGATGCAAGCACAGAGCTGAACCTGAGCCACATTCTGATCCCACTGCCAGAGAACCCTACGTCCGATCAGGCTGCGGAAGCAGAAAGCCAGGCACGTTCAATTGTCGAACAGGCGCGTAACGGCGGTGACTTTGGCAAGCTGGCCATCACCTACTCCGCAGACCAACAGGCGCTGAAAGGCGGCCAGATGGGCTGGGGACGTATTCAGGAGCTGCCATCCCTGTTTGCTCAGGCACTGAGCACGGCTAAAAAAGGCGATATCGTCGGTCCAATCCGTTCAGGCGTGGGCTTCCACATTCTGAAAGTGAACGATCTGCGCGGCCAGAGCCAAAATATCTCCGTTACCGAAGTTCACGCTCGCCACATTCTGCTGAAGCCGTCACCAATCATGACTGACGATCAGGCGCGTGCGAAGCTGGAACAGATTGCGGCAGATATTAAGAGCGGTAAAACCTCGTTTGCGAAGGCAGCAAAAGAGTTCTCTCAGGATCCTGGCTCTGCTAACCAGGGTGGCGATCTGGGCTGGGCAGCGGCGGATATTTACGATCCTGCCTTCCGTGACGCGTTGATGAAGCTGAACAAAGGCCAGATCAGCGCGCCGGTCCACTCTTCGTTTGGCTGGCATCTGATCGAGCTGATGGACACCCGTAACGTTGATAAAACGGATGCAGCACAGAAAGACAGAGCCTACCGCATGCTGTTTAACCGTAAGTTCTCTGAAGAAGCAGCCACCTGGATGCAGGAACAACGCGCCAGTGCTTACGTGAAAGTGCTGAGCAACTAATGAAACAGCATCGTGTTGTTATCACGCCCGGCGAACCCGCCGGGATTGGGCCTGACCTCGTTGTCCAGCTTGCCCAGCGCAGCTGGCCAGTAGAACTGGTTGTCTGCGCCGATGCAACACTGTTACAAGACCGGGCAGCGCTGCTCGGTCTGCCTTTAACGCTCATCCCTTACGTTGAAGGTCAACAGCCTGCACCGCAGCAAGCCGGTACCCTCACCCTTCTTTCTGTTCCCCTTCGTACGCCGGTCATTCCCGGCCAGCTCAGCACGGAAAACGGCCACTATGTCGTTGAAACCCTTGCGCGCGCCTGCGACGGTTGCCTGAAGGGCGAATTTGCCGCCCTGATTACCGGCCCCGTCCACAAAGGCGTCATCAACGAAGCGGGTATACCGTTTACCGGTCATACGGAGTTCTTTGAAGAGCGCTCGCACAGTCCGAAAGTGGTGATGATGCTGGCGACGGAAGAAATGCGCGTTGCGCTGGTGACCACCCATCTGCCGATCAAAGCGATTCCGGATGCGATCACGCCTGAACTCCTGCGCGAGATCATCGGGATTTTGCATCACGATCTGCAGACAAAATTTGGGATCCCGCAGCCGCATGTGCTGGTCTGTGGCCTGAATCCGCACGCCGGCGAAGGCGGGCACATGGGTACCGAAGAGATCGACACCATCATTCCGGTACTCAACGAAATGCGGGCGAAGGGGATGAATCTCAGCGGTCCGCTGCCTGCTGATACCCTTTTCCAGCCGAAATACCTGGATAATGCCGACGCCGTGCTCGCGATGTACCACGATCAGGGCCTGCCCGTGCTAAAATACCAGGGCTTTGGCCGCGGCGTGAATATCACCCTCGGTTTACCCTTTATTCGAACGTCCGTTGACCACGGTACTGCGCTGGATCTGGCAGGCCAGGGGAAGGCGGATGTCGGCAGTTTTATTACGGCGCTTAATCTCGCCATCAAAATGATTGTTAATACTCAATGACTAATCGAGTCCATCAGGGCCACTTAGCCCGTAAACGTTTCGGGCAAAACTTCCTAAACGATCAGTTCGTGATCGAAAGCATTGTCTCGGCTATTAATCCGCAAAAAGGCCAGGCGATGGTCGAAATCGGCCCGGGTCTTGCCGCGCTGACCGAACCGGTAGGCGAGCGCCTCGACGAGCTGACCGTCATCGAACTGGACCGCGATCTGGCCGCACGCCTGCAAACGCACCCGTTCCTCGGGCCGAAGCTGACCATCTATCAGCAGGACGCCATGACCATGAACTTCGGCGAACTGTCAGAAAAAATGGGTCAGCCGCTGCGCGTATTCGGCAACCTGCCGTATAACATCTCCACGCCGCTCATGTTCCACCTCTTTAGCTATACTGATGCCATTGCCGACATGCACTTCATGTTGCAAAAAGAGGTGGTTAACCGCCTGGTTGCAGGCCCGAACAGTAAAGCGTATGGTCGTTTAAGCGTGATGGCGCAATATTACTGCAACGTGATCCCGGTACTCGAAGTACCGCCGTCAGCGTTCACACCACCACCGAAAGTGGATTCAGCGGTTGTGCGCCTTGTGCCGCACAAAACGAAACCGTACCCGGTAAAAGATCTGCGTGTACTGAGCCGCATCACCACTGAAGCCTTTAACCAGCGTCGTAAAACGATCCGTAACAGCCTCAGCAATTCCTTCACCGTTGAGGTGTTAGCTGAGCTTGGGATCGACCCGGCAATGCGTGCGGAGAACATCTCCGTAGAGCAGTACTGCAAGCTGGCTAATTACATCAGCGAAAATGCGCCGCCGAAGGAGAGTTAAGCCATGATTGATTCGCCCCGCGTATGTGTCCATGTACAAAGCGTTTATGTTGAATCACAGTCCTCACCGGATGAAGAACGTTTTGTCTTTGCTTACACCGTGACCATTCGCAATCTGGGGCGGACGCCCGTGCAGCTGCGCGGTCGCTACTGGCTTATCACCAACGGCAATGGCCGCGAAATCGAAGTCCAGGGGGAAGGTGTGGTCGGTGAACAGCCTCATATCGCCCCTGGCGAAGAGTACCAGTACACCAGCGGCGCGGTGATTGAAACGCCGATGGGTACCATGCAAGGCCATTATGAAATGGTCGACGTCGATGGCAATGATTTCCGCGTTGCCATTCCGGTGTTCCGTCTCGCCGTAACCACACTCATTCATTAATCTAATGTCTACATATCTGATTGGCGACGTTCACGGTTGCTACGATGAACTGATCGCATTATTAAAACAGGTCGACTTTACGCCAGGACAGGACACACTCTGGCTGACGGGCGATTTAGTCGCGCGTGGCCCCGGCTCCCTTGAAGTATTACGTTTCGTCAAATCGCTAGGCGACAGCGTGCGCATGGTGCTGGGCAATCACGATCTGCATCTGCTGGCGGTGTTCGCCGGGATCAGCCGCAACAAGCCTAAAGATCGCCTCACCCCGCTGCTGGATGCGCCAGATGCCGACGATCTGATTAACTGGCTGCGCCGTCAGCCGCTGCTGCAGGTCGACGAAGAGAAAAAGCTGGTCATGGCGCATGCCGGGATCACGCCACAATGGGATCTTGAGACGGCGAAAACCTGTGCGCGTGACGTTGAGGCGGTGCTGGCGAGCGACTCCTATCCTTTCTTCCTCGATGCCATGTACGGCGATATGCCGAACCACTGGAGCGAGGATCTCAGCGGTCTGGCGCGTCTGCGCTTTATTACCAACGCCTTCACCCGCATGCGTTTCTGCTTCCCGAACGGACAGCTGGACATGTATTCCAAAGAGACGCCGGAGAGCGCGCCCGCTCCGCTCAAACCGTGGTTTGCCATTCCCGGGCCGGTGACCAGCGAGTACAACGTGGTATTTGGTCACTGGGCTGCACTGGAAGGAAAAGGAACGCCAGAAGGGATCTACGGCCTGGATACCGGATGCTGCTGGGGCGGAGAGTTAACCTGCTTACGCTGGGAAGATAAAACTTACTTTGTTCAGCCGTCCAACCGACAGCTGGACTTAGGGGAAGACGAGGCGGTTGCCTCCTGATATGCACTTCCCTCTCCCGGCCGGGAGAGGGAAAAAATCACTTAACGACGTTCCAGAATCTCGAAGCAGTAGCTGTGGGAGTTCTGTGCATCCGCGTCGTGGAATTCACTAAATACCGATTCCCACTCGTCCGGATCGTAGTCAGGGAAATGGGTATCCCCTTCCACTTCCGCATCAATGTGGGTCAGATACAGCTTCTGCGCTTTTGGCAGGAACTGCTCGTACACGCGCCCGCCGCCAATCACCATGATCTCTTCGGCATTGCCGCATGCAGCAATCGCCTCGTCGACTGATTTTACCCATTCGACGCGATCGTCAGTGCCCGGTTGGCTGCTGATAACGATATTTTTACGGCCCGGCAATGGACGACCAATCGACTCCCAGGTCAGGCGGCCCATCACTACCGGCTTGTTTAACGTAGTACGTTTAAACCATGCGAGATCGGCAGGCAGGTTCCACGGCATGGCATTTTCCATACCGATAACGCGGTCCACCGCCAGCGCTGCAATCAGACTGATCATTGAAAATTTCCCGGATGCAAAAAATTGCCGCCACTATACGGAAAGCTTAATCTTTCGTCGACTGGCGGCAGGGTAAAGATAAAGAAATTTTTTATTATTGCTGGCAACTCCACTTCACGCGGAAGGTTTACTCTCCGGCTCGTCAGCCGGATCCCCGGTATGCTTGCCCTCTTCCGTTCCCTGCCAGCCGTGACGCTGGATAAGCGACAGGTGATTACGGTCCTCGTTAATGATTTCCGTCAGCATCGCGCTGGTGCGTTTAAACACCGCCGCGCGCTCGGTGGCCGTACTGCCCGCCATCGCCGCCATCTCTTCCACCATCTCAGTATTAAAGCGACGGAACAGGTCCGCACGCTCGCGCGCTTCGTACGCGCCGAGCCCCAGATTTTCCAGCGCCATGCGGCCAGATTTCAGCGCACCTTCAAAGGTTTCACGCTCCGGTGCTTCTACCCCCGCCTGCCGCAGCCGGATATAGTGATCCACATCGCGGGCGCGGGAAATGATGGTCAGATTCGGGAAATGTTCTTTCGCCATTTCCACCATCTGCATGCTGGTCTCCGGATCGTCAATGGCGTTAATCAACACCTCCGCTTTTGCCGCCCCGGCAGATTCCAGCAGATCGACGCGGGTCGCATCGCCGTAAAACACCTTCATATCAAATTTTCGCAGGGTATCGACATGGTCGGGGTCGTGATCGAGGATAACCATTTTCACCCCGCTGGACAGCAGCAGACGGCCAACGATCTGCCCGTAGCGGCCAAATCCGGCAATAATGACGCGCGGCTGCTCTTCGTCAATTTCATCGGCTTCGCGCTCCTGCTCGCTACCCGATTTTTCCAGACGCGTCAGCACCACCAGCAGAATAGGCGTCGCGGCCATCGACAGTGCGACCGCGAGCGTCAGCGCTTTCGCCCATTCTGGGTCGAGGACGTTTGCCATCTGTGCTGCGCCAAAGACCACAAACGCAAATTCACTCCCCTGCCCCAGCAGAACCGCAAACCAGCTGCGCTGCTTATTCGGCACCTTCAGCGGACGCGCAATCAGCCACAGCATCGCCATTTTAATGATCAGGAAGCCGACCAGCAGGACGACGATCCGCAGCGGGTGCGTCACCAGCGTGCCGAAGTCGACGGACATCCCCACGCCGATGAAAAACAGCCCCAGCAGCAAGCCTTTAAACGGCTCGATATCGCTTTCCAGCGCGTGACGGTATTCGGAACTCGCCAGCAGAACGCCGGCCAGGAACGCCCCCATCGCCATCGACAGCCCGGCTTCCTCCAGCAGCAAACCAAAGCCAAACACCAGGAAGAGCGCCACGGCGCTGAACACTTCGCGAAGGCCCGAGCGGGCAACGAACCGCAGCAGCGGACGGGTGACGTAGCGACCAAGCAGCACCACCAGCGCCAGCGCCCCCACCACTTTTAATGCCGACAGCGCGAACGCCCCCAGCGTCGTGGCGGAACCGCTGGCCGCCAGCAGTGGGATCATCGCCACCAGCGGGATAGCGGCAATGTCCTGGAACAGCAGCACCGAGAACGCGCTGCGTCCCATCTGGGAGACCGTCAGATTGCGCTCGTTCATGGCCTGCATGGCAATGGCGGTCGAGGAGAGCGCCAGCGTCATGCCGATAAGCTCTGCCACTTTCCAGTCCATGCCCAGCAGGATGCAGAACCCACCCAACAGCAGGCCGCAGGCCACCATCTCCAGCGCCCCGCCGCCAAACACCGAGGCGCGAAGCTTCCACAGGCGCTGCGGATCGAGTTCAAGACCAATCACAAAGAGCATCAGCACAACGCCGATTTCAGCGAAATGGAGGATTGCCTCTGCATCCGTCACCAGTCGAAAGCCCCACGGCCCAATGACGCAGCCCGCAATCAGATAGCCGAGAACAGAGCCCAGTCCCAGGCGAACCGCCACGGGTACAATCAGCGCAGCCGCGCCGAGGTATATCAGCGCCTGTATCAGCGTATGGCTATCCATGGTGCGCCTCCTGCCACTCAAGTAAGCGTTGTTTATAATGGCGCGCCTGCGCCTGCAGCGTTTCATCGTCGCAGACAAAGGTGCAGTGCATCGCAAAAGGCGGGAGCCAGTTCAGCCCGCAATAAAGTGCGGTCGCCTGCAGCGGCTGTGCCAGAATCTCAAACCCCGGGAAGGAACCAATATCAAAGTGGCTTTCCCCTCCCCCCGTGGTGACCGCCCACATCAGGCTTTTCCCTTTTAGCGCATGGCCATTGTGGCCATACGCCCAGCCGTGGGAGAAGACTTTATCAATCCACAATTTCAGGAGCGGGGGCGTGCTGTACCACTGCATGGGATGCTGCCAGACGATCAGATCGGCACGGGAGAGCGCCTCCTGTTCGGCGGCAATATCGATGTTGAAATCGGGATAGAGTTGATAGAGGGAACGTATCTCGACGTTTTCAAGCGTCCTTACCTGCTCAAGCATCCGCTTATTCGCATGCGAGTGCTGCGGATAGGGGTGCGCATAAATTATGAGTATCATCAAATGGCCTGTCTTATTCTCTTCTTCTAGCAATGAGTGTAGACAGTTAACCCGCCCGGTGAAAGGGGCGCAGCAGCCATGAAAAGGAAAGCGCAGCTATTGGTAATCATCATTCGTTGGACGATTTTTCCTCCCCAAAAAATCCAGGATGTGAATACCTCACTTCAATCCATATAGGAATGAGATATTTTAAGAAAATCTAAAATAATTATTTAATAAATCGATCTATACATAAAACATTGAAAAAATAATAATTTTACGCTCTTTGTAGCGAGCTCATTCTTTTTCTCCGCATACTGACGTGATTTTAATACGTCGTATCGCGCCTTTCTAATTCAAATGGATGTGTAAATGAGCAATAAACATTTCAGACTTAATAAAACGACTAAAACTCTGGGAAGTCTCTTTCCTGCCCTATTGTTATTCACCCCGCCGTCGCTTTTGCCAGCACGATTGACCAATCAACCTCAATTCCACAAAACTTCTCCACCGACGCTGAATACGTCATTAATAAAGACGTTACGATAACCTCTTCCGGGAATGAAGCTGCCGTGTCGGTCAATGGGATTGATGTTTCAAACGTTGAAAATATGGGAAATATTTCTGGTTACGGGAATGGACTTGATATTAGCACTGGAGCACAACGTTTAGTAGTGAATAACGAGGAAGGGGCGACAATTTCCTCTACTTCAGCGACAGGTGTTAATATTGATACCATGCAAGGGGACCTGATTAACAAAGGGAATATTACTGCGGCTGAAAATGGTGTTTTCGTCAGTAAAAACTCATCTGCTGTCAGTATTTCCAATACCGCTACCGGTCTTATTAAAGGCAAATCAGGTCTTAATGCTGAAGTAGGTGTTGCCATTCATAACGCTGGCACCATCAAGGGTACAGAAGTTGACGGTATTACCCTGAGCGATGGCAATATTAAGCTCACGAACACGGGTACCGTAGAGGGCCTTCAGCACGGAATCAACGTAACGAATACCGCTAAAGTCGACATCATAAACAGTGGTTCAATCGGTGGCGGCAATACGGCAATCTCCTTTGCCAGTAATAAAAATAATACGCTGGTACTCAATACCGGCTCCTCGCTCAACGGTGATGTGATCTCTACCGGCTCAACGGGAAATAGCCTCACGCTAGTTGGTGCCGGAATAGAAGACAGCAATTTTGTTGGCCTGAATAAGGGAGACGGTTTTGCCTCTGTCAAAATGGAGGGTGAAAGCTGGACGCTGACGGGTGATCTCGACGTGATCGGTTCTGGCGATTCCCTTCAGGTTAACAGCGGTGATTTAACGCTGGCGGGAACCGTCTCTAATAGCGGCAATACGCTGGTTACTAAAGATGCCTCTCTACAATTAGGCAATGGCCAAAAAACAGCTTCGCTCAGTGGCGGTCTGAAAAACAACGGTACGGTAATATTTAATCAGGGCAACAATTCCACTTTCGCCACCGATATGACCGGTAGCGGCAAGGTTGAGAAAGTAGATTCACACACCCTGACCCTCACCGGCAAGAACAGCTACACGGGCGATACTGTTCTGCACGGCGGCACCACCCTGGTCGCTAATGGTGCTACGCTCGGCGTAAAGAACAGTAACGCCACCGTCACCATTGAAAATGGCGCTACGTTTGCTACTGCGGGTGAAGTGAACAATAACATTCATGTTCTGGCGGGCGGTACGCTGGCGGCATGGAATGCAGTCCAGGGTAACGCCACGCTCAGCGCTGCCGGCGTTGATACTATCAACGGCAACGTGGCTAATGGCGGCAAACTGTTGCTCAGCGCCGCCAATAACAGCGTTGGCAACAATTTCACCATTAACGGCGACTATACCGGCTCCGCGGGCAGCCAGATCGTGTTAAACAGTACGCTCGGTGAGGATAATGCACCAACCGACCATCTCACCATCACCGGGAGCAGCTTTGGCCAATCCGGGGTCAGCGTCAGCAACATGGGGGGGCTGGGCGCGCAAACCGTAAACGGGATGGAAATTGTCAGAGTTGGCGGCAGTTCAGAAGCTCAGCTCACCCTGGCAAAACCGGTTGTTGCGGGTGCGTATGAGTATAATCTTTATCAGCACGGCGACGGAAACTGGTATCTGGAATCGAAGGCAACGCCATCAGACATTCCGGCAGACGATACCGATACCGACAACGGCAATAATACCGACAACGGTGGTAATACCGACAACGGCAGTAACACCGACAATGGCGGTAATACCGACAACGGCAGTAACACCGACAACGGCAGTAACACCGACAACGGCAGCAATAGCGGTCCCGAAGTCATGGCTCCTGAGGTCGGCGCTTACTTAGGTAACTACCTTGCCGCGCAGAGCATGTTCCTGCACAAGCGTGACGATCGCGATCAGATCACCTTCCGTAACGAGGAAGATCTCAACACCTGGATGTACGTCAAAGGCCGCTACCATGAAAACAATGCGGGCGGTGACAAAGTCAGCTATGACACCACCACCACTGTCCTTCAGGTAGGCAGCGACTTCATGAGTAAGCCAATGGACAACGGCATCCTGCGTGCGGGTGGCATGTTCGGGGCAGGTCAGGCGAAGACCCACTCTGATGCAAAACACAACGTACGTGATGCGCAGGGCAAAGTGGATGGCTTTAACGTCGGCCTGTATGCAACCTGGCAGGAAGATCAGAAGCTGCGTCTGGGCAGCTACGTTGATACCTGGGCCGCCTATAGCTGGTACAACAATAAAGTGACCAGCAACCGTAATGATGAAGATTACGACAGTGAAGGCTTCGCGGCATCCGTCGAAGTGGGCCATGCATGGGTGATTGATTCAGAAAATGAGCGCACCTGGAAAATCGAACCTCAGGCGCAGGTTATCTACAGCTATCTGGATCAGGAAAACCATACCGATCGCGACGGCGTGCGGATTACCACGCTGGACAACGACGGTCTGTTTGGTCGTCTGGGCGTCAAATCAAGCTACTTCGAACAGAAAGACGTGAAAGCCTGGCAGCCGTACATTGCCGTGAACTGGCTGAAAGGCGCAGGTCAGAACGATCTGGCGTTTAACGGCGAGACCGTCAGCAACGATACGCCGGAAGATCGCGGTCAGTTAGAGTTGGGCGTCACCGGCAACCTGAACGAAACCACGACGCTCTCCCTGCGCGCCAGCGGCGAGTGGGGTGAGAACAGCTATGCTGCTTATGGCGGTCATATCCTGCTGAACCACCGCTGGTAATCGTTCCTGAAAGACTAAAAGCCGTGGCAAACGCCACGGCTTTTTTTATTAGTTATCCAGCTCGCCCATTGATTTCACCTGATCGCGGTTGATCTGCTCGGTCTGACCCGTTTCCGCATTTTTATACGACACCAGACCGGTATCGTCATCGACCTGTGGTTTTCCGTCGGTGACAATGGTTTTGCCATCGGTGGTTTTCACTGCCTGGTTAGAGGAACAGCCTGCGACGGTAAACGTTGCAGTGGCGGCAAGAAGGGTGGCGATCAGTAATTTATTTTGCATGGTGTTTTCCCCTGCTCTCAGTTGAATTTCGTTATCGACCTAACAATTTTAGGCTAACTGACTGAAAGGGGATGAAAAACCAGAAGGTTCTGAAGATGGGGTGAATGCCCGGCAACCGAACGGCACCGGGCATTTTTACTTACTTGCTAATCTGCGCGTGCATTTCCTGAACCGAAATCACCTTCTCGGTGGCATCCGCGTTCAGCGCCATGGCCGTTGCGAAACCGCCGTTCAGGGTGGTGTCGTAGTGCACTTTGTACTGCAGCGCGCTGCGGCGAATCAGCTTGGAGTCTTCAATCGCCTGGCGGCCTGCGGTGGTGTTGATGATGTAGGTGTATTCGCCATTCTTGATACGATCCTGAATGTGCGGACGACCTTCATGCACCTTGTTCACCAGACGCGGGTTGATACCCGCTTCGCCCAGCACAATTGCCGTACCGTGGGTCGCGTCCAGCTCAAAGCCCTGCTTCAGCAGCTTGGCCGCAAGGTCAACCACGCGCTCTTTATCGCCTTCGCGAACAGAGAGCAGCGCACGGCCCGATTTTCTCATGGTGGAGCTGCTGCCCAGCTGCGCCTTCGCGAATGCTTCTGCGAAGGTGCGGCCCACGCCCATCACTTCCCCGGTGGAGCGCATTTCTGGCCCTAAAAGCGGGTCAACGCCCGGGAATTTGTTGAACGGCAGCACCACTTCTTTCACCGAGTAGTACGGTGGAATGATCTCTTTGGTCACGCCCTGCTGCGCCAGCGTCTGGCCTGCCATCACGCGCGCCGCCACTTTCGCCAGCGGAATACCGGTGGCTTTAGAGACGAACGGTACGGTACGTGCCGCACGCGGGTTGACTTCAATCAGGTAGACTTCGTTATCTTTCACCGCAAACTGGACGTTCATCAGGCCGCGAACCTGCAGCTCGAAGGCCAGCTTCTGCACCTGCTGGCGCATCACATCCTGAATCTCCTGGCTCAGGGTGTACGCTGGCAGAGAACAGGCGGAGTCGCCGGAGTGCACGCCCGCCTGCTCGATATGCTCCATGATGCCGCCAATCAGCACCATTTCGCCGTCGCAGATGGCGTCAACGTCCACTTCTACCGCATCGTCGAGGAAGCGGTCGAGCAGCACTGGCGCATCGTTGGAGACGCTCACCGCCGTCTGGAAGTAGCGACGCAGGTCGGCTTCGTCGTAGACGATTTCCATCGCGCGGCCGCCCAGGACGTAGGAAGGACGCACCACCAGCGGGTAGCCAATCTCTTTCGCCTTCTCTACGGCCTGTTCGATGGCCGTCACCGTGGCGTTCGCCGGCTGTTTCAGCTTCAGACGGTCAACCGCCTGCTGGAAACGTTCACGGTCTTCCGCGCGGTCAATCGCATCCGGGCTGGTACCGATAACCGGTACGCCTGCCGCTTCCAGCGCGCGCGCCAGCTTCAGCGGCGTCTGGCCACCGTACTGCACGATAACGCCTTTTGGCTTCTCGATGCGCACGATTTCCAGCACGTCTTCCAGGGTCACCGGCTCGAAGTAGAGGCGGTCAGAGGTGTCGTAGTCGGTGGAGACGGTTTCCGGGTTACAGTTGACCATGATGGTCTCGTAACCGTCTTCACGCAGCGCCAGCGAGGCGTGTACGCAGCAGTAGTCGAACTCGATGCCCTGGCCGATACGGTTTGGACCGCCGCCCAGCACCATAATCTTGTCGCGGTCAACTGACGGATTCGCTTCGCACTCGTCTTCATAGGTGGAGTACATGTACGCGGTGTCGGTAGAAAACTCTGCCGCACAGGTGTCGACGCGCTTGTAAACCGGGTGCAGGTCGTACTGGTCGCGCAGCTTGCGGATCTCCGCTTCGCGCACGCCCGCCAGTTTAGCCAGGCGCGCATCGGCGAAGCCTTTACGCTTCAGCATGCGCAGGAAGTCTGCGTCCAGGCCGTTGATGCCCAGCTCTGCCACTTTCTCTTCCAGACGCACCAGCTCTTCAATCTGTACCAGGAACCAGCGGTCGATGTTGGTCAGGTTGAACACGCCGTCGACGGACAGGCCGGCACGGAAGGCATCGGCGATGTACCAGATGCGCTCCGCACCCGCGTCTTTCAGCTCGCGGCGGATTTTGGTCAGCGCTTCAGGGTCGTCCAGGCTCACTTTCGGGTCAAAGCCGGTCGCGCCCACTTCGAGGCCACGCAGCGCTTTCTGCAGGGATTCCTGCTGCGTGCGGCCAATCGCCATCACTTCACCGACGGATTTCATCTGGGTGGTCAGACGGTCGTTCGCGCCTGCGAATTTCTCGAAGTTAAAGCGAGGAATTTTAGTCACAACGTAGTCGATGGACGGCTCGAAGGACGCAGGGGTGCGGCCACCAGTGATGTCGTTCATCAGCTCGTCGAGGGTATAACCCACCGCCAGTTTCGCCGCCACTTTCGCAATCGGGAAGCCGGTCGCTTTAGAGGCCAGCGCGGAGGAACGGGACACGCGCGGGTTCATTTCGATAACAATCAGACGGCCGGTTTTCGGGTTTACGGAGAACTGTACGTTAGAACCGCCGGTTTCCACACCGATTTCACGCAGTACCGCCATCGAGGCGTTACGCATGATTTGATACTCTTTGTCGGTCAGCGTCTGGGCTGGCGCAACGGTTATGGAGTCGCCGGTGTGGATACCCATCGCATCGAAGTTTTCGATGGAGCAGACGATGATGCAGTTGTCGTTTTTATCACGCACCACTTCCATCTCGTACTCTTTCCAGCCAATCAGCGATTCATCAATCAGCAGCTCTTTGGTTGGGGAAAGATCCAGACCGCGTTCGCAAATCTCTTCGAACTCTTCGCGGTTGTAGGCAATACCGCCGCCGGTGCCGCCCATGGTGAACGATGGACGGATGATGCACGGATAGCCCACGTCAGCCGCAACGGCCAGCGCTTCTTCCATGTTGTGTGCGATACCGGAGCGCGCGGTGTCGAGGCCGATTTTCTTCATCGCCACGTCGAAGCGGCGACGGTCTTCGGCTTTATCAATCGCGTCGGCGGTCGCGCCAATCATGGTCACGCCGAACTCGGCCAGCACGCCCTGACGCTCCAGCTCCAGCGCGCAGTTCAGCGCCGTCTGGCCGCCCATGGTCGGCAGCACCGCGTCCGGGCGCTCTTTTTCGATGATTTTACGCACCACTTCCCAGTGAATCGGCTCAATGTAGGTTGCATCAGCCATTTCCGGGTCGGTCATGATGGTCGCCGGGTTAGAGTTCACCAGGATAACGCGGTAACCCTCTTCACGCAGGGCTTTACACGCCTGCGCGCCGGAGTAGTCGAATTCGCAGGCCTGGCCGATAACGATCGGGCCAGCGCCAAGGATCAGGATGCTTTTTATGTCTGTACGTTTTGGCATTGTCTTCTCGGCTCCTGATTATTTAGCGGTCTTACGGTATTGCTCGATGAGTTCGATGAAGTGATCGAACAGCGGCGCGGCGTCGTGTGGGCCCGGGCTCGCTTCCGGGTGGCCCTGGAAGCTGAACGCTGGCTTATCGGTGCGATGAATCCCCTGCAGGGTGCCATCGAACAGCGACTTATGGGTCACGCGCAGGTTAGCCGGCATTGAGGCTTCATCCACGGCGAAGCCGTGGTTTTGCGCGGTGATCATCACCGTGTTGTTATCGATATCTTTCACCGGGTGGTTACCACCGTGGTGGCCGAACTTCATCTTGACGGTGTTCGCACCGCTCGCCAGCGCCAGCAGCTGATGGCCGAGGCAGATGCCGAATACCGGGATATCGGTTTCCAGGAAGGACTTGATGGCAGCGATGGCATAATCGCACGGCGCCGGGTCGCCAGGGCCGTTGGACAGGAAAATACCGTCCGGATTCATCTTCAACACGTCTTCGGCAGACGTTTGTGCAGGCACCACCGTCAGGCGGCAGCCGCGGTCAACCAGCATGCGCAGGATGTTGCGCTTGGCGCCAAAATCGTAGGCCACCACGTGGAACGGCAGCTCGCTCTCTTTTTTCGCTTCCGGCAGGTCGCCTTCCAGCGTCCAGCTACCCTGAGTCCAGCTGTAGGCTTCAGCGGTAGTCACTTCTTTCGCCAGGTCCATGCCGTTCAGGCCCGGGAAAGCTTTCGCTTTTTCCAGCGCCAGCGTCGCATCGAGGTTATCACCTGCGATGATGCAGCCGTTCTGTGCACCCTTCTCGCGCAGCAGACGCGTTAACTTACGGGTATCGATATCGGCAATCGCCACGATGTTATGGCGCTTCAGGTAAGAAGAGAGATCTTCAGTGTTGCGGAAGTTGCTGGCAATCAGCGGCAGGTCACGAATGACAAGGCCTTGCGCATGTACCTGAGAGGATTCTTCGTCAGCCGCATTGGTGCCGACATTGCCGATATGAGGATAAGTAAGAGTAACGATTTGGCGAGAATAGGAAGGATCAGTGAGGATTTCTTGATAACCGGTCATTGAAGTATTGAAAACGACTTCCCCAACCGCCGAACCCGTTGCCCCTATGGCCCGACCGATAAACTGGGTTCCGTCTTCCAGAACCAATAGCGCTGACTTAATCAAAACACCCTCCAGAGAATATTCACTCACTTTATTTGCATATTAATTCATAACCATGTCATGGATCAATGCAAATGTGTTGCCAGCGGATTTTTGGCAAACGGCGGCATTCTGGAGATTTGGTGGGTAAAAGTCAACTTAAAACCGACATTTTGTTTAGTCTTTTGCGTATCTGACGAGGTGAGTGAAGCTTAAGCGACAAAAAGATCAGGTAAATCACTACGGAAAACGCTTGCGCACCGGGTTTAATGAAAAATGAGTCGGCACAGCATCAAAAAGTGGACCAAATGGTCAAAATTTACATTTCAGTAACGATAATCAAGGGGAATAACTATACTTTCAAGGCTAAAAAAACAAAATGAGCACGAAACAGATAAAATAAAAGGGCAATAAATTATTGCCCTATGCAATCAAATGATTACGACTGCAATAACCACATCACGATGGGTAATAATGCTTACAAATTGTTGAGATCCAGCACATCTCTCATATCAAAAAGACCATTTTTCTTCTCTTTCAACCACAAAGCGGATCGAACGGCACCATTGGCAAACGTCATTCGGCTGGACGCTTTATGCGTAATTTCGACGCGCTCGCCAATATCGGCGAACATCGCGGTATGTTCGCCGACGATGTCACCCGCCCGGACGGTTGCGAAACCAATGGTGCCTGGCACGCGCTCCCCGGTGTGGCCTTCGCGGGCATAGACCGCACAGTCTTTTAAATCTTTATCAAGTGCATGAGCAATCGCTTCGCCCATCGCCAGCGCCGTGCCGGATGGCGCATCAACCTTATAGCGGTGGTGAGCTTCAACAATCTCAATATCGGTGTAGTTGCCCATCACCTTCGCGGCCTTCTCCAGCAGCTTCAGCATGACGTTAACGCCCACGCTAAAGTTTGCGGCGAAGACGATCGCAATCTCTTTGGATGCATCCTGGATAGCCTGCTTGCCCGCATCGTCAAAACCGGTGGTGCCGATCACCATCCCCTTGCCGTGCTGGCGGCAAAATGCCAGATGCGCGAGCGTCCCTTCCGGGCGGGTAAAATCGATGAAGACATCGAAGTCCTCTTTAACCGCCTCCAGGCTGCTTTGCACGGTGACGCCGGTCTTTCCCGCGCCCGCCAGCTCACCAGCATCGGTCCCCAGAAGTGATGAACCGTCACGCTCCAGCGCCGCGCCAAGTGCTACGCCATCCATCTGAAGTGCCGCCTGAATCAGCTGACGGCCCATACGTCCACCCGCGCCCGCAATGGCGACACGGATCTGTGCATCATGCATAGTTATTCTCTTACGTTAAAATGATGTAAACCGTTTTCAGATTAACCAGCCTTTCTGAGCACTGCCAACTGAAAACACCAATAATTAGAATTTAACGTGAAACCGACTTAAATATCAGTAAAAGACATGATTTTGTCGTCACGATAAAGTAACGGGTAAAAAAAAGGCCAGCACAGGAGGTGCTGGCCTTTCATCAGAAAAGGGACTATTCGACTTCGCGGGCGTCGATGCGCAGCTCTTTCGGCACTTCGAAAACAATGTTCTCTTCACGTCCTTCCAGCGGCACCGCTTCGCCGCCGCCCAGCTCCTGCAGACGGGAAATGACGTTTTGTACCAGAATATCCGGCGCGGACGCCCCGGCCGTCACGCCAACGCAGGCCGCGTCTTTAACCCACGCTTCCTGAATATCCGTGGCATCGTCGATCAGGAACGCCGCTTTGCCCATTCGCTGTGCCAGTTCAGCCAGACGGTTGGAGTTAGAGGAGTTTTTAGAGCCGACCACCAGCACCACGTCCGCCTGTTCAGCCAGCGCGCGCACCGCTTCCTGACGGTTAGTGGTGGCGTAGCAGATATCATCCTTACGCGGCCCGACGATTTTCGGGAAGCGCTGGCGCAGGGCGTCAATCACGTCTGAGGTATCGTCGACGGAGAGCGTGGTCTGGGTCATAAACGACAGACGCGCTTCGTTTTTCACGTTCAGCGTCAGGACATCTTCCGGCGACTCCACCAGGTACATTCCCCCTTCCGGGTTGCTGTACTGGCCCATGGTGCCCTCGACTTCCGGGTGGCCAGCATGGCCAATCAGGATCGACTCTTCACCACGGCGGCTGGCGCGCGCCACTTCCATATGCACTTTTGTCACTAATGGACAGGTGGCATCGAATACGGTCAGATCGCGGCTTTTCGCTTCGTTACGGACCGCCTGAGAGACGCCGTGCGCGGAGAAGATCAGGATCGCACCGTCCGGCACTTCGCTGATCTGCTCGATAAAGATGGCACCGCGATCGCGCAGGCTGTCGACCACGTAGCGGTTATGCACCACTTCGTGACGCACATAAATCGGCGCGCCGTAAATCTCCAGCGCGTTTTCAACAATGCTGATAGCGCGGTCTACACCGGCGCAGAAGCCGCGCGGGTTAGCCAACAGGATCTGCATTTCAAGCCTCCAGTGCCGGATCGATTTCCAGCACTTCAACATCAAAATGAACGGTACGCCCGGCAAGCGGATGGTTGAAGTCAACGGTAATCGAGTCACCGTTGATTTCGCGGATCACGCCAGGCATTTCGCTGCCGTCCATAGCGGTAAAGAGCATAATTGCCCCGATCTCCGGTTCACCCGCGTCCATAAACTCACGACGGGAGAAGTACTGGATCAGATCCGGGCTTGGCACGCCAAACGCGGCATCCGGCTCCAGCGAAAAGGCTTTTTTTTCACCCTCTTTCAGACCGAGAAGCTGCTGCTCAAGACCTTCAGACAGGGAGGTATCGCCAAGACGAAACAGGGCCGGTTTGCCGTTGTTGCGGGTGGATTCGGCCGTGGAGCCGTCATCCAGCTTCAGCGTAAAGTGAACGAGAACCGCGCTGTTGCTCTGTACGGATTTAGACATGCAAATTGCTCGCTTGTTTTGGGTCACCTGTTGCCCGGTGGCGCTACGCTTACCGGGCCTACGGGAAGCCACAAATTCGGTAGGCCGGGTAAGCGTAGCGCCACCCGGCATTGATGCTTACGCCTGCTCTTTCGCGGCCGGTTTCGGCAAGAAGCCTTCCAGCACGATTAACGCCGCACCGATGCAAATGGCGCTATCGGCGAGGTTAAAGGTCGCGAAGTGCCAGTCGCCGACGTAGAAGTCGATCATATCGACCACAAAGCCGTGCCACAGGCGATCAAACAGGTTGCCCAGCGCGCCGCCAATGATCAGCGCGTAGGCGATGTTATTCAGCTTTTGCGTTGCCTTCGAGCGGTACATCAGCACCGCCAGGATCACGCAGATACCGAGAGCGATACCCGCAAAGAACCAGCGCTGCCAGCCACCGCTGTCGGCAAGGAAACTGAACGCCGCACCGTAGTTGCGCGCGTAGTGCAGGTTAAGCGACGGGAACAGCGGCACCGTCTCCCCCAGAGCGAAATTCTGGAGGATCAGGAACTTGCTGCCCAGATCGATAATCAGCACCACCACAACCAGCCACAGCCAGCGCAGTCCTGTTGAACAGAGAGTTTTACTCATCAGGCAAACTTACGTTTTTCGCCGTCACCGGCGACGTTGCTTACACAGCGTCCGCAGATGTCTGCGTGTTCCGCCACCTGACCGACATCGGTGGTGTAATGCCAGCAACGCGGGCATTTCTCACCGTCGGCTTTGCTCAGCGCGACTTTCAGTCCTTTGAGCAGTTCGCTCTGCTGAGCATCAGCAGACGCGTCAGCATAATCCGCAACTTTCGCACCGGAGGTCAACAGGACAAATCGTAATTCATCGCCCAGCGCCGTCAGCTTCGCCGCCAGCTCTGGCTCCGCGTACAGGGTCACTGCCGCTTCCAGAGAGCCGCCGACTTTCTTGTCAGCACGCGCCTGCTCGATAACCTTGTTCACTTCGCCACGCACTTTCAGCAGCTCGTCCCAGAAGGCATCGTTCATCGCTTCGGTGCTGGAGAGATCGAACAGACCTTCGTACCACTCGCCCGTGAAGACATACTTTTCACGATCGCCCGGCAGGTAACCCCAGATTTCATCCGCGGTGAAGGACATGATCGGCGCCATCCAGCGTACCAGCGCCTCTGCGATATGGAACAGCGCGGTCTGGCAGCTACGACGCGCCACGCTGTCCGCTTTCGCGGTGTACTGACGGTCTTTGATGATGTCGAGGTAGAACGAGCCCATCTCGATGGAGCAGAAGCGCATCAGGCGCTGCACCACTTCGTGGAAGTCATAAGACTCATAGGCCTTCAGGATATCTTCCTGCGCCGCTTTCGCGCAGCCTACCGCCCAGCGGTCCAGCACCACCATCTCTTCCGGTTTCACCATGTCTTTTGCCGGATCAAACCCGTTCAGGTTCGCCAGCAGGAAGCGCGCGGTGTTACGGATACGACGATAGCTGTCGGCAGCGCGTTTCAGGATCTCGTCAGACACCGCCATTTCGCCGGTGTAGTCGGTCGACGCCACCCACAGACGCAGAATGTCTGCGCCCAGCTTGTTCATCACATCCTGCGGAGAAACGGTATTACCGATAGATTTAGACATCTTACGGCCCTGACCATCCACGGTGAAACCGTGAGTCAGTACCTGACGGTAAGGCGCTTTACCCTTCATGGCGGTGGAGATCATCAGAGATGACATGAACCAGCCGCGGTGTTGGTCAGACCCTTCCAGATACATATCGGCAGCGTGACCGGCAAATTCCGGACGCACGTCAACCACGGAGGAGTGGGTAGACCCGGAATCGAACCATACGTCCAGGGTATCCGGCACTTTCTCGTAGTTATCCGCATCAGCGCCCAGGATGTCACGGGCGTCGAGATCCCACCACGCCTGGATGCCGTCAACTTCGACGCGCTTCGCCACTTCTTCCATCAGTTCCAGGGTGTTCGGGTGCAGCTCCTGCGTCTCTTTATGCACGAACAGCGACATCGGCACGCCCCAGGTACGCTGACGGGAGATACACCAGTCAGGACGGTTAGCCACCATGGATTCGATACGCGCCTGGCCCCAGTCCGGGATCCACTGCACGCCTTTGATCTCTTTCAGAGACTGCTCGCGCAGGCCTTTCTGATCCATGCTGACGAACCACTGCGGGGTCGCACGGAAGATGATTGGCGTCTTGTGACGCCAGCAGCACGGATAGCTGTGCTGCATTTTCTCAACGTGCAGCAGCGCGCCGCTGGTGCGCAGCATGTCGACAATAATGTCGTTCGCTTTGAAGACGTTGATACCGTCCAGCGCCGGGTAGGTGCCAGGCAGGTAGGAGCCGTCCGGCCCCACCGGGTTAGCGATTTCCAGACCGTACTTCAGGCTGATGTTGTAGTCGTCAGGACCGTGGCCACCGGCGGTATGTACCGCACCGGTACCCGCGTCCAGCGTTACGTGGTCGCCCAGGATCGCCGGAACGTCGAAGTCCAGGAACGGGTGTTTGAAGCGCATCAGCTCCAGCGCGTCGCCTTTTACTGTGCCCAGCACGGTGTAATCGGCGATGTTCGCGCGCTTCAGCACGCTTTCAACCAGATCTTTCGCCAGGATAACCGCCTGGCCGTCAATCTGCACCAGCGCGTATTCGAATTCACCGGACAGGGAGATCGCGCGGTTGGCTGGCAGGGTCCACGGGGTGGTGGTCCAGATCACCAGCGAGATCGGGCCGTTAACGGACGACACGCCAAATTTGGCTTTCACCGCATCCTGATCGACGGCATGGAAGGCTACGTCGATAGATGGAGAGGTTTTGTCGTAATACTCCACTTCCGCTTCTGCCAGCGCAGAACGGCAGTCCACGCACCAGTGCACCGGCTTCGCGCCTTTGTGAAGGTGGCCGTTACCGATGATTTTGCCCAGCGCACGGATGATGTTGGCTTCGGTTTTGAAGTCCATGGTCAGGTACGGATGCGACCAGTCGCCCAGTACGCCCAGACGGATGAAGTCAGCGCGCTGACCGTCAACCTGGGTGGCTGCGTATTCGCGGCACTTCGCACGGAACTCAGCGGCGGTGAATTTCTCACCAGGCTTGCCAAATTCCTGCTCAACTTTCAGCTCGATTGGCAGGCCGTGGCAGTCCCAGCCCGGAACGTAAGGCGAGTCATATCCCGCGAGTCCTTTGGACTTCACGATAATGTCTTTCAGAATCTTGTTTACAGAGTGACCAATATGAATGCTGCCATTCGCATAGGGAGGGCCATCATGCAGAATGAAGGTTTTTTTGCCTTTTTTGGCTGCACGAATGATACCGTACAGGTCATCATCGGTCCAACGCGCCAGCATTCCCGGTTCACGCTTGGCGAGATCGCCGCGCATCGGGAACCCTGTTTCCGGCAAATTCAGGGTTGATTTATAGTCACTCATCAGATTCTCGGTTCCGTATTTATCACGTAGGCAGTTAAGCCGGGTTCAAAGCCCAAAAAACTCGCGGGCTGTTAATTCATCTCGCGCAATTTGCGCTTTGAGTTCATCCAGCGAACCAAATCGCTGCTCGTTGCGTATTTTTTTACGCAGTATCACATCTATATGGCGACCATACAGGTCCATTACAACGTCCAGCAGGTGCACTTCTAGCTGTTGACGCACACCGGCAACGGTCGGACGCGTGCCAATATTGGCGACGCCGTAGAACGGCTTATCGCCCAGTCCTGCCACTTCTACCGCATAGACCCCTTTAACCGGGGAAACCTGACGACGCAGCGGTATATTCGCCGTCGGGAAACCTATCGTGCGGCCCAGCGCATCGCCATGGACCACGCGACCAGAGATGGTGAACGGATGTCCCAGCAGGTTTTCTGCCGTATCCAGTTCATCGTTGGCCAGCGCCTGCCGCACTGCCGTGCTGCTGACGCGCACGCCGCCTTCACAGAAGGTCATCGCGCTGGTGACGTCAAAACCGTACTCCAGACCAGCCTTCTGTAATAGCAAGAAATCACCCTGACGACCAGCGCCAAAGCGGAAATCATCGCCCACGGCAAGAAACTGCACGCCAAGACGCTTCACCAGCAGGTCGCTGACGAAATTTTGTGCTGTCAGCGCGGCAAAGCGGCGATCGAAACGTACGCACAATACATAGTCCACGCCGGACTCAGCCAGATAGCGCAACTTCTCGCGCAGGCGTGTAAGACGGGCGGGAGATTTATCGCCCGCGAACAGCTCCAGCGGCTGCGGTTCGAAAATCATCACTACAACGGGCAGGCCACGGGCCTCCCCTTCTTTACGCAATCCCTGCAACAGCGCCTGATGACCACGATGCACGCCGTCGAAATTACCAATGGTCAGCACGCACCCGTGCGGGGCTCTGCTGAGATTATGTATGCCGCGTATCAGCTTCATGTCTGGCTCAAAACAGTGAAAATCGCCAAAGTATACCTTGTACAGCGGTTAAGGTTAACCGGCGATTGTTCGTGCAAAACAGAAAGCCGTAATGATTTCATCAGGCTGACCTTTCGCAGCGAAAAAATCTGCTCGCGAACTGCGATTTTTATGCCGAAAAGCTGTATTCACGGACAACAAGCTGGTAGAATCCTGCGCCATCACTACGTAACGTAGCGTCGCCACATTAACGGCGCTTATTTGCACAAATCCATTGACAAAAGAAGGTATAGAGGGCATATTCCTCGGCCTTTGAATTGTCCACATAGATCATATTTGGGAGTTGGACCTTGGCTAATATCAAATCAGCTAAGAAACGTGCTATTCAGTCTGAAAAGGCTCGTAAGCACAATGCAAGCCGTCGCTCTATGATGCGTACTTTCATCAAGAAAGTATACGCAGCTATCGAAGCTGGCGACAAAGCTGCTGCGCAGAACGCATTTAACGAAATGCAACCAATCGTGGATCGTCAGGCTGCTAAAGGTCTGATCCACAAAAACAAAGCAGCGCGTCATAAAGCAAACCTGACCGCGCAGATCAACAAACTGGCTTAATCGCCGCTTGTTGTTGCTTGTTTTAAAAGAACCCGCTTAACGCGGGTTTTTTTATATCTTCAGATTGCCGGTGGCGTAAACAGCGCCGAGTAGTCACGGTTACAGATTCGCTGTACCGCCGGATGCTGAATCATCCTTTCAGCAAAGATGGCGTGATACTCCTCCATCACGTTATCCACTCTGCCTATCTCCGTAATCTTGTCGTCCGAATAGAGATCGTGCGCGTAGAGCGTCGGCGCAACGAAGATGGCGTTGTGCGCTTCACCAAAGGCTTTCATCAGCGCCGCATCGTCAAATTCGCCGAGGATTTCCACGTTCAGCCCCTGCGAGTTAAACCAGTTCAGGAGCTTGCGCCCCAGCATGGAACGTCTTCCCGGCACCAGCAGTCGACGCTCTTCCAGGCAGGCCGGGAAGGGTTTCTCCGGCGGCGGATTAATGCACCAGAAGCTCACGCCGCATTCCCCAATTTTCACCGAGAACAGCCCTTCCTGCTGCGTCGAGTCGATCGGACAATCCGAGATAATCATATCCAGCTTGTGCTGGCTCAGCTGTTCCAGCAGCATCTCGTGGGTGGATTCAAAGCAGCGAAGATGAATTTGTTCATCTTCAACCACCGCCGCATCCAGCACGCCGCTCACCAGCCGTTTGGACAGCGCATCCGCCACGCCAACATCCAAGAGCAGGTTCGACTCTTTGCGGTAGTTGACGATATCCAGCATCTCCTGGCTAAGGGTAAACATTTTGTCCGCGTAGCGGAAAACCAACTCACCCAGTTCGCTGGGTTCAATCCCGCGCCCCTTACGCTTGAACAGCTTGCCCTGCAAACGTTCTTCCAGCGCCTTGATTTGCCCGGTGATGGTTTGCGGCGTCAGGTAGAGCGCCTCTGCAGCCCCGACCACCGAGCCCTGTCTGTAGACGTGCCAGAAGTAGTAAAGATGGTTGTAATTCAAATGAGACATCGCGTCTTCGCTCCTTGAGTGTGTTTCGGGAGAAGGATCGCCTCCTCCCGGTGTTCCGTTATGCCTGGACGGCCTGTCCGGACAATTTCACCTTCAACAAGGTATAACCAATTACGGCGGCCAGTAATGACCCGATGAGAATGCCGAGTTTCGCCCAGACGATCAGCTCAGGCGCATGCGCGCCAAACGCCAGCGTCGAGATAAAGATCGACATCGTAAATCCTATTCCACACAGCACGCCGACGGCCATAATCTGCTTAAACGTGGTGCCGTGCGGCAATGACGCCAGCTTCAGTTTCGTCGCCAGCCAGCAAAAGAGGCTAATACCCAGCGGCTTACCGATAAACAGACCGGCAATAATGCCCAGCGGCAGCACGGACGTCAGCCCGTCCAGCGTCACGCCGCCCAGCGAAACCCCGGCGTTAGCAAACGCAAACAGGGGCAGGATCATAAAGGCGACCCACGGGTGCAGCATATGCTCCAGCTGTTTGGCCGGCGACTTGCCGTCCTGCGGCTTAAGCGGTACGAAGAAGCCGACGATCACCCCAGCCAGCGTGGCGTGCACGCCGGATTTCAGCACCGCCGTCCACAGCACCATCCCCACGAGGATGTAGATACCGATGCGGCGCACGTTAAAGATGTTCAGCAGCGCCAGCACCGCAATCGCTCCGGCAGCCACGCTCAGAGACAGGATCGACAGATCGCTGGTGTAGAACAGCGCGATAATCACAATGGCGCCAAGGTCATCGATGATCGCCAGCGCCATCAGGAAGATTTTCAGCGCAACCGGCACGCGGCTTCCCAGCAAGGCCAGCACCCCGAGCGCAAAGGCGATATCCGTCGCGGCCGGGATCGCCCAGCCGTGACGTGCAACCGGATCCTGCCAGGTGAACGCCAGGAAGAGCAGCGCCGGCACCACCATCCCACCGAGCGCGGCAATGACCGGGAACGCCGCGCGCTGGCGGCTGGCAAGCGAGCCCAGAACCAGCTCACGCTTAACTTCAAGCCCCACCAGCAGGAAGAACACCGCCATCAGCGCATCGTTGATCCACAGCAGCATGTTCTTGTTAATTTCCAGCGCCCCGACCTTCAGCTCAACGGGCGTTTCCAGAAATGCATGATAGAGATCCCGCGTGATGCCAAGATTAGCCAGCACCATCGCGGCCGCTGCGGCAATAATCAGGAGCACGCCACCGGACGCCTCACTGCTAAAGAAACGGTGTAGTAATTTCATTTAAGTTCTCTCTTTTACAACAATACCTCGATAAAACCATAATACCAAGCCAAATAGCTCGGCAAAAACAGATTAATATTGAGTATAGATTCACTTTTACCGAGCAATAACCGTAAATAAAAAAAGCCCGGAATCGCTTCCGGGCTTTTGAAGATGAAAACCAGCTAACGGATTAGCGGGTCAAATCATCGAAGAATTTTTTGACGCCATCGAAGAAGCTTTTGGAACGCGGGCTGTTTTTCTCACCCGTCGGACCACCAAAGCTCTCCTGCAACTCTTTCAGCAGCTGTTTCTGCTTATCGTTCAGGCCAACCGGCGTTTCCACGACGACGCGGCACAGCAGGTCGCCCTGCGCACCACCGCGAACGGATTTAACGCCTTTCCCGCGCATGCGGAACAGCTTACCGGTCTGGGTCTCGCCCGGGATCTTCAGATTGACGCGACCATCCAGCGTCGGCACTTCGATTTCGCCGCCGAGAGCCGCCATCGCGAAGTTGATCGGCACTTCACAGTACAGGTTGTTCCCTTCGCGCTCGAAGATAGCGTGCTGTTTCACCTGCACCTGAACGTACAGATCGCCTGCCGGTGCGCCGTGCTCGCCAGCTTCACCCTCACCCGCCAGACGGATGCGGTCGCCCGTATCCACGCCAGCCGGGATTTTAACGGACAGGGTCTTGGTTTTCTCAACGCGACCGTGGCCGTGGCATTTGGTGCACGGATCTTTAATCAGCGTACCGCGACCGTGACAGTGCGGACAGGCCTGCTGTACCGCGAAGAAGCCCTGACGCATCTGGACCTGGCCGGAGCCGTGACAGGTTGGACAGGTCTGAGGCTGGGTACCCGCTTTCGCGCCGCTGCCGTGGCAGACGTCACACTCTTCCAGCGTCGGAATACGGATCTCTTTGGTAACACCGCGAACGGCCTCTTCCAGCGTCAGATCCATGTTGTAGCGCAGGTCCGCGCCGCGCGCCGCGCGCTGACGACCACGCCCACCGCCGAAGATGTCGCCGAAGACATCGCCAAAGATATCGCTGAAGTCGGCACCGCCGCCAAAGCCGCCGCCACCGAATCCACCGCCGCCCATGCCGCCCTGTTCAAAGGCTGCGTGACCGTACTGGTCATAGGCTGCACGTTTTTGTGCATCGGTCAGGACTTCGTAGGCTTCTTTGATCTCTTTAAATTTGGCTTCAGCCTCTTTGTCACCCTGATTACGGTCCGGGTGGAATTTCATGGCCAGGCGCTTATACGCCTTTTTGATTTCACGCTCTTCCGCAGTTTTCGGAACGCCTAAAATCTCGTAATAGTCTTGCTTTGCCATTGGTTTTTTTAAGCCCCTTAACATGCGAGCACGGGCGTGGAGAGTTCTCCTACGCCCGTGCCGATTAATTACCCTGCATCAGGGCGATTATTTTTTATCTTTAACTTCTTCGAACTCAGCGTCGACAACGTCGTCGTCTTTCGCATTGTTCGCCGAAGCGTCAGCGCCCGCCTGCTGTTGAGCGTGCTGCTGCTGAGCGATTTCCATCAGCTTCTGAGAAGCCTGTGCCAGTTCCTGCATCTTCGCTTCGATGTCCGCTTTATCTTCACCTTTCAGTGAGGATTCCAGCGCACTCAGTGCAGCTTCGATAGCAGTCTTGTCTTCCGCTGGCAGTTTATCGCCTGCTTCTTCAACCTGCTTACGGGTGCTGTGCAGCAGATGGTCACCCTGGTTGCGGGTCTGAACCAGCTCTTCGAACTTACGGTCGGATTCCGCATTAGCTTCGGCATCGCGAACCATTTTTTCGATTTCCGCTTCGTTCAGACCAGAAGATGCCTTGATGGTAATCTTCTGCTCTTTACCGCTGTTTTTGTCTTTCGCAGACACGTGCAGGATACCGTCAGCATCGATGTCGAAGGTGACTTCGATCTGTGGCATGCCGCGCGGTGCCGGGTTAATACCGTCCAGGTTGAACTGACCCAGAGATTTGTTATCCGCCGCACGCTTACGCTCACCCTGCAGCACATGGATGGTTACCGCAGACTGGTTGTCTTCAGCGGTAGAGAACACCTGGCTGTGCTTGGTTGGGATGGTGGTGTTTTTGTTGATGAGCGCAGTCATCACACCGCCCATGGTTTCGATACCCAGAGACAGCGGGGTAACGTCCAGCAGCAGTACGTCTTTCACTTCACCGGTCAGTACGCCACCCTGAACCGCAGCACCGATAGCCACTGCTTCGTCCGGGTTAACGTCTTTACGTGGCTCTTTACCAAAGAACTCAGCCACTTTCTTCTGCACCATTGGCATACGGGTCTGGCCACCAACGAGGATAACGTCGTTGATATCAGACACGGACAGGCCAGCGTCCTGCAGAGCAACTTTCAGCGGCTCGATAGAACGGTTCACCAGGTCTTCTACCAGGCTTTCCAGTTTCGCACGGGTCACTTTGATGTTCATGTGTTTAGGACCGGTCGCGTCTGCAGTGATGTACGGCAGGTTCACGTCGGTCTGCTGAGCGGAAGACAGTTCGATCTTCGCTTTCTCAGCGGCTTCTTTCAGGCGCTGCATAGCCAGCGGATCGTTACGCAGGTCAATGCCCTGATCTTTCTTAAACTCGTCAACGAGGTAGTTGATCAGACGGGTATCGAAGTCTTCACCACCCAGGTGGGTATCACCGTTGGTTGCCAGAACTTCGAAGGTTTTTTCGCCGTCAACTTCGTCGATTTCGATAATAGAGATATCGAAGGTACCACCACCCAGGTCGTAAACCGCGATAGTACGGTTGCCGACTTCTTTATCCAGACCGTAAGCCAGAGCAGCCGCGGTTGGTTCGTTGATGATACGTTTTACTTCCAGACCTGCGATACGGCCAGCATCTTTGGTTGCCTGACGCTGAGCATCGTTGAAGTATGCAGGAACGGTGATAACAGCTTCAGTTACCGGCTCACCCAGGTAATCTTCTGCGGTTTTCTTCATTTTTTTCAGCACTTCAGCAGAAATCTGCGGTGGTGCTGTTTTGGTGCCTTTCACATCAAGCCATGCATCGCCGTTATCTGCCGCGATGATTTTGTAAGGCATGATGGAAACGTCACGCTGAACTTCTTCGTCCTGGAAGCGGCGACCGATCAGGCGTTTAATCGCAAACAGAGTGTTTTGCGGGTTTGTCACTGCCTGACGTTTAGCCGGCTGACCAACCAGAGTTTCACCGTCCTGGGTATAAGCAATGATAGAAGGCGTGGTGCGATCGCCCTCGGCGTTCTCCAGCACGCGTGCAGTAGTGCCATCCATAATCGCTACACAAGAGTTGGTAGTACCCAGGTCGATACCAATAATTTTACCCATCTAAACGTCTCCACTAAAAATTCAGTCAACATGTGGTTGTGTACCTGTAATAAGGGCAGAACGTGCTTTTTCAACTGCCCAGATTTGATTTTTTTCAGGTCCACACACTGCGGTTGACTACAAGATGGGGTCGCGACGGCATCCATCAAGGGGCAAGCATAAAAAAAATTTTAATTTCACCCTGATGAGATCATAGACGTCATCGATTGCGCCCATTATGATGCCGCGCCCCGTCAGGGAGAACTGACGCGGGTTTAACCATTTCACCATATTAATGATGATTTTTTTGAGGACTTATGGGCAACACTAAGTTGGCTAATCCGGCTCCGCTGGGCCTGATGGGTTTTGGCATGACCACTATTCTGCTGAACCTGCACAATATCGGGATGTTCCCGATGGATGGCATCATCCTGGCGATGGGCATTTTTTATGGCGGTATCGCGCAAATCTTTGCGGGCCTGCTGGAATATAAGAAAGGCAATACCTTCGGCTTAACCGCCTTCACCTCTTACGGTTCTTTCTGGCTGACCCTGGTCGCCATTCTGCTGCTGCCTAAAATGGGCATGGCAGACGCGGCAAACGCCCACTTCCTGGGCGTCTACCTGGGCCTGTGGGGCGTCTTCACCCTGTTCATGTTCTTCGGTACCCTGAAAGGCAACCGCATGCTGCAGTTCGTCTTCCTGAGCCTGACCGTGCTGTTTGCCCTGCTGGCAATCGGTCACCTGGTGGATAACGAAGGCATCGTTCACGTTGCCGGCTGGATTGGTCTGGTTTGCGGCGCAAGCGCTATCTACCTGGCAATGGGTGAAGTGCTGAACGAGCAGTTTGACCGCACCGTGCTACCGATTGGTGAAAAACACTGATCCCTCTGTCGTGTCCGCCTCGCGGGCACGACATCCCCCCGCCTGACGAAGCCAAAATCCCAATACCAGCCCCATCACCGACAGCGCCAGCACGTACCAGGCCGGAGCCATGGGAGACACGCCCATCAGGACCGTCACCGCAATCGGCGTCAGCCCACCGAAAATGGCATACGACACGTTGTAGGAAAATGAGATCCCGGTGAAGCGAACCTCCGGCGGGAACGCGCGCACCATGACGTAAGGCACCGCGCCGACAACGCCCACGCACAGCCCTACCACGCCGTACAGCAGGAACAGCTGTTCAGGATGGCTGCCAGCCAGATGGTAAAACGCCCAGCTTGAAGCGGCCAGTAACAGGCTGCCGACAATAAAGGTAACGCTGGCCCCGAAACGATCTGCCGCCAGCCCGGCGGCCAGACAGCCAAAGCAGAGCATGATTGTCGCGATACTGTTTGCCTGTAGCGTCACGGCAGGGGCGAAACCGTACTGCTTTTGCAGCCACACCGGAGACATCAATATCACCACCACAATCCCGGCCGAGAGTAGCCAGGTGAGCAGCATCGACACCACCACCGCCTTTTTATGACGTACCACAACCGCCTTCACCGGCAGCTCCTGCGCCAGCGCTTTACGCTGCTGCATCTCCAGGAAAATCGGTGTCTCCTGCAGCCAGCGGCGCAGGTACATCGCCACCAGGCCGAACGCCCCACCCAGCAGGAACGGAATACGCCAGCCCCAGTCGTGTACGGCCTGCTGCGTCATGCTGGTATTCACAATGGTGGCGACCACCGAGCCGAGCAGGATCCCGACCGTCAGCCCCGCGGTTAAGGTTCCACAGGCGATACCAATGCGGCGCGCCGGAACATGCTCTGCGACAAACACCCACGCGCCCGGCACTTCACCGCCAATCGCCGCGCCCTGAAGCACGCGCATCAGCAACAGCAGCAGCGGCGCGAGAATGCCCATCGAGGCATAGGTGGGCAGCAGACCAATGGCCAGCGTGGGGACCGCCATCAGCAGGATGCTGAGGGTAAACATCTTTTTACGCCCGACCAGATCGCCAAAGTGGGCCATGATAATGCCGCCCAGCGGACGCGCCAGATACCCGGCAGCAAAAATGCCGAAGGTTTGCACCTGACGCAGCCACTCCGGTATATCTGCCGGGAAGAAAAGCTCCCCCACTACGGCAGCGAAGAAGACGAAGATAATGAAGTCGTAAAACTCCAGCGCACCGCCTAAGGCCGCGAGCGTGAGGGTTTTGTAGTCCTGTCGATTCAGAGGTCGGGTGTTATGTGACATAGCGAACCATTATGCGTGTATTGTGGATTTATTTTTACAGCAATCGTAAAGAAAAAATTACTATACCGTAAAACCGTTACCACGCTATCGCCGCTTCAGCTTATGTCACATATTGATTAATTTCAGGAGATTGTTTCGCGACGCGCGTTTTTAGGACGAAAAGCTGCTACCACTTTCTCATCGGTTTCGACATACGGGCCGTCAAGCAGCTGTATACAATACGGTACACTTGCAAAGATGCCGTGAACGATGACGCTGCCGTCTTCCGCTTTTAGCCCTTCCAGCGTCTCTTTGATCGACTTCGGCTGCCCCGGGAGGTTCAGAATCAACGCCTGCTTGCGGATCACCCCTACCTGGCGGGAAAGAATGGCCGTCGGGACAAAGTGTAGACTGATCTGGCGCATCTGTTCGCCGAAGCCCGGCATTTCACGATCGGCAATCGCCAGCGTCGCGTCCGGCGTCACATCACGGCGCGCGGGCCCGGTTCCGCCGGTGGTTAACACCAGGTGACAGCTCATCTCATCCACCAGCTCACACAGGGTCTGCTCGATAATCGGCTGTTCGTCGGGAATAAGGCGAGTCTGGATCTCAAACGGGGTAGTCAGTGCACTGGCCAGCCACGCTTCCAGAGCGGGGATGCCTTTATCCTGGTAAACACCGCTGGAGGCGCGGTCAGAAATCGACACTAAGCCGATGCGTAAGGTATTCATATCCATTCCATTCAAAGAGTACTGATTAAAGGGAATGATACACGCAGAGAGGAAATTCAGACAGGGTACGAAAGCAGTCGCGTGACCGGGAGCCCGGTCACGCGGAATGATTACAGCAGGTCGCCGATCATTTTTTCCAGTTTTTCCTGGTCAACAGCAAACTTACGGATACCGTCCGCCAGTTTGTCTACTGCCATTGGATCCTGGTTGTGCTGCCACAGGAACTCGGATTCAGTGATGCGCTCTGGGCGTGCTTTCACTTCACCGGTGTAGGACAGTTTACGCTCCAGGGTGCCTTCGCTTTCTGCCAGCTCTTTCAGCAGCGCTGGCGCGATGGTCAGGCGGTCACAGCCAGCCAGCTCGATGATTTCACCGACGTTACGGAAGCTTGCGCCCATAACCACAGTCTCATAGCCATGCTGTTTGTAGTATTCGTAGATTTCAGTCACAGAAATCACGCCTGGATCTTCAGCCGGTGCGTACTCTTTCTTATCGGTGTTGGCTTTGTACCAGTCCAGAATACGGCCCACGAACGGAGAAATCAGGTATACGCCAGCTTCTGCACATGCACGCGCCTGCGCGAAGGAGAACAGCAGGGTCAGGTTACAGTTGATACCCTCTTTTTCCAGCTGCTCTGCCGCGCGGATACCCTGCCAGGTAGAAGCCAGTTTGATCAGGATACGATCGTTGCTGATGCCCGCATCGTTGTACAGTTTGATCAGACGTTTTGCTTTCGCGATAGACGCTTCGGTGTCGTAGGAGAGACGCGCGTCCACTTCGGTAGAGATACGGCCCGGAACCAGTTTCAGGATCTCGAGACCGATGTTCACGGCCAGTTTATCAGTAGCGTCCACAACCTGCTGCGCGCGGTCGTTGCTCTGCGCTTTCGCCCAGGTCACAGCCTCGTCAATCAGTTTGCGATACTCAGGGATCTGTGCGGCGTTAAGGATCAGAGAAGGGTTAGTTGTGGCATCCTGCGGCTGGTACAGCTTCATTGCCGCGATATCTCCGGTGTCAGCTACGACAGTGGTGAACTGACGAAGGGAGGTCAATTTATCCGTCATGATAGTGTTTCTCTTTTAACGTGCCCTGGATAATTCACGCTACCGACAGCATGCCTGCAGCGGAAAAATGACAGGTTTACTTGTTAGGGGGATGTAACCGGTCTGCCCTGATGATAACACGACGGAGGGGTAGCGCAACCGCAGACAGTGCGCTTAGGCAGAGTATGATAAACTCAGAATATTAACAGGCTGCTAAGCAACAGCATGCCCAATCAGTGGTAGCGCTTACATATTCACGTTGGCATCAACAAGAGGGACGTTAATGCCTGATTTCTTTTTCTTTATTAACGAAGTCCTCTGGGGTTCGATAATGATTTACCTGCTTCTGGGAGCAGGTATTTGGTTTACGCTACGCAGTGGGTTTATCCAGTTTCGCTATATTCGCAAGTTTGGCAGAAGTCTGAAAAACAGCGTCACGCCCCAGCCGGGCGGATTAACGTCGTTTCAGGCGCTCTGTACCAGCCTTGCGGCACGCCTGGGCAGCGGGAATCTGGCGGGGGTAGCACTGGCCATCAGCGCCGGTGGGCCAGGCGCGGTCTTCTGGATGTGGATGACGGCACTTCTCGGTATGGCCACCTCCTTTGCCGAAAGTTCGCTTGCGCAACTCTATAAAGAGAAAGATAAGCGCGGCCAGTTTCGCGGTGGTCCAGCCTGGTACATGGCGCGTGGCCTGGGGATGCGCTGGATGGGCGTCCTGTTCTCGCTTTTTTTACTGCTCGCGTACGGTCTTATTTTTAATACCGTCCAGGCGAACTCGGTCGCCCATGCCATGCGCTATGCCTTCTCCTGCCCCGAGTGGCTCGCGGGTCTCGCTTTAGCTTCGATCGTTCTGCTTACCATTTCATTCGGTCTCAAGGGTATCGCTCGCCTGATGCAGTGGCTGGTGCCCATTATGGCGCTGCTCTGGGTTGCCGCGAGCCTGTTCGTCGCCGCACTGCATCTCGACCAGGTGCCGGGCGTGCTTGCCACCATCGTCAAAAGCGCCTTTGGCTGGCGCGAAGTGGCATCCGGCGCGCTGGGCTACACCTTCAGCCAGGCGCTGATGGCGGGTTTTCAGCGGGGCATGTTCTCCAATGAAGCCGGTATGGGGTCAACCCCCAATGCGGCAGCCGCCGCCTCTTCCTGGCCGCCACACCCAGCCGCACAAGGCATTGTGCAGATGATTGGCGTCTTTACCGATACCATTATTATCTGTTCCGCCAGCGCCATGATTTTGCTGCTGGCAGGCCCCGTACCCCACGCGTCGGGAACCGTCGGGATACAGCTTCTCCAGCAGGCGCTGGTGACACTGACCGGCGGCTGGGGAGCCGGATTTGTCTCGCTCATCCTGATCTTGTTTGCCTTCAGCTCGATTGTGGTGAATTACCTCTACGCCGAAAATAACCTTATTTTCCTGAAACTCGACTCCCGCGCCGCGATCGGAACCCTGCGTCTTGGGGTTATCCTGATGGTGGTAGCAGGCTCCCTGCTCAGTATGCCGCTGGTCTGGCAACTGGCCGATATCATTATGGCGCTGATGGCAATCACTAACCTCACGGCGATCCTGCTGCTCTCGCCCGTGGTGACCCTGATTGCCAGAGACTATCTGCGCCAGCGCAAACTCGGCGTTCCGCCGGTCTTTGATCCCGCCCGCTATCCCGATATCAAGGCGCAGCTTGCCCCCGGCACGTGGGATGATTTGCCACGGCAATAACAGCTATCGATCAATTCAGGGCGATTTTTTGCTAAAGTCGCTCTAAATTTCCTGCAAGGACTGGATATGCTGATTCTGATTTCACCTGCAAAAACGCTCGACTACCAGAGCCCGCTCGCCACCGAGCGCTATACCCAGCCTGAACTGCTGGACTACTCGCAACAGCTGATCCGCGAAGCGCGTAAGCTCTCAGCACCGCAAATCGCCTCGCTGATGAGCATCAGCGACAAGCTGGCCGATTTGAACGCGACCCGCTTTCACGAGTGGCACCCGGATTTCACCCCTGCCAACGCTCGCCAGGCGATTCTGGCGTTTAAAGGCGACGTGTACACCGGCCTGCAGGCGGAAGATTTTAGCGAAGCCGATTTTGATTTTGCCCAGCAGCATCTGCGCATGCTGTCGGGCCTGTACGGCGTACTGCGCCCGCTGGATCTGATGCAGCCTTATCGTCTGGAGATGGGGATTCGCCTGGAGAATGCCAACGGCAAAGACCTGTACCATTTCTGGGGCGATATCATTACCGATAAGCTGAATGCGGCGCTGCGCGCGCAGGGCGATAACGTGGTGATTAACCTGGCATCCGATGAATACTACAAGTCGGTGAAGCCGAAAAAACTGGATGCCGACATCATCAAGCCGGTGTTCCTCGACGAGAAAAACGGCAAGTTCAAAGTGATCAGCTTCTACGCCAAGAAAGCGCGTGGCCTGATGAGCCGCTACATCATTCAGAACCGCCTGACGAAGCCGGAGCAGCTAACCGCCTTCAACAGCGAAGGCTATTTCTTTGACGAAGAAGCGTCGGGGAAAGGCGAGCTGGTATTTAAGCGCCACGAGCAGTAAAAACAAACCCCGCCGGCTGGCGGGGTTTTGCATTAGTGGTGTTTCCAGTCCGGACCTGGACGATGATCGTCATGATGATGGTCACGCTCGCGATGCTCATCGTGAGGACGCCAGCGGTTATCGCGCCAGTCATAATGCGCCTTCCACCAGTCATGGTCGCGCCAGCGGCCACCGTCCCAGTAGTGCCCGTTATTATCCCGGTCGCCAATCTGCAGTTTGACCGCAGGTACGAGGGTGATTTCGGATGCCTGAACCGCCATGGGAGCGACCAGCATCAGTGAAAGCGCAATCAGCGCAGGTTTCAGTTTTGACATCGGTGACTCCTTATTATCGTTGCCCAACGTGGGCCGTTGTAAGGAGAGTACGCGAGGGGAACGGGGGATGTTATTCTCTGCAATCCTAAACGCTAAGTGACCGCATTTATTGGGAATTTCTGCTTTTTCCCTGCTATTTTTCTCCTTAATTTCTTCACAAAAAAAGCCGGGTGGCGCTTCGCTTACCCGGCCTACGGTTTGTTCGTCTTTGTTGGCCCGGTAAGGCGAAGCCGCCACCGGGCAACACAATCACGCATGCGTCATCATCAGTTGTAGGTCGGGTAAGGCGTAGCCGCACCCGACAAAAATCACGCGCGGGTCATCATCAGCTTACGCAGCGCCGCAAAGTCCGCCGGCAGCTCATGGGACAGCAGCTGCAGGTCGGCACGCTCGGCCAGTTCTTTCGGCAGCGGCAGCGTTTCGCCCAGGATCGCTTCCACGCTCTCTTTGAACTTCGCCGGATGTGCGGTCCCCAGGAACAGGCCGTATTCACCCGGGTTAAGCTGGTCGCGCAGCGCACGATAGGCAATCGCCGCGTGCGGTTCAGAGGTATACCCCACCGCCTTCAGCTCGCGCATGGTGGATTTGGTGGTCTCATCCGTCACCGCAGCATAGCCCAGGTCACCCAGGAGCCAGATCTTACGGCGGAACAGCTCTTCCACGCGCGGCCAGTTGTTCGGCTGAGACACATCCATCGCATTGGAGAGGGTCGCCTGCGTGGCGTTCGGCGCCCACTTCCCGTCTTTCAGGAAGCGCGGCACGGTGTCGTTAGCGTTGGTGGCGGCGATAAAGCGTTTCACCGGCAGACCCAGGGATTTCGCCAGCAGGCCAGCCGTCAGGTCACCGAAGTTACCGCTCGGCACGGAGATCACCAGCTGATTGCGCGCGTCCTGCGGCAGCTGCGCCACCGCTTCGAAGTAGTAGCAGATCTGCGCCAGCAGACGGCTGATGTTGATGGAGTTGGCGGAGTTCAGACCCAGCGCCACCTTCAGCTCTTCGTCGTCGAAGGCCTGCTTGACCAGCGCCTGGCAGGCATCGAAATCGCCGTCAATTGCCACGGTTTCAATGTTGCCGCCGAGGGTGCAGAACAGTTTCTCCTGCAGCGGGCTGATTTTGCCTTTCGGATAGAGGATCACCACGCGGACGTTTTTCAGGCCGTAGAACGCGTGGGCTACCGCCGCGCCGGTATCCCCGGAGGTCGCGGTCAGGATGGTCACCGGCTTGTCGCCACTGATGTGGGTCAGCATCTGCGCCATAAAGCGGCCGCCGAAGTCTTTGAACGCCAGGGTCGGGCCGTGGAACAGCTCCAGGCAGCCAACATCGGGCTCAACCTGCTGAACCGGCGCCGGGAACGCGAATGCCGCGCGTACGCGCTCTTCCAGCAGCTCCTGCGGAATTTCATCGCCGATAAACGCGGACAGAATTTTGGTACTGCGGGTGACAAAATCCTGCTTCAGCAGGTCATCAATCTCGGTCAGCTGGAATTCCGGCAGGTCATGAGGGAAAAACAGCCCCTGATTTTTGCCCAGTCCCTGAGTCACCGCCTGCGCGAAGCTGACCTGCTCGTTATGATCTTTAAGGTTGTAGAGTTTCATTAATTATCCCAGTACTCGTGCGCCAGCCGTGTCCAGACGGCAAATATGAACAAAGCCTTCCTGATTTTGCAGGTAGTGTTTAGAGAGCCAGTCCGCCACGCGCTGCGCAGTGTCAGGCTTGTCGCACAGGGCGAACAGCGTCGGGCCGGAGCCGGAGATGCCACACGCCTGCGCGCCGATATCCATGGACGCCTGTCGCGCCTCGTTAAAGCCGGGCAGCAGCTTCGTGCGATACGGCTCGGCAATGACGTCCTTCATCAGTTTGGCCGCCAGCTGCGGCTGACGGGTGTAGCAGGCGTGGATAAAGCCCGCCAGATGACGCCCGTGGGCGATACAGTCCTGACGGCGATACTGCGCGGGCAGGATCGCACGAGCTTCCGCGGTTGATACCTTGATACCCGGATAGGCCAGCACCCACAGCCACTCATCAAACCCTGGCACCTGCTGGCTGATGATGCCATTTTCTTCGATCATCAGCTGCATGCCGCCGAGGAAGCATGGCGCGACGTTGTCATAATGAATGCTGCCGGAGATACGCCCTTCCAGCTCGCCCATTAAGGCAAGCAGGCGGTTGTTGTTCAGCGGCTTGCCGCAGTGCTCGTTCATCGCCACCAGCGCGGCGACCACCGAGCAGGCGCTGGAACCCAGCCCGGAGCCAATCGGCATACTTTTTTCCAGCGTCATGGCAACCGGCACGTTTTTACCGATCTCCTGACAGAAACGCTCCCAGCACTGATAGACGATATTCTCGCGTGGCTCAGACGGCAGTTTGCTGGCGAAGCGGCCCACGTTATTCAGGCTGAAGCTGTCTGCCGCTTCCACCGTCACCGTATCGCCCAGCAGCGAACCGTCCACCGGCGTCACCGCCGCACCCAGCACGTCAAATCCGACGCTCATATTCGCGCTGGAAGCCGGGGCATAAACTTTGACCATGTTAAACTCCTAACTTCCATGACAGGGTACGCAGCAGATCGGCAAAGACACCCGCCGCCGTAACGTCGTTCCCTGCGCCATAGCCGCGAAGCACCAGCGGCAGTGGCTGATAATAGTGGCTGTAAAACGCGAGGGCGTTTTCGCCGTTTTTGACTTTGTACAGCGGGTCGTTGCCATCCACTTCGGCAATCTTCACCCGGCACACGCCATCTTCTTCAATGTTGCCAACATAGCGCAATACCTTACCTTCATCACGGGCTTTCGCCACGCGGGCGGCAAACGCGTCGTCAAGCTGCGGCAGCCTGGCCATAAAGGCGCTGACGTCACCGCTGCTGTCAAATTCTGCCGGCAGGACCGGCTCAATCACAATATCGGAAAGCTCAAGCTCACGGCCCGTTTCGCGCGCGAGGATCAGCAGCTTGCGCGCCACGTCCATACCGGAAAGGTCGTCACGCGGATCCGGCTCGGTATAGCCCAGCTCGCGCGCGGCGCGGGTGGCCTCCGAGAGGCTCATCCCTTCGTCCAGCTTGCCGAAGATAAACGACAGCGATCCGGAGAGAATGCCGGAGAAACGCTGCAGCTCATCGCCCGCGTTAAGCAGGTTCTGCAGGTTCTCGATAACCGGCAGGCCTGCCCCCACGTTGGTGTCGTAGAGGAACTTGCGGCGCGACTTGCTCGCTGCCAGACGCAGCTGGTGATAGTAATCCATCGACGAGGTGTTGGCCTTTTTGTTCGGCGTCACCACGTGGAAACCTTCGCGCAGGAAGTCCGCGTACTGGTCGGCCACCGCCTGGTTCGAGGTACAGTCGACGATGACCGGGTTAAGCAGATGATACTCTTTTACCAGACGGATCAGGCGCCCCAGGTTGAACGGCTCTTTTGCCTCATTCATCTCGGCCTGCCAGTTTTCCAGGTTCAGGCCGTGGACGTTGGTCAGCAGCGCTCTGGAATTCGCGATCCCGCAGACGCGCAGGTCGATGTGTTTCTTCTTAAGCCATTCCTGCTGACGCTTCACCTGCTCCAGCAGCGCGCCGCCGACGCCGCCCACGCCAATCACGAACAGCTCGATAACCTGATCGGTGTTGAACAGCATCTGGTGAACCACACGAACGCCGGTGGTGGCATCGTCGTTATCCACAACAACAGAAATTGAACGCTCTGACGAGCCCTGGGCAATCGCCACGATATTGATATTGGCGCGCGCCAGCGCGGCAAAGAATTTGGCGGAGATACCGCGCAGGGTGCGCATACCGTCGCCCACCACGGAGATGATCGCCAGACGCTCCTGAATCGCGAGCGGCTCCAGCAGCTCTTCTTTCAGCTCCAGATAGAACTCTTCCTCCAGCGCGCGGCGGGCGCGCAGGCAGTCAGCCTGCGGCACGCAGAAGCTGATGCTGTATTCGGAAGAGGACTGGGTGATCAGCACCACCGAAATACCGTTGCGGGACATGGCCGCAAACACGCGTGCCGCCATGCCGACCATCCCTTTCATCCCCGGACCCGAGACGCTGAACATCGCCATGTTGTTCAGGTTGGAGATGCCTTTCACCGGCAGTCCGTCCTCATCGGTACTCGCGCCAATCAGCGTACCCGGCGCCTGCGGGTTACCGGTGTTTTTAATCAGGCAAGGGATCTGGAACTGGGCAATCGGGGAAATGGTACGCGGGTGAAGTACTTTGGCGCCGAAGTAGGAAAGCTCCATCGCTTCCTGGTACGACATCGACTTCAGCAGCCTGGCGTCCGGTACCTGGCGCGGATCGCAGGTATACACGCCGTCAACATCAGTCCAGATCTCACAACAGTCCGCGCGTAAGCAGGCGGCCAGCACGGCGGCGGAATAGTCGGAGCCGTTACGGCCCAGCACCACCAGCTCGCCCTTCTCGTTACCGGCGGTGAAGCCTGCCATCAGGATCATGTGGTCAGCGGGAATTTTGCTGGCGGCGATACGGCGGGTTGATTCGGCAATATCAACGGTGGATTCGAGGTAGTGGCCCACCGCCAGCAGTTTTTCAACGGGATCGATCACGGTCACGCTATGGCCGCGCGCTTCCAGCACGCCGGCCATGATGGCGATAGAGAGTTTTTCACCGCGACAAATCAGCGCCGCGTTGATGCTGTCCGGGCACTGGCCGAGAAGGCTGATGCCGTGCAGGACATGTTTAATTTGCGCGAATTCTTGTTCAACAAAAGACTTCAGCTGCGCATGCGGGAAGCCAGGCAGCGCTTCTGCCAGGCCTTGCAGTAAGTCAGCGAAGATACGCTCTGCGTCGCTGATGTTCGGAAGTGCATCCTGACCACCGATGGTTTTTTCAATCATCGCCACCAGATGGTTCGTGATTTTTGCCGGGGCAGAGAGCACGGTCGCAACCTGCCCCTGCCTGGCGTTGCTTTCCAGGATATCGGCAACACGCAGAAAACGTTCTGCATTTGCCACTGATGTACCGCCGAACTTCAACACTCGCATGGTTCTACCTCGTTTCCTTTAGCCGAAAAAAAAGCCCGCACTGTTCAGGTGCGGGCTTTTTTCTGTTTTTCCTGTACGCGTCAGCCCGCATCGTTACCTGTGGTAATGATGATGGTTGTGGTAATGGTGGTGATGCTGATGCGTTTCATGGATGTTGTGTACTCTGTCATTATTATCTGTCTGTGCTGTATTCTTTTAGGGTTAAAGGATCGGGCCCCTTAAGTCAATGGATTTTTAATTTGATCACATTTTGGGAGACTCTCAGGTCCCGCTGCGTGCCGCTTTATTTTCATCCGATTACCCCAAACGCAACCCGTTCAGACAGACTTATTCGCCATAGTAAAAACTTATGGCAGTATTTTACTCGGCCAATTTTTTTTCAATATCGTGCAGCAAACGATGCAACATGGCGGTGTCCCGTTGCTCAAGACGACCAAGACGCTGCTGCAGCCAGTCGGCCATTTTCTGATCGTCCGCGACGCCAAGGCTCGATAACAGCCCCTGCACGCGAGTTCGCAGCGCGGCCAGCTGATTTTCATTTGCCGCTTCTGGCTGAGGTTGAGGGATTTGCATTAGGGAGGCTAATTGATAGCAATAGACCATGACCGCCTGGCCCAAATTCAGGGAAGGATAATCGGCCACCATCGGCGCACCGGTAAGAACGTCCGCCAATTCCAGCTCTTCGTTGGTTAATCCGGAATCTTCACGTCCAAATACCAGCGCGGCTTTCTCCAGCCACTGGCTTTTCTCTTCGAGCATGGGTACCAGTTCAGCAGGCGTGGCGTAATAGTGGAACTTCGCCCGGCTGCGCGCGGTGGTTGCAACGGTAAACGAAATGTCATGCAGCGCGTCGGCAAGCGTAGCGTAAGTGGTTATATTATCGAGAATATCTCCCGAACCATGCGCCACCCACCGGGCGGCTGACTCCAGATGGGCCGTGCTGTCCACAATACGTAAATCGGTAAAACCCATGGTCTTCATCGCACGCGCCGCTGCGCCTATATTTTCTGCTCTGGCTGGTGCAACCAGTACAATCGACAGATGCATTTATGCTCTCTTTTTAATCAGTTAGCCGGTAAAAATGTGATGCACTTCAACATATTACGCAGCGCGAATTTACAAAATTGCAACACAAATCACCGAAATAGCGTTTCATAACAAATTAAAAACGCTAAACTATTCTGTGTCTGAACAATCAGTTAGAATGTTAACAGAACACTATTATCCCTATGTTTTATAATGATAATAGTAACATGAATACTCTATTCTGATTGGATTCGCTTCGTTTATAAATCAATGTCTGCAACTAGTTGGTTTATTGAAAAATTGTGACAAAGGCTAGCATTCGGCTACGATGATTTCATCAAACTGTTAACGTGCTACAATTGAACTTGATATATGTCAACGAAGCGTAGTTTTATTGGGTGTCTGGTGTCACTTAGCCTGTTATGTTGCTGTTAAAATGGTTAGGATGACAGCCGTTTTTGACACTGTCGGGTCCAAAGGGAAAGTACCCAAGACCAAGCTAATGATGTTGTTGACGTTGATGGAAAGTGCATCAAGAACGCAATTACGTACTTTAGTCACGTTAAGCCGATCATGTTAATTTGCGACATGCATCAGGCAGGTCAGGGACTTTTGTACTTCCTGTTTCGATTTAGTTGGCAATTTAGGTAGCAAACATGCAGACCCCGCACATTCTTATCGTTGAAGACGAGTTGGTAACACGCAACACGTTAAAGAGCATTTTCGAAGCAGAAGGCTACGATGTCTTTGAAGCGACCGATGGCGCAGAGATGCATCAGATCCTTTCTGAAAATGATATCAACCTGGTGATCATGGATATTAACCTGCCGGGCAAAAACGGTCTTCTTCTGGCGCGCGAACTGCGCGAGCAGGCGAACGTCGCGTTAATGTTCCTGACGGGCCGTGACAACGAAGTTGATAAAATTCTTGGCCTGGAAATCGGTGCGGATGATTACATCACCAAGCCGTTCAACCCTCGCGAGTTAACCATTCGTGCACGCAACCTGCTGTCCCGCACCATGAACCTGGGCACGGTCAGCGAAGAGCGTCGTAGCGTCGATAGCTACAAATTCAACGGCTGGGAACTTGATATCAATAGCCGTTCGCTGATTAGCCCGAACGGCGAGCAGTATAAACTGCCGCGCAGTGAATTCCGCGCGATGCTGCACTTCTGCGAAAACCCGGGCAAGATCCAGTCCCGTGCAGAGCTGCTGAAGAAAATGACCGGCCGTGAGCTGAAGCCGCACGACCGTACCGTAGACGTCACCATCCGTCGTATTCGTAAGCACTTCGAATCTACGCCAGATACGCCGGAAATCATCGCCACGATCCACGGCGAAGGGTACCGTTTCTGCGGTGACCTGCAGGAGTAATCCCGCAGTTAACGCATTAAAAAACGGCGCATTTGCGCCGTTTTTTTTATTCCCGCCACGGCATAATCGGCACCGCGCTGATCGCGTTTTTCGGTGAACCTTCTACCACTTTATCGGAATAGGCCAGGTAAGCCAGCGTATTGCGTTTGGCATCATAGAAACGCACAACCTGCAGCTTTTTGAACACCAGCGAGGTTCGTTTCTGGAATACCACGTCGCCCTGCGCTTTGCCGTTTTTAATTTTATCGCTCAATTCAACCGGGCCCACCTGCTGACAGGAGATCGCCGCATCGGAGGTGTCTTCCGCCAGCCCCAGACCGCCCTTGATACCGCCCGTTTTCGCACGGCTGACATAGCAGGTGACGTTTTTCACGTCCGGATCGTCAAACGCCTCCACCACGATTTTGTGGTCCGGGCCAAACATTTTGAACACGGTGTCGACAGAACCTATCTGTTCCGCCTGTGCCACGCGCCCGGCCATCAACATCAGCGCGGTGAAGAGCAAAGTCTTGTATTTCATATTGTTACCATTCTTTAAAATTACACTGAGCGATTATTCAACACTTTAGACAAAAATGTAGCAAGATCACAGGATTAGAATATATTTGCCCATAATGCCCTACAAAAAGCATGAATGCGCAAAAAAAACACTGAATGCTAAAACATCAAAAAATGCTATTATCCGCTAACCTGTTATCAGGCACCTGCTGTTTTAAGGATGAGGATAGTATATGGATCAGGCTGGAATTATTCGCGACCTGCTCACCTGGCTGGAAGGTCATCTCGACCAGCCTTTGTCACTGGATAATGTGGCGGCTAAAGCAGGCTATTCCAAGTGGCATCTGCAAAGGATGTTCAAGGATGTCACCGGTCATGCTATCGGGGCCTATATTCGCGCACGTCGTTTATCGAAATCTGCTGTGGCTCTGCGCCTGACCGCGCGCCCGATTCTGGATATTGCCCTGCAATATCGTTTCGATTCGCAGCAGACCTTCACCCGCGCCTTTAAAAAACAGTTCTCGTTGACGCCAGCGCTGTATCGTCGCTCGCCTGACTGGAGCTCGTTTGGCATGCGTCCGCCGCTGCGTCTGGGCGAGTTCGCGATGCCGAAGTATGAAATTATTACCCTGCCGGAAACCCATCTGATCGGCACGACGCAGAGCTACTCCTGTTCGCTGGAGCAGATTTCCGAGTTCCGTCATCAGATGCGCGTCCAGTTCTGGCGCGACTTCCTGAGCCACGCACCGGCGATCCCGCCTATTCTGTATGGTCTCAACGAAACGCACCCAAGCCAGGAAAAGGACGACGAGCAGGAGGTGTTCTACACCACCGCGCTGACGCCAGAGATGGCCAATGGCTACATTCAGGGTTCAAAACCTGTCGTGCTGGAAGGCGGTGAATACGTGATGTTCGCCTATGAAGGGCTGGGAACGGGCGTTCAGGAGTTCATCCTGACCGTTTACGGAACCTGCATGCCGATGCTGAATCTGAATCGCCGTAAGGGTCAGGACATTGAGCGCTACTACCCGGCGCAGGATGCCAAACCGGAAGAAGGCCCAATCAATCTGCGTATGGAATTCTTGATTCCGATACGTCGTTAACGCTGCAGTTCGTCAAGCGCAGGGGCATCGAGATGCGAAATGTCCCCCGCCATCTCCACCACCCAACCTGACGCCAGCCACGCGCTCTCCTGATAATCAATTCGGGAAATGGAGCAGTTGCGCAGACGCAAACGGCGCTCAGCGTAAGCCGGTAGTCCCAGAATGGTGCTCACCAGGCATCCCAACGCAATCCCATGACTCACCAGCAGCGGACGGCTTCCCGCCGGGAGCTTCAGACATTCCGCCAGGGCGGCATGCATACGTACGCTGAGCTCCTGCATGGATTCGCCCTCAGGAATACGGCCATCTTCGGTACCGTTTACCAGCGTGCGGCGCCAGCCCTCTTCCGTTTCCGTCAGCGTATCGATATGGCGTTTTTCCAGCACGCCCATATCCAGCTCGCGCAGGCGCGGCTCAAGCATGACGTCACAGCCGCAGGCGTCCGCGATGATGCGCGCCGTCTGCTGTGTGCGACCTAAGTCGCTGGTAATCACGTGGGTAATGCCCAGCGTTCTGGCGCGTTCCGCCACCTGCCACGCTTGCTGCACACCCTTCTCAGTGAGAGGACTGTCTGACTGGCCTTGAATACGTCGCTCGGCGTTCCACTGCGTTTCACCGTGGCGAACAAGGTATACCTGTAACATGCTTTTTTTCCGTTATACTGCGTTGAGTTTTTTTTGAATCGAGCTTAATTATGCACCATGTTGTCTCTGCTACCACTAATCCTGCCAAAATTCAGGCAATTCTAAGGGCATTTGACGAGATCTTCGGCGCAGGATCCTGCCATATTGAGGCCATCGGCGTCGAGAGTGGCGTTCCTGAACAGCCGTTTGGCAGCGAGGAAACGCGCGCTGGCGCACGAAATCGCGTGGCAAATGCCAGAGCTGCGGCCCCGGATGCGGACTTTTGGGTGGCGATTGAAGCCGGTATCGACGAAGGCGCAACCTTTAGCTGGGTGGTGATCGAAAGCCGCGAGCAGCGCGGCGAGGCGCGTTCGGCCACCCTGCCCCTGCCGGAGATCATTCTGGAAAAAGTGCGTGCGGGTGAAGCGCTTGGGCCGGTGATGTCGCAGTACACCGGCATTGATGAGATTGGCCGTAAAGAAGGAGCGATTGGCGTCTTTACCGCCGGTGCGCTGACGCGTTCAGGCGTTTATCACCAGGCGGTGATCCTGGCGTTAAGCCCGTTCCATAACGCGATCTATCGTTAGGCGTTTTTCAACAACACCGCTTCCAGCCACTGGCGCAGCTCAACGGGCGCCGACTTCAGGCTGTTCGATCCGCGGGTAATCGTTGCGATGCCCGCGCCGAGCTCATTTTTCAGCTCGCGCTGGCTCATCTCGCCGCGCAGTAACTCTTCAATGATCCGCACGCGCGTGCCCAGCGCCTCACGCTCGTCCGGCGTGAGCATTAGCTGCATCAGGGGTAAATGCAAATCCTGCTCGTAAGACTGACGAAGCAACTCCACAAAACGAAGCCACTCCTGATGACGTTGTTCGGCCATTGCCGAGGAATACGGGGAATGCTGGGTCATGTTATGCTGCCTCTTGTACTCATTAGCGAGTACAGCATAACACAACCCACGCCGATCAGTAACGTCTCTGCCACTCGGCATCGCTCATCAGGGTATCTTTCTGCCCCATGAAGTAGCGATAGTAGGCATCATAGGCCAGCACGTTCTTCACGTAGCCGCGCGTTTCCGAGAACGGGATGCTCTCGACAAACGCCACGGCGTCGATGCGTCCGGCGCTGTTGCCGAGCCAGGTGCGCACGCGACCCGGCCCCGCGTTATACGCCGCCGACGCGAAGATGCGGTTGTTGCCGAACTGCTGATACACATACTGCAGGTAGCTGGTACCGATGTTGATGTTGGTATCCGGATCCAGAAGCTGTGACGGACTGCTGTAGCCAGGAATATTAAACATCTTCACCGTGTGCGTCGCCGTGCCCGGCATAATCTGCATCAGGCCGCTGGCACCCACCGGGGAACGGACTTTCGGGTTCCAGGCGCTTTCCTGACGGGCAATCGCCATCGCGTAACTTTGCGGGATATCTTTGCCGCTGGTGTAGCGATCGAACAGATCCTTGTAAGCCAGCGGGAAACGCTCTTCGAGATGATCCCACAGCTTACCGGCGATCGTCGCCTGCACGCTCAGATCCCACCAGTGGTTATCAAACGCATAGCGGGCAAGCTGAGCTTTTTCATCGGTGGTGCGGCTGGTCACCAGATTCGCCCACTCGCTGCGCGCGGTGTTGTCCATATTCCAGTACATCAGCTCGCGAACGCGCGCCATTTCTGGCCCCTGGGTCAGCGCCGGATTCGCGTTAGCGGGCGCTTTATCAATGCGGAAGGTGTACTCCTCGCCCAGGCGCTGCGCGGCCGCCATCGGGTAGAACCCGCGCTGCTGCATCAGCGTATGAAGAATTTCTTTGGCCTCATCATCACGACCGCGCTCCAGCAGCAGATCGGCCTGCCAGTAACGCCATTCGTCCTTCTCTTTGGCCTCCATAGGCAACCGCGCAAGCCAGGTATTCAGTCCACGGCGATCGCCCGTACCCAGCGCCATTCGCACGCGGCGTTCCACCAGCGACGTGGAGTTCGAACGCATAATCGCATCGTCTCGCCAGCGCGCCTGCTCGTCGGTCACATCGGTGCCCATCAGTCGCCACGCCACGATATCGCGCAGCTCCTGCGTTTGCTCCTCATTAAGCTGCTGCGCCTGCACCAGCTGCGGGATCATCAGCCGCGCGTTTTCCACATCGTCACGCGCCACGCTGGCAAAAGCCACCGCCGCCATCTGGCGGGTAAAATCGGTCGCGCCCGTACTGCGGGCAAAGGTCAGGACGCTGTTGGGATCGTTTGCCAGCGAGATAACTGCCGTGGAGATCGTCTGGTAATCGGACGGCATCTGCCCCGCCAGCGCAGTCACCAGACGCGTATTACCGGCTTTCATCGCCAGGCGGATACGCTCGAGGTAGGACAGCGGATCCTGCTTGCCGGAAGCACGCCACGCGCCAAACAGGGAATCACAGGCGTTCGGCTGGTTTTTCCCGGTCAGCCAGAGCTCTTTCGCCCCGGCCCAGGCCTCTTCCTGCTGGCCGGTCACCCATTTTGCGTAGTAGTAGTTACACTGCGCTTCGGTGGTATTCGGCTTTTCAGGGCTAAACGCCAGCAGCCCGCGCCAGTCTTCGCGACGCGCCAGTTCGTTCACAAAACGAGACTGAAGATTCCGGGCTGGCGGCAGGGTCGGGTTCGCCTGAATGAAGTTATTCACGGTAACGGTGGGCTGGTTCATGAGATCGTCCGTAATTTGACGATACTCCAGATACGGATACAGCGGATAATCCTTGAGCGTCGGCATCAGCGCCTGCACGGTATCCATCTGCTTGTTGTCCCATGCCTGTTTAATCTGGGCATACCGGTTACGTTGTTCATCCAGTGAATCGGCATGCACCGCCTGGCTTACCGCCATTACGCATACGCTGGCAGCCAGCAGACGCCAGACCACCCGTTTGGCTTTTTCCACAAGCTCTTCCTCTTTGTTTTTTCGTCAATTGCAGCGTCTTGCCACGTCAAAATCTCATTAACTTATGCTAACCAGGCATCCTGCAACGCGCCACGTCATGGACACTTTTTTACCTTTCTTGCGCGTTTTAACACTCCCGACGTTCCTGGCTGGGATTAGGGCGGGAAAAAGGCTACACTTCGAGGCTGAAATTCCTTCTCATTACGATAAAAGAGGCGAAGTCCAACGTGGCTCAATTCGTTTATACCATGCATCGTGTCGGCAAAGTTGTCCCGCCGAAACGTCATATTCTTAAAAATATCTCGCTGAGCTTCTTCCCGGGCGCAAAAATCGGTGTTCTGGGTCTCAACGGTGCCGGTAAGTCCACCCTGCTGCGCATCATGGCCGGCATTGATACAGACATCGAAGGTGAAGCCCGTCCGCAGCCTGGCATCAAGATTGGCTACCTGCCGCAGGAACCTCAGCTGAACCCGGAACACACCGTTCGCGAATCCGTTGAAGAAGCGGTGTCCGAAGTGGTTAACGCCCTGAAAGGTCTGGATGAAGTGTATGCCAAATATGCCGAACCGGATGCGGACTTCGACAAGCTGGCCGCACAGCAGGGCAAGTATGAAGAGATCATCCAGGCGCACGACGGTCACAACCTGAACGTGCAGCTGGAGCGCGCGGCGGATGCCCTGCGTCTGCCGGACTGGGATGCAAAAATCGCGAATCTCTCCGGGGGTGAACGCCGCCGCGTGGCGCTGTGCCGCCTGCTGCTGGAAAAACCAGACATGCTGCTGCTCGACGAACCGACTAACCACCTGGATGCGGAATCCGTGGCGTGGCTGGAGCGCTTCCTGCACGACTTCGAAGGCACCGTTGTGGCGATTACCCACGACCGTTACTTCCTCGACAACGTCGCCGGCTGGATCCTGGAGCTGGACCGCGGTGAAGGTATTCCGTGGGAAGGCAACTACTCCTCCTGGCTGGAGCAGAAAGATCAGCGTCTGGCTCAGGAAGCGTCTCAGGAAGCGGCGCGCCGTAAGTCTATCGAGAAAGAGCTGGAGTGGGTGCGTCAGGGCACGAAAGGCCGTCAGTCTAAGGGCAAAGCCCGTCTGGCACGCTTCGAAGAGCTGAACAACACCGAATACCAGAAACGTAACGAAACCAACGAACTGTTTATTCCACCTGGAGCACGTCTGGGGGATAAAGTGGTTGAAGTGACCAACCTGCGTAAGTCCTACGGCGACCGCGTGCTGATCGACGATCTGACCTTCTCCGTACCGAAAGGCGCTATCGTGGGCATCATCGGTCCGAACGGCGCGGGTAAATCGACCCTGTTCCGCATGATGTCCGGTCAGGAACAGCCAGACAGCGGCTCTATCACCCTGGGTGAGACCGTGAAGCTGGCCTCCGTTGACCAGTTCCGCGACGCGATGGATAACAGCAAAACCGTGTGGGAAGAAGTTTCCGGCGGTCTGGATATCATGCGTATCGGCAACACCGAGATGCCAAGCCGCGCCTACGTTGGCCGCTTTAACTTTAAAGGCACCGACCAGGGCAAACGCGTGGGCGAGCTGTCCGGCGGTGAGCGCGGTCGTCTGCACCTGGCGAAGCTGCTGCAGGTGGGCGGTAACGTTCTGCTGCTCGATGAACCAACAAACGACCTGGATATCGAAACCCTGCGCGCGCTGGAAAACGCCCTGCTGGAGTTCCCGGGCTGTGCAATGGTTATCTCGCACGACCGCTGGTTCCTGGACCGTATCGCGACCCACATTCTGGACTACCAGGATGAAGGTAAGGTGGAGTTCTTCGAAGGTAACTTCACCGAATACGAAGAGTACAAGAAACGCACGCTGGGCGCCGACGCGCTGGAGCCGAAGCGTATTAAGTACAAGCGTATTTCTAAGTAAGTGCCCAAAAGCCGGGTGGCGCTCACGCTTACCCGGCCTACGGTTCTGCGCTGTTTGTAGGCCGGGTAAGGCGAAGCCGCCACCCGGCTTTTTTATTTACCCACGTAATACCGCTTCACCTCATCAAACTGCATTGCAAAGTCGATATAGCTCATCAGCGCGGGTGAGTTGAGCTTACGGCTCGGATAGGCCAGCCACAGGTCGTTTCCTTCAACGTTCCACTCCGGCAGTACCTGCACCAGCGCCCCTTTCTCGACCTTATCTTCCAGCAAAAAAGCCGGAAGGAGCGTAATCCCCGCACCGGCAATCGCACATTCGCGGGCGTATACCAGGTTATCGGTCATGTGCGCGTTATCCGGCAGGTAGCGGTAATCCTCGCTCTCGCTTCGCAGAAGCCACTCTGACCACGCCCGATGCGTAATGCTGCGGTGCTCCACCAGCTGACGGGGATGCGTTAGCGGCCCACGGCGCGCCAGATAGTCCGGCGAGGCCAGCATGTAGCGCGGGCAGTGCCCGATCATGCGGCCAATCAGGGAGGAGTCCTGCGGCTTGCCGGTACGCAGCGCCACGTCAAAGCCGGCCTCGACCAGATCCACCACGTCATCAGAGATCGACACGTCCAGCGAAACCTCGGGATAGCGAAGCTGGAACTCGGCATTCATATGCGCCAGCAGCGTCGCGCCAATCCCCGCCGGGCAGGTGATGCGCAGCCGCCCGCTGGGGTTTTCGCGCAGGCGCTGAATGGCGTACTCCGCCCGCTCGCTGGCCGCCAGCATTTCGCGGCAGTGCACCAGATAGTGCTCACCCGCAAACGTCAGGTTCAGCCTGCGCGTGGTGCGGTTAAGCAGGCGAATGCCCACCTGCTGCTCCAGCTGGCTAATCCGCTGGCTTACGCTGGATTTTGGCAGCTCCGCCTTCTGGGCTGCCGCGGTAAAGCTGCCCATCTCGGCCACCAGCGCGAATAGCGCCATATCCTGCAGCTGTTTAAACATGATTGTTCATCCTGTACGAACGCTGAGTTCTTGATTGTCCATCTTATCACGCAGATGGCCACTTAATAGACTAGCCTCAACAAAACGCATGCCATTGAGGAGCACACCATGTCAGTTAAAGCCATCGCCGTTAACCCTGAAAATCCCTCTACTTTCATTGAAATCACTCCACCGATGCCGCAGCCCGGCGAGCACGATCTGCTGGTGGAGGTGAAAGCCGTCTCCGTTAACCCGGTCGATACCAAAGTCCACGCGGGCATTGCTAAAAGCGGGCTGAAGGAGCCGCGCGTGCTGGGATGGGATGCCAGCGGGATCGTCAAAGACGTTGGGGCTGGCGTGACCGGATTCAAACCGGGAGATGAAGTGTGGTACGCAGGCGACATCACCCGTCCGGGCAGCAACACCACACATCAGCTGATCGATGCGCGCATTGTCGGGCACAAACCGACAAGCCTCGGCTGGGCGGCTGCCGCTGCGCTACCGTTGACCGCGCTCACCGCGTGGGAAGGCCTGTTTGAACGGCTGAACATTCAGGACGCCGGTGCGGACAAAACCCTGCTGATCATCGGCGGTGCGGGCGGGGTGGGATCGCTGGCGATCCCGTTTGCGAAGCACAACAGCAAGGTAAAGGTGATCGCAACGGCGTCCCGTGAAGATTCCGCCCGGTGGTGCCGCGATCGCGGTGCAGATGTGGTGGTGAACTACCGCGATCTGAAAGGCGAACTGGCGAAGCACGGGCTGCCCTTTGTGGATTACATTTTCATCCTCAACGACACCGACGGGCACTGGGATGCGGTCAGCGACCTGATTGCACCGCAGGGGCATATCTGTTCTATCGTGGAGAATGAACACCCGCTGAACCAGGACAAGCTGAAGTCCAAATCCGCCGCGCTGCACTGGGAATTTATGTACACCCGCAGCATGTACCAGACCGCTGATATGGCGCGTCAGGGTGAGATCCTCAATGAGGTGGCGAAGCTGGTGGATAACGGCGTGGTGGAAAGCTCACTGAGTGAAACGCTGAACGGGCTGAGCGTGGAAAGCATTACCGAGGCGCACCGCAAGGTGCTGGACGGGCATATGCGTGGGAAAGTGGTGGTTGAGTTCTGAGTGGACTGATTCCCTCACTCCGGCCCTCTCCAAAGGGAGAGGGCGGTTAACGCTTACCCCTGCTCCCCCATCATCTCCTTCACCAGCTCGACGCAGCGCAGGAAACGGGAGTCGTAGTCTGACTCTTCAACGTGCACAAACTCAACGTTGTTTTCGTTGAGCATCTCCACCAGCATGGACTGGAATTCCCGCCTGTCCACCGAGCTGCCGAGGCTGCGCATGCCGTCGGCCACCCACGGGGTGTTGTTTTCCAGCAGGATCACCAGGTCAAAGCGGTATTCGTCAATCAGCGCCTGCACGAACGGGTGCTCGCGCCCTTCGTATTTTTTGCAGAACGCCTGGGTTGTGACAAAATCGGTATCGATAAATGCCACCTTGTTGGCGTATTTCACCGCGAAATCAATGTACTGAGCGTGACCGAGCGCGATTTTGTCGTAGTCGGAATACTGCAGCGCCATCTCATCGCCGCCCAGATGGGAAAAGACATAGTCGCGCCCGTACTCCCACGCGCTGGTGGTATTGAAGATATTCGCCAGCTTGTTGACCAGCGTCGATTTACCGCTCGACTCGCCGCCCAGGATCGCGACGGTGCGCACGAAGAACGGCTTCACCTCGGTCGGGATGTAATCCCAGTAGCGGAACGGGTTTTCGCGGATCTGCGCCCCGCTGATGTTCATAAAGGTGCGTTTCGGGTCGATCAGCACCGTCTCGATGCCCAGATGCTCGCGGAACTGCGGCGCGTCGGACTCTTCAGAGGTGTAGATCCAGTTCGGCGCAATGCCCTTCTCTTCCATAAACGCTTTGATGCCGTTGCTCCACACGTCCCAGCCGTGCGGGTACGGCTCCATACCCTCTTCGTTAAAGGCATGAATGCGAATGTTTTTCTGGTACTTGAAGGTCTGAAGCAGCCAGCGCAGACGGTCCGGCACGGTCGGCTGCTGCGACATGGCGCTGTCTTCAAACAGCTGACGATCGCGGGTTTCGTCGTACCCCATGATGATGTGCAGCTCGTCCACCTGGCTACAGGCGCGCTGGATCAGATAGATATGCCCGGTATGTAGCGGGTAAAACTTGCCAAACACCACGCCGATGTTCTTTTGCATACGCGGGAATTCCAGCCCCAGAAAGCGGTGCAGCGCTTCCAGCTTCTGCGCGCTGGGGCTTTTGATTTTGGCGTTCAGCAGTTGGCTCAGGTAGCCTTTGGTCATGCCGCTGGCGTCTGCCACCTGCTGCAACGTGCAGCCTTTCTGGCGGATAGCGGTCTTGATGTAGTCAAATGATGACATAAATTACGGTGCCTCCTGCAAAATCGAATACGTAATTATAAGTCGTCAAAGACATTTAACGCATCTGCGAGTTTCTTCACGCCAAAGACCTGCATCCCTTCCGGGATTTTTTTCGGCACGTTGGCAGCGGGAACGATAGCCCGACGGAAACCGTGTTTTGCCGCCTCGGAGATACGCTCCTGGCCGCTCGGCACCGGACGGATTTCCCCGGCGAGGCCCACTTCGCCAAAGACGACCAGATCCTGCGGCAGCGGTCTGTCGCGCAGGCTGGAGACCATCGCCAGCAGCAGCGCCAGGTCTGCGCTGGTCTCGGTGACTTTGACGCCGCCGACCACGTTCACGAAGACGTCCTGATCCGCCATCTGCAGCCCGCCGTGACGGTGCAGGACCGCCAGCAGGATTGCCAGGCGGTTCTGTTCCAGACCGACCGCCACGCGCCGCGGGTTGCCCATCATCGAGTGATCCACCAGTGCCTGAATTTCGACGAGCAGCGGGCGCGTCCCTTCCCACAGCACCATCACCGAGCTGCCGGAGGTGATTTCATCTCCCCGGCTCAGGAAGATGGCCGACGGGTTGCTGACTTCGCGCAGCCCCTGTTCGGTCATGGCAAACACGCCTAACTCGTTCACCGCACCAAAGCGGTTTTTATGGCTGCGCAGGGTACGGAAGCGAGAGTCCGCGTCGCCGTCGAGCATCACGGAGCAGTCGATACAGTGTTCGAGCACCTTCGGTCCCGCCAGCGAGCCGTCTTTGGTCACGTGACCCACCATCACAATCGCCACGCCGCGCGTTTTGGCAAAGCGCGTCAGGTAGGCCGCCGTTTCACGCACCTGCGCGACGCTGCCCGGCGAGGACTGGATGTCCGCCATGTGCATCACCTGGATGGAGTCGATCACCATCAGCTTCGGCTGCTCTTCTTCGGCGATCATGCAGATCTGCTCGATGCTGGTTTCCGACAGCATATTCAGGTTGCCGGTCGGCAGGCCCAGGCGGTGCGCGCGCATAGCAACCTGCTGGAGTGATTCTTCGCCCGTGACGTACAGGGTTTTCATCTGCTCGGCGAGCTTGCAGAGCGTTTGCAGCAGCAGGGTTGACTTGCCCGCACCGGGATTACCGCCGATCAGGATGGCGCTGCCCGGCACCACGCCGCCGCCGAGCACGCGGTCAAACTCTTTGAACCCGGTGGAGAAGCGCGGCAACTCTTCGAGGCTGATGTCCGAGAGCTTCTGGACTTTCGCTACGCCCGCATTGCCCGCGTAGCCGCTCAGGCGTTCATTGCGGGCTACGCTCGGCGAAGCCGCCACACCACGCACTTCGGTGATGGTGTTCCAGGCATGGCAGGCGCTGCATTGCCCCTGCCAGCGCGGATAATCCGCACCACATTCATTACAGACAAATGCGCGTTTTGGAGCTTTCGCCACGGTTTACCTCGTTATTTCTGTGCAGCCTGCGTGCCGGGTGGCGCTTACGCTTACCCGGCCTACAAAGCAGACCGTTATTTCTGATTAAGGCTGCCGGAGAGAATGCAGAACACCCCCATCAGGTCAGCGTGACGGATAGTCACTTCCGTCTTTTCATTCACTTTTGGCTTGGCATGGTAGGCAATGCCCAGACCGGCCGCTTTGATCATCGGCAGGTCGTTCGCGCCGTCACCGATGGCGACGGTCTGGACAACCGGAATTTCATATTTTTCCGCGAGGCGCGTCAGCGTATTGGCTTTGTACTGGGCATCCACAATATCGCCGATCACCTGACCGGTCAGCTTGCCGTCCATGATCTCCAGCTCGTTGGCCACCACGGTGGTCAGATGCAGTTTTTCCCGCAGATAATCCGCGAAGAAGGTGAAGCCACCGGAGGCGATCGCCACCTTCCAGCCGAGGGACTGCAGCTTCAGCACCAGCTGCGTCAGCCCGGGCATCAGGGGCAGTTCATCGCGCACCTGACGCAGAATGTTGGCATCGGCCCCTTTCAGGGTCGCCACGCGCTGTCGCAGGCTGGCGGTGAAATCCAGCTCGCCGCGCATCGCACGCTCGGTGACTTCAGCCACGAGCTCGCCGCTGCCCGCCAGCTTCGCAATTTCGTCGATACACTCGATCTGAATGGCGGTAGAGTCCATGTCCATGACCAGCAGGCCAGGCGTTTTCAGGTGCGGAATTTTACCCAGCGGTGCGACATCCAGCCCGGCGTCATGCGCCAGGCGCGTGGCGCGCTGGGTCAGAGAGCCCGCCAGGCGAATGACCTGGTAGTCTTCCACGCACCAGGCGGCGACGATGACCATCGCGGCCCCCAGTTTGGTTTGATACTGGGTCAGGCGTTGCTTATCCAGACCGCGTCCGTACAGCAGCCAGCCGCTACGACCGGCGTGGTAATCCAGAGGCATCACCTCATCGCCACTTAAAGAGAGCGGCAATCCTGGCCATAAAGAGACATCCGTTGGCAGGTCACACCAGGTAATGTTCGGCATTAAAGCTCCTGTAATTTCGTTCGCGCCGGAAGGTTGCAGAGGGAAAATAACGCATGAGGCTACCCTGTAACCATCACTTCTGGCAACATTAAGCCGTAAATTTTCAGCAGGTGGAATATGGCTCGCGCAAAACTGAAATTCCGGCTCCATCGCGCCGTGATTGTCCTTTCCTGTCTCGCACTCTTAGTGGTGCTGATGCAAGGGGCATCGTGGTTTAGCCAGAACCATCAACGGCAACGCAACCCGCAGTTTGAAGAACTGGCCCGCACGCTGGCACGCCAGGTCACGCTCAACGTCGCGCCGTCCATGCGTAACGAAACGCCTGACGAGAAGCGGATAGGCCAGGTTTTACGCCTGCTCACGGAGAACAGCCGCATTCTTGATGCCGGTGTCTATGATGAGCAAGGCAATCTGATTGCCCGCGCGGGTGAGCACGTCGACGTGCGAGACAGGCTGGCGCTGGACGGCAAAAAAGCCGGCGGCTACTTCAACCAGCAGCTTGTTGAACCTATTCAGGGGAAGAATGGCCCGCTGGGCTATCTGCGCCTCACCCTTGATACCCACACCCTGCCCACTGAAGCTAAACAGGTCGATAATACCACCAATATTCTGCGCCTGATGCTGCTGCTTTCACTCGCCATCGGCGTTGTGCTGGCGCGTACCCTGCTTCGCGGCAAGCGCACGCGCTGGCAGCAATCCCCGTTCCTGCTGACCGCCAGCCGGTCAGTCCCCGAAGACGAAGAGAGCGAGAAGAAAGAATAGTGATAAAGTAGGCGGATGATTCGGAAAAGGAACTCTGCCATGTCGACGTTACGCCTGCTTATCTCTGACTCTTACGATCCCTGGTTTAACCTGGCGGTGGAGGAGTGCATCTTCCGCCAGATGCCTGCCACCCAGCGCGTACTGTTTCTCTGGCGCAATGCCGATACGGTGGTTATTGGTCGTGCGCAAAACCCGTGGAAAGAGTGCAACACCCGCCGTATGGAAGAGGACAACGTCCGTCTGGCGCGCCGCAGCAGCGGCGGCGGCGCGGTATTCCACGATCTGGGCAATACCTGCTTTACCTTTATGGCGGGCAAACCGGAATACGACAAAACCATCTCAACGTCCATCGTCCTCAACGCGCTCAATTCGCTCGGCGTGACGGCTGAAGCCTCCGGACGTAACGATCTGGTGGTCAAAACGCCCGACGGAGATCGCAAAGTGTCCGGCTCCGCCTATCGCGAAACGATGGATCGCGGGTTCCACCACGGCACTCTGCTTCTTAACGCCGATCTGAGCCGCCTAGCGAACTACCTGAATCCCGACAAGAAAAAACTCCAGGCCAAAGGGATTACCTCCGTGCGCGGCCGCGTGGCAAATCTGGTCGAACTGCTGCCGGGCGTTACACACGAGCAAATCTGTGAGGCCGTGCGCGAGGCGTTCTTTGCGCATTACGGCGAGCGCGTGGAAGCAGAAGTGATTTCACCGGACAAAACCCCGGACCTGCCAAACTTCGCGGAAACCTTCGCCCGCCAGAGCAGCTGGGAGTGGAACTTCGGTCAGGCACCTGCATTTTCCCATCTGCTGGATGAGCGTTTTACCTGGGGCGGCGTGGAGCTGCATTTTGACGTCGAGAAAGGTCATATCACCCGCACGCAGGTGTTTACGGACAGTCTGAATCCGGGGCCACTGGAAGCCCTTGCGGCACGCTTGCAGGGCTGTTTGTACCGGGCGGATATGCTGCAGCAGGAATGTGACGCGTTAATTGGGGATTTCCCGGAGCAGGAAAATGAGCTGCGGGAGCTGTCAGCGTGGATTGCGCAGGCCGTGCGCTAGCTGGTGTCCTCACCCCAGCCCTCTCCCACAGGGAGAGGGAGGGAAGAGACAGAATTACTCTTTATCGCCCAGCAGAACGGATTCCAGCGCGATTTTGATCATGTCGTTGAAGGTGGTCTGACGCTCGGCAGCGGTAGTCTGCTCGTGGGTACGGATATGGTCAGATACGGTGCAGATGGTCAGCGCTTTCGCACCGAATTCAGCCGCTACGCCGTAGATACCGGCCGCTTCCATTTCCACGCCCAGGATGCCGTATTTTTCCATCACGTCGAACATGTCGCCTTCTGGCGAGTAGAACAGATCGGCAGAGAACAGGTTGCCCACGCGCGCGTCAACGCCCAGCGCTTTTGCCGCGTCAACCGCGTTACGCACCATGTCAAAGTCAGCGATGGCCGCAAAGTCATGATCCTTAAAGCGGATGCGGTTGACTTTAGAGTCGGTACACGCGCCCATGCCGATCACCACGTCACGCAGCTTAACGTCCATACGCACCGCACCGCAGGAGCCCACGCGGATGATTTTCTTCACACCGAAATCGGTGATCAGCTCTTTGGTGTAGATGGAGCAGGATGGGATACCCATGCCGTGGCCCATAACGGAGATTTTGCGGCCTTTATAAGTACCCGTGAAGCCCAGCATGCCGCGAACGTTGTTCACTTCACGCACGTCTTCCAGGAAGGTTTCTGCAATGTGCTTCGCGCGCAGCGGGTCGCCCGGCATCAATACGACGTCAGCGAAATCACCCATTTCTGCATTAATGTGAGGAGTTGCCATCTTCAGTTCCTTTTAACTTGTTGTTTTTGCCGGGTGGCGGCTACGCCTTACCCGGCCTACAAAACCGTAGGCCCGGTAAGCGAAGCGCCACCGGGCAATGACATCAGAACATGGCCTTGCCATATTCCATGTCAGACGTACCAAAGTATTTCGCCAGGGTCTGGCCAATGTCCGCGAAGGTTTCACGGTGACCCAGCGAACCCGGCTTCACTTTCGGGCCGTACACCAGCACCGGAATGTGCTCACGGGTGTGGTCGGTACCGGTCCAGGTTGGATCGCAGCCGTGGTCCGCGGTCAGGATCAGAATGTCATCTTCACCCACCAGCTCCATCAGCTCCGGCAAGCGGCGGTCGAACAGCTCAAGACCCGCAGCATAACCCGCGACGTCGCGACGGTGACCCCAGGAGGAGTCGAAGTCCACGAAGTTGGTGAAGACAATGGTCTTGTCGCCCGCTTCTTTCATCTCTTTGATGGTGGCATCGAACAGCGCATCGAGACCGGTCGCTTTGACCTTTTTGGTAATACCGCAGTTAGCGTAGATATCCGCGATTTTACCCACGGACACCACGTGACCGTCTTTCTCATCGACCAGCTTCTGCAGCACGGTTGGCGCCGGCGGCTCAACGGCCAGATCGTGACGGTTACCGGTACGCTGGAAGTTACCCGCTTTGTCACCAATAAACGGACGCGCGATCACGCGGCCGATGTTGTAGCCGCCTTCGGTCAGCTCTTCGCGGGCGATTTCGCACAGCTCGTAGAGTTTATCCAGGCCAAAGGTCTCTTCGTGGCAGGCAATCTGGAACACGGAGTCAGCAGAAGTGTAGAAAATCGGCTTGCCGGTTTTCATGTGCTCTTCGCCGAGCTGGTCCAGAATCACGGTACCGGAAGAGTGGCAGTTGCCGAGGTAACCCGGCAGGTTGGCACGCTTCACCAGCTTATCGAGCAGCTCCTGCGGGAAGCTGTTCTCGTGATCGGAGAAGTAACCCCAGTCGAATAGCACTGGCACACCGGCGATTTCCCAGTGGCCAGACGGGGTGTCTTTACCGGATGAGAGCTCGTGCGCCCAGGCATAGGCGCCCACGACTTCCGCGTTGCCGTCCATACCGGCTGCGATTTTACCGGTAGAGCCTTCATGCGCTTTCACCAGCCCAAGGCGGGTCAGGTTTGGTAGAGTCAGAGGGCCTTTACGACCGTTATCCGCTTCGCCTTTCGCACAGGCTTCCGCGATGTGACCCATGGTATCGGAACCCACGTCACCAAAACGTTCTGCATCTTCGGTTGCGCCGATGCCGAATGAGTCCAGCACCATAATAAATGCACGTTTCATAATTGTTCTCCGTACGTAGTGCTTCAAAAATTATCGATCAGATCAGTATACCGCTATTCGGTGATACGGCGATAGACAGTCGGTGTGGTTTCCGGCGCTTTATTGTCAAGCGTAATAGCCGCCTTCACCGCTTTCGCCGCTTCCTGCCAGCTGGCTTCATCTTTGGCGTGGATCACCGCCAGCGGACGTTGGCCGTCAACGCTGTCGCCCAGACGGGCCATATCGGTGAAGCCGACGCTGTAATCAATGGTATCTGACGCCTGACGACGGCCGCCGCCCATAGACACGACCGCCATACCCAGCGCGCGGGTATCCATTGCCGAGACAAATCCTTCGCTGTCGGCATACACCGCTTTGCTGAGCGTCGCGGTCGGCAGGTACTTCGCATAGTTTTCGACGAAGTCGGTCGGGCCTTTCTGCGCCGCAACCATGCGGCCAAAGATCTCCGCCGCTTTGCCGTTGTCCAGTACCGCCTGTAGCTTCGCGCGGGCGTCGGCGTCGTCTTTGGCCAGCTTGCCGGAGATTAACATCTCCACGCACAGCGCCATGGTGACATCGAACAGACGCGGGTTGCGGTATTCGCCTGTCAGGAACTGGACGGCTTCGCGCACTTCGACGGCGTTACCGGCGCTGGAAGCCAGCACCTGGTTCATGTCGGTGAGCAGTGCGGTAGTGCGCACGCCCGCGCCGTTGGAGACGCCAACGATCGCTTCGGCCAGCGCCTCAGAGAGTTCATAGGTTGGCATAAACGCGCCGCTGCCTACCTTCACGTCCATCACCAGCGCGTCCAGCCCTTCTGCCAGCTTCTTCGCCAGGATAGAGGCGGTGATCAGCGGGATGGAGTCAACGGTCGCGGTGATGTCGCGGGTCGCGTAGAAACGCTTGTCTGCCGGAGCAAGAGAGCTGGTCTGGCCGATAATCGCCACACCAACGTCTTTAATAATGTCGCGGAAGCGGTTGTCATCCGGGAAGATATCGAAGCCCGGAATAGCTTCCAGCTTGTCGAGCGTACCGCCGGTGTGGCCCAGGCCGCGCCCGGAGATCATCGGGATATAACCGCCACAGGCTGCCACCATGGGGCCAAGCATCAGGGAGGTCACGTCGCCCACGCCGCCGGTGGAGTGTTTATCCACAATCGGGCCGTTAAGGTTGAGGCTTTTCCAGTCCAGAACGGTTCCTGAATCTCGCATCGCCATGGTCAGCGACACGCGCTCAGGCATCGACATATCGTGGAAGAAAATGGTCATCGCCAGAGCCGCAATCTGCCCTTCAGAGACGGTGTTATCACGAATGCCGTTGATGAAGAAGCGGATCTCTTCGTCGCTTAATGCATGACCATCACGTTTTTTACGAATAATTTCTTGTGCGAGAAACACGGTAACCCCCATGAGGAATCGGGTGAATGGTGGCGGGTACGGTTTACCCGACCACGATCCGGGTAGGCCGGGTAAGCGTAGCGCCACCCGGCAATTCAAACTTAGTAGCTGCTTGCGCTCTTACCGTCGCCGTGACCCAGCGCTTTCAGCAGGCTGGCCAGCAGGCTGGAGGCGCCGAAGCGGTAGTGACGGGAATCGGCCCAGTCGGCGCCAAACAGCTCGTCGGCAATCGCCAGGAACTGCTGCGCGTCTTCCGCGGTACGCACGCCGCCCGCAGGTTTGAAGCCCACGGTTTTGGACACGCCCATGTCGCGGATCACTTCCATCATGATACGCGCGCTTTCCGGGGTCGCATTTACCGGTACTTTACCGGTAGAGGTTTTAATGAAATCCGCACCGGCTTTGATGGAGATTTCAGAGGCTTTACGAATCAGCGCCTCTTCTTTCAGCTCGCCGGTTTCGATGATCACTTTCAGCAGCACGTTTGCCGCCGCACACGCGTCTTTACAGGCCTTCACCAGGTCAAAACCGACCTGCTCGTTGCCGGCGATCAGCGCGCGGTACGGGAACACCACGTCCACTTCGTCTGCGCCGTAGGCAATCGCCGCGCGGGTTTCTGCCAGCGCAATCTCGATATCATCGTTGCCATGCGGGAAGTTAGTGACGGTAGCAATGCGCACGTCCGGGGTGCCCTGCTCGTTCAGCGTCTTACGGGCAATCGGGATAAAGCGCGGGTAGATACAGACGGCTGCGGTGTTGCCCACCGGCGTTTTCGCCTGATGGCACAGGGCGATGACTTTCTCATTGGTGTCGTCATCGTTCAGGGTGGTCAGGTCCATCAGTTTCAACGCGCGCAGGCTGCTTGCAGTTAAATCGGTCATAACATTCTCCAACGGCAGTGCCGTATAAATTTTACCTTGCGGGTCTGTGAGTATTCTAACATCCACCCGCATCCACACTTCGACATTCATCACAGTTAATGAAAACTGCGTGCAAATTTGCATTACTGTAATGCGATCTTCTTCAAACTTTAGCGCGCATATTGCCGACTAAAGCAGCGATACCCCCTGTCGGATCAAAAGTGCCGACAGGCAGGCTTTCTACAATCCGTTCATCATCCGCAGAACACTCAAGGAAGCGAACATGTCCCACTCCAGCCCCGACGCCCTGCAACAACGTTGCCAGCAGATTGTGACAAGCCCGGCGTTATCCCCGGAACAAAAACGTCATTTTCTGGCGCTGGAAGCGGAAAACAACCTGCCGTATCCGGCACTTCCTGAAGCTGCGCGCGCCGCGCTGGACGAGGGGTTCATCTGCGACATGTTCGAAGGCCATGCGCCTTACAAACCCCGTTACGTTCTGCCGGATTACGCAAAATTTCTGGCTAATGGTTCAGATTGGCTGGAGCTGGAAGGGGCAAAAGATCTCGACGACGCCCTCTCACTGTTAACCATCCTCTACCACCATGTTCCGTCCGTCACATCGATGCCGGTCTATCTCGGTCAGCTTGATGCGTTGCTGCAACCTTATGTTAGAATTCTAACACAAGAAGAAATCAATAGCCGAATAAAACGTTTCTGGCGCTATCTCGACCGTACGCTGCCCGATGCCTTTATGCATGCCAATATCGGGCCGGAAGATACCCCCGTCACGCGTGCCATTCTGCGTGCCGATGCAGAGCTGAAGCAGGTCGCGCCGAACCTGACCTTTATTTATGATCCAGCGAACACCCCGGATGATTTGCTGCTTGAGGTGGCGAAAAACCTATGTGAATGCAGCAAACCGCATATTTCTAATGGCCCGGTGAATGATAAAATTTTCACAAAAGGCCATTACGGCGTAGTGAGCTGTTACAACTCCCTGCCTCTGGCAGGCGGTGGCAGCACCCTGGTGCGCCTCAACCTTAAGGCCATCGCCGAACACAGTACGTCAATGGAAGACTTCTTCAGCCGCGCCCTCCCGCATTACTGCCAGCAGCAAATGGCCATCATCGATGCCCGCTGCGATTTCCTGTATCAACAATCCGGCTTCTTTGAGAATAGCTTCCTGGTGAAAGAGGGGCTGATTGATGCCGATCGGTTTGTGCCGATGTTTGGCATGTACGGCCTGGCAGAAGCGGTAAACGTGCTCTGTGAGAAAGCCGGGATGACTGGGCGTTACGGCAAAGACGAGCAGGCCAACGCGCTGGGCTATCGCATCAGCGAACAGCTTGCGGCGTTTGTCGAAAACACGCCGGTGAAACACGGCTGGAAGCAGCGCGCGATGCTGCATGCGCAGTCGGGGATCAGCTCTGACTCGGGCACCACGCCGGGCGCGCGCCTGCCCTACGGCGACGAGCCGGATCCCATCAGCCACCTGCTGGCGGTGGCGCCGCATCACAAGCACTACGCTTCCGGGATCAGCGATATTTTGACGCTGGATGAGACGGTAAAACGTAACCCGCAGGCGGTGGTCCAGCTCTGTCTCGGCGCGTTCAGGGTGGGGATGCGCGAGTTTACCGCCAACGTCGCGGGCAACGATCTGGTGCGCGTCACCGGTTATATGGTGCGGTTGTCGGATCTGGAGAAGTACCGGGAAGCCGGATCGCGCACCAATACCACCTGGCTGGGTGAAGAAGCCGCGCGCAATACCCGTATTCTGGAACGTCAGCCGCGCGTGATAAGCCATGAACAGCAGATGCGCTTTAGTTAGTCAGGTCATCCCTTTTTCCTGCGTGGACGGGCCGGGCAGCCGCCTGGCCCTGTTCCTGCAAGGCTGCAACCTGCGCTGTAAAACCTGCCACAACCCGTGGACGATCGGCCGCTGCAACGACTGCGGGGACTGCGTGCCCCACTGCCCGCACGACGCACTGACCATACAGGCGGGACGCGTCTGGTGGCAGGAGAGTGACTGCCAGCAGTGCGACACCTGCCTGCACCTGTGCCAGCAGCAGGCAACGCCTATGGCGCACCGCCTGAGCGTGGAGGAGATCCTTTCACAGATCCGCAAATCCGCACCGTTTATCGAGGGGATCACCGTGAGCGGCGGTGAGGCCACAACGCAATTACCGTTTTTAGTGACGCTATTCTCAGCGATCAAAGCCGATGCCGCCCTGAATCATCTGACCTGCCTGGTCGACAGCAACGGTTTGTTAAGCGAAACCGGCTGGCAAAGGCTGCTGCCGGTACTGGATGGCGCGATGCTGGACCTGAAAGCATGGGGGAACGAACACCACCGCTTCCTGACCGGGCGCGAAAACCCGCAGATCAAGCAGAGTATCCGCTGGCTGGCAGATCGTAATCGTTTAACGGAGCTCCGCCTGCTGGTGATTCCGGAACAGTGTGATTATCTGGAACATCTGAAGCCGCTGACGGCGTTTATCCACGGGCTTGGAAACGTGCCGGTGCGCCTCAACGCGTTTCATGCGCATGGCGTGTACGGTGAGGCGGCGTCATGGCGCAGCGCCACGCCGGAAGACGTTGAACCGCTGGCGCGGGCGCTGGAAAAACAGAAGATAACGGTGATCCGTCCGGCGCTTTATCTATAGCGTGATGCCAAATACCGAACGCGTATTTTCCAGCAGCGCACCGGCTATGGCCTCTTCAGTCTCTTTTCGCAGTTCGCACAGGGTGGCAAATACGCGCGCCGCCTGTTCCGGACGATTCGGCTGGCCCTGAAAACCGTTCAGCGGCATGTCCGGCGCGTCGGTTTCCAGCAGAAGCGCCGACAGCGGCAGCTGTGCCATCACGTCCCGGGTTTTGCTGGCGCGCGGATAGGTGATGGTGCCCCCAACGCCGATTTTGTAGCCCAGCTCGATAAAACGCTGCGCCTGCTGCAGGCTGCCTGAGAAACCATGCACGACGCCCTTACGCGGCAAATCGATACGCTTCAGGTGCATTGCCAGCTTATCGTGTGTGCGTCTTGAATGAAGGATCACCGGCAGATCGTGACGCTTCGCCAGCCTGAGCTGCGCGTCGAGGATCGTCTGCTGGCGCTCAAAATGCGGATGCTCGCGATAAAGATCGAGGCCGATCTCACCGATGGCGACAAGCTTGTCGCCTGCGGTCTGCACTATCTCATCAAGTCGCTCAATGTCCTCATCCCGATGCCGCTCAATCACGATCGGATGCAGGCCGAACGCCGCATAGAGCGCGGGGTGCTGTGCAGCAAGATCCAGCACCCGGGAAAAGTAAGCCGCTTCCACTGAAGGCACAATAATGGCCTGAACGCCTGCCTCGGCCGCTTTCGCAATGCTTTGCTCTTCATCTCCCGTAAACGGCGGGAAATCAAAGTGGCAATGGGTATCGACAAAGCGGTGCATCACGCCAGATCCTCGTTATCCAGTAAAGCGTCATTCGCCTGCGGAATGTCCACCAGCGGCACCGTCAGGGCGTCGTTGGCGACAATCGCAGGCGGCGTAATAATGCGTTTATGGCGATGAAGCGGCGGCTGCTCTGCCAGCATTTTCCCCACCGTCGCCAGGAAGTAGCGCCCGCACAGCCGCCCCGTTTTGTAATCCATGCGCAGCGCAGGAACGCGGCTGCCCAGCGCCATGCTCAGCAGCGGCTTAGGCGGATAAATTTCAAAAATACGCAGCTTGCCCGGCGGTTTCTCAATGAAGCGCTGCATCGCGCCGTAGGTGGTTTCATGCTGCTTCGCGATGTTCACCAGCGGCTGCAGGCTGCTGTCGCCCAGCCAGCGCTCCATCCGCTTAAACCACTGCGGGGTGTAATACATTTGCGACGGTACGGTACGGATCACCACAATGGTTTTCGCCCCGCGACGGGCGGCTTCCTGCACCGGCACCGCGTCACTGATCCCCCCGTCCAGATAGCTAATACCGTCCAGCAGGGCGCCGGTACGATAAAAGCCGGGGATCGCGCTGGAGGCGCGGATGATGTCCAGCCAGTTCTCTTTCTGAGGCGAAAAATAGCCCGGGGAATAGTCATCGCCCCGGCTGGCGCACATCCAGAATTGTTTACCGCTATCAAACAGACGGGCGGCAGTATCCATGGCCAGCGGCATCTGGCTGGAGGTTGACTCCAGCAGCCAGTCGAGATCGATCAGGTTGCCGCCGCGCACAAACCGCACCGGGTTAAAAAATTCTTTCGCCGTGGTGTAGCGCATGATGACCTTTCGCGCGTAGCCGGGCTGGTTACAGACATAGGCAGAGAGGTTCTGCGCCCCGGCAGAGGTGCCGAAGTAAAGGTCAAAGGGGTTGAACTGCGCGCGCATAAATTCGTCCAGCACGCCAGCGGTGAAAATGCCGCGCTGTCCGCCACCCTCGCAGACCAGCGCGAGTTGACCCGCGCGAAACGGTTTTAACGTCAGCGGCGCAATATTGCCGAGCGTAACGGGAATTCGTTGCCCCACCTCTGCTTTCCTGTTTTGATTATTTTATAACACCACAGTAACGCACCCGACCTGTTACGCAAATAAGAAAAAGCCAGTCACAGTGACTGGCTTTATTTTGTTGAAGGAATATTGCGTTTGCTACGGACGTCTACGACCCGTAAACAGGCTGACCAGGAACAGAATAATACCCACAACGAAGACAATTTTAGCTGCCCATGCCGCTGTACCTGCCAGACCACCAAAGCCCAATGCGGCGGCAATTAACGCGATAACCAGAAATATAATGCCCCAACGAAACATAAGCTTCTCCTTTACCATAGTTAATGTCGGCCGCTAAACGTGAGCGCTCAGGTCACTCACCGGCGTTTTTCCAGAGTCGTTCTTATTTCGCCCGCAGGGTTTAGCCAGACGGGCGAATGGTCGAGATTTACTTCGTTTTCAGATCGTTTTTAACACTTTTCACACCATCAATCGCTTTCGCGATGGACTCGGCACGTTCACTTTGCGCCTGCGAATCTACCGTACCGGAAAGCTGAACCACGCCATCGGTGGTTTCCACTTTCACCTTACGGGACGGCACGATGTCATCTGCTAAAAGTTTAGCTTTGATTTCGCTGGTGGTGGCTGCATCACCGGCATAACCTTTCACCGACGCGTTTTTGCCGTCACGGACGTGCAGCTTATCGCTGACGGAGGCGACGCCTTCGACGCCTTTCGCCACTTTCACCGCCTGTTCAGCCTGAGCCTGGCTTTCAACAAAGCCGCTCAGCGTGACCACTTTCTTGTCGGTCTTAACGGAAATATCGGTGCTCTTGATGGCTTCATCATCCACCAGTGCGGCCTTCACTTTTGCTGTGATAGAGCTGTCATCCATGAAATTGCCGACTTTATTCATAGAGCTATCGATTTTTTGCCCTGCGCTATCGGCCGTGGATTGTGCTTTATCCATGGTGCTGCTTTCCGCCAGGGCGGAGCCGCTCACCAAAACGCTACCCAGTGTTACAGCCAGCAGAGTTTTAGAAATCTTCAGTCTTGTCATATTCATCGATCTATTCCTGTGTTGACCCGTTATTCGGGCTACGTACTTCCTTAGTAGTGATATATATTGCGAATAAACACGCGAGCAAAATGGATAACCTAAAGTCATGCATTGAACAGTTAATTTATCCACGCCCGGTGTTAAACACTGAGTTAAATATAGATCACTCTCACAGAGCCGCTTTCAGAATTGGGTAAAAAATGGGCGAATAGCGTGAAATTGCGTTGAATTAAGAACATTCCGCAAGGGATTAATAAGACAGGAAATAAAGAAGAGCACGGCGAATGCCGTGCTCTGAGAGGGGATTAGTGCTCGCGGGTTTTACGGAACTGAACGTCCGGATAACGTTCCTGCGTCAGGTTCAGGTTGACCATCGTTGGCGCGATATAGGTCAGGTTATCGCCGCCATCCAGCGCCAGCTGAACTTCATTCTTACGCTTAAATTCTTCGAATTTCTTCACGTCAGAACACTCAACCCAGCGCGCGGTCGCGACGTTCACCGATTCGTAAATCGCTTCTACGTTGTATTCGCTCTTCAGGCGCGCAACGACCACGTCAAACTGCAGCACGCCGACCGCACCCACGATTAGATCGTTGTTCGCAATCGGGCGGAACACCTGCACGGCGCCCTCTTCGGAGAGCTGAACCAGGCCTTTCAGCAGCTGTTTCTGCTTAAGCGGATCGCGCAGACGAATGCGACGGAACAGCTCCGGCGCGAAGTTCGGAATACCGGTGAACTTCATCATTTCACCCTGGGTGAAGGTATCACCGATCTGGATGGTGCCGTGGTTGTGCAGCCCGATGATGTCGCCCGGATAGGCCTCTTCAACGTGCGAACGGTCACCCGCCATAAAGGTCAGCGCGTCGGAGATGACAACGTCTTTCCCGATACGCACCTGGCGCAGCTTCATGCCCTTTTCATATTTACCGGACACCACGCGCATAAAGGCCACGCGGTCACGGTGTTTCGGGTCCATGTTGGCCTGAATCTTAAACACGAAGCCGGTGAACTTCTCTTCTTTCGCTTCCACTTCACGGGTGTCGGTTTTGCGCGGCATCGGCTGCGGCGCCCACTCCACCAGACCGTCGAGCATGTGGTCAACGCCGAAGTTACCCAGTGCGGTACCGAAGAAGACCGGGGTAATTTCGCCGCTCAGGAACAGCTCTTTGTCGAATTCGTGAGACGCGCCCTTGACCAGCTCCAGCTCGTCGCGCAGCTGCGCGGCCAGCTCTTCGCCGACCGCCGCGTCCAGATCCGGGTTGTCCAGACCTTTCACGATGCGCACTTCCTGAATGGTGTGGCCTTTACCGGTCTGATACAGGTAGGTTTCGTCTTTATAGAGGTGGTAAACGCCTTTGAACAGCTTACCGCAGCCAATTGGCCAGGTGATTGGCGCACAGGCGATCTTCAGCTCGTTTTCCACTTCATCCATCAGCTCCATCGGATCGCGGATGTCACGGTCGAGTTTGTTCATAAAGGTGAGGATCGGCGTATCGCGCAGACGGGTAACTTCCATCAGCTTACGGGTACGATCTTCTACACCTTTCGCGGCGTCGATCACCATCAGACAGCAGTCTACCGCCGTCAGGGTACGGTAGGTATCTTCGGAGAAGTCTTCGTGGCCCGGGGTGTCCAGCAGGTTCACCAGGCAGTCATGATACGGGAACTGCATCACGGAGGTGGTAATCGAAATACCACGCTGTTTTTCCATCTCCATCCAGTCGGATTTTGCATGCTGGCTGGAGCCACGGCCTTTAACGGTACCTGCAGTCTGAATCGCCTGTCCGAACAGCAACACCTTCTCAGTGATGGTCGTTTTACCGGCATCCGGGTGCGAGATAATGGCAAAAGTGCGGCGCTTGGCCACCTCTTGCAGATAAGGAGACAACGTCATAATTAAATCTTCTTTTATAAGCGCGGCAGCACGCCACGCATCATGGAATACAAAATTGCGGCTATTTTACCCATCAACGGGGGGCAGGCAATCATTGTTTACACAGGAGTTGCTCCAGTTCGTTCAACGACGTCACGGTCCAGGTCGGCTCGATGCCTTCAGGCTTCACGCGGCCATGCGCATTGAGCCAGACGGTCGACAGACCAGCCTTCATGCCGCCCAGAATATCTGACTCTGCGGTATCCCCCACCATCAGGACACGATCGCGGTCGGGATTGCCGGCCTGCGCCAGCGCATAGTCGAAAATTCGCGGATCCGGCTTCGGCACGCCCACCTCTTCCGAGATCACCAGCGCGTCAAAATGATCGCGCAGGCCGGTGCGCTCAAGGCGGATCTGCTGCAGGGCGGTAAAACCGTTGGTGATGATCCCCAGTTTCACCTTACCTTTCAACGCATTCAGCAGGGAAACCGCGCCCGGCAGGGGCGCACAAATATCGGCCATGGCGTTGAGAAAAGCCTCGTTCAGCGTTCCCGGACTGACCTTTAAGCGTTCCGCCCAGACGTCAAAGCGCTGGTGCTGAAGCTGTAACGCGGTGATGGCACCGTTCTGGTAATCCACCCACAGCGGTTTGTTGACCGCCTGATAGTCCTGAAAATCTTCAGCGGTGAAGGTTACGCTATAGTCGAGAAACATCCGCTGCAGGCCGCCGAACGAGTCGAACGTAAACAGCGTTTCGTCGGCATCAAAGAAAATCCAGTCCCATTTCATCGTTACAACCTTATTTTTTATTATCCAATCGGCAGAGCCATTATGATGGCGTCTTCACGTCCCTCTGCGGTGGGGTAGTAGTTACGGCGGATTGTCGCCTCGTTAAAGCCTAAGCTTTCATAGAGCGCGATGGCGGCGACATTCGACGCGCGCACCTCCAGCCACAGGGTGAAAACGTCACGGGTTTCGAGCTCACGGATGAGATGCTCAAGCAGTTCTCTTCCCAGCCCGCGGCGCTGAAACGCGGGATCAACCGCGATATTAAACAGCGTCGCTTCATCAAGAACAACCTGCGTGATCGCGAAAGCGGCCATGGTGCCGTCAACGTCCAGGCGGTAGTTCAGATACCGTTCGCCCTGATTGCTGGCGAAGGTTTTTTCGCTCCACGGAAACGCGTGGGCGCGTGTTTCAATCGCGAACGCGGTGGACAGGTCAGGCGTCGTGAGGGAAGAAATCGTGTTCATATTCGCAGATTTGTTGCCATAGCGCGCTGCGCGCTTTTGGGTTGGCTTTCAGTTCGTCCAGCGCTGGCGAGCAGATCTGGCTCCCCTGAAGAGAAATCTCATTTGCCTCTCCGATACGCCAGCTGTTACAGCGGCTATCAGGAGGCAGCATCGCGACACGCTCTGGCGTCAGCGGTAAAACCTGGTCGGCCGTCAGCTTCAGGCTGCGAAGAACATCACCGATCAGGGGGTCATTCAGGGCAGGCAGTTCTTCCGCCACCATCACCAGGCGAACGTGCGCCGGTATGGAGATGGCGATTTCGCCCTGCAACGCCGTCGGGCGACGCAAAGCCCACTGGGTAATGCCCAGCTGCTGCAACTGCCAGTCTCGTCGGGATGTCATAGGGAAAACTCCTGTCTCTCAGGCGCGCAAATATAGCAAATGTGTCGAAAGTGCGCCATCTACCTACTATAATCCCCGCCTGAGTTTATTGAGGAACAATTCATGTCTGCATTTACCCCGGCAAGTGAAGTCTTGCTGCGTCACAGTGATGATTTCGAAGAAAGCCGTATTCTGTTTGCCGGAGATATGCAGGATGACCTGCCCGCGCGTTTCGACTGTGCTGAAAGCCGTGCCCATACGCAATACTACCACCACTGGCAGGTGCTGAGCCGCCAGATGGGCGAGCGCGCGCGCTTTAGCCTGGTGGCAGAACAGGGCAACGTTGCCGACTGCGACACGCTGATCTACTACTGGCCGAAGAACAAACCGGAAGCCCAGTTCCAGCTGATGAACCTGCTCTCCCTGCTGCCCGTTGGCTGCGATATTTTCGTGGTCGGTGAAAACCGCAGCGGCGTGCGCAGCGCAGAACAGCTGCTGGAAGGCTATGCGCCACTGAACAAAGTCGACAGCGCTCGCCGCTGTGGCCTGTACCATGGCCGTCTGGAAAAACAGACAACGTTTGATGCGCAGGCATACTGGGACGAGTACCAGCTTGACGGCCTGACCATCAAAACCCTGCCGGGCGTGTTCAGCCGTGACGCGCTGGATACGGGCAGCAAGCTGCTGCTTTCCACCCTGACGCCGCACACCAAAGGCAAAGTGCTGGACGTGGGCTGCGGCGCGGGCGTGCTCTCTACCGTGCTCGCCAGCCATTCGCCAAAAGTCCGCTTAACCCTGTGTGACGTGAGCGCCCCGGCGGTTGAAGCCAGCCGCGCAACGCTTGCCGCAAACGGCATTGAAGGCGAAGTCATTGCCAGCAACGTCTTCTCCGACATCACCGGTCGCTTCGACATGATCATCTCTAACCCGCCGTTCCACGACGGTATGGAGACCAGCCTGGAAGCGGCACAAGCGCTGATCCGTGGCGCAGTTCGTCACCTCAACAGCGGCGGTGAGCTGCGTATCGTCGCGAACGCCTTCCTGGCATACCCGAAAGTGCTGGATGAAACTTTTGGCTTCCACGAAGTTATCGCCCAGACCGGCCGCTTTAAGGTGTACCGCACCGTGATGACGCGTCAGGCCAAAAAGTAATCGCCTCCCCTGTAGGCCGGATAAGCGAAAGCGCCATCCGGCTATACACGGCGCGTCCATCGGCCATTTTTGCATCAATCAAGGCATCACGCGCACTTTTCTGTTGACGTAAAGCTGAAAACATCTAGAATGCGCCTCCGTGGTTACGATACTTTTACAGTATCGATGGTATGCGAAGGTGGCGGAATTGGTAGACGCGCTAGCTTCAGGTGTTAGTGTCCTTACGGATGTGGGGGTTCGAGTCCCCCCCCTCGCACCATAAATCACGATGATATTGCTCGCACTGGGCGAAGGTGGCGGAATTGGTAGACGCGCTAGCTTCAGGTGTTAGTGTCCTTACGGATGTGGGGGTTCGAGTCCCCCCCCTCGCACCAACGAGGCGATATCAATATAGCAATAAAGAGTAAGATGACTGTGCGAAGGTGGCGGAATTGGTAGACGCGCTAGCTTCAGGTGTTAGTGTCCTTACGGATGTGGGGGTTCGAGTCCCCCCCCTCGCACCAATTATCTTACAACCCCCTCTGAATTTCTTCTTTTTCCCTGTTATTTCAAACTCATCAGTATCACCAGAATTCCGCTGACCAGCGCGACACAGGATGGCAGTAAAACAAAGTGACGTAGCTGCTTATGCCAGATCATGCCTGACGTGGCTAACAGTCCTGACGCGATGATGGCTTTCCAGGTATCGAGAGAGAGATCGGCAAACGTCAAACCGCCGAGAATGGTTCCCGGTAGCAGTACCCCCCAACCACTGCCCAGCGCTCTGTTCAACATGATTTCCCCTCTTTCAACGATAATGATAACCAATATCATATAACAAAAATTATCATTTGCCAGCTGAATGAATCAAAATCCATCGACCTTTACCTTTCCCGTAATGACAGGAATTGTCTAAGGTGATAAATTGCGCACCTGTTAACAACGTCTAAAGATTTTCTGATAATTACTCTTTGAGTTTTTTGCATATTTTATTGCGAAATAACACCTATTTATCTGTTTTAATTAAATTTTAATAAAAACACGCGACTATGACATCACAATCCTGGCGGTCTTTGGTTCACAGAAAATATCAATTATCGTTACGTTTATTTTTATTTCTGAACGCAACCTCGGCAGTGTTCTCGGTAACAAATCCGCTCAATTCTGTACGCCTGTTTTCTGCCCCTCTGATTGCTATTTTCGCCATCAGTACTGGCCTGTTCGTCTGGCACTGGAGAAAGCGCGCGCGGAAGATAAATATTCCTGTCGTTTCAGCGATCTTCGGTATTTTATGGGCCTGGCAAATTGTCTCCAAATTCGCCTTAATTACTCAGGACCATGCGACGTATTTGCTAATTGCTCTTTTAACGGTACTTTTTATCGGCACGCTGGCGTTCGCCAGTAATATCAAAGCGTTTACGCTGCATTCATTGCCCACCTTTATTGTCTGCCTGTGGTTAAGCGATCACGATATATGGCTGCGAATGACCTATTCTTTCGCACTTCCTGTGGTGGCAATTGCTATTCATAACATTTTGCAAAGACGCAACGACCGTTTCGCTCAGGAGCTGCTCTCTCGCCTTCTGGAAGAACGAGAAACCCTTACCGACCTCAGCATGATGGACCCGCTTACCGGGCTCTATAATCGTCGCGGTCTGCAAAGCCGTCTGGAGAATCTGCCCACGGTAGAAAATGGCGAACACTTTGTCCTGCTGATGGATATCGACCACTTCAAAGCCTATAACGACCATTACGGCCATATGATGGGCGACCAGGCGCTGAAGCGCGTCTCTGCGGCAATCCGTGACGCCGTGCGTTCTCGCGATATTGTGGCGCGTTTTGGTGGGGAAGAGTTTATGGTGCTGCTGACCAACATTTCACTCGAACACGCTCGCCAGACGGCCGAGCGGATCCGTCAGAAAGTGTATGATTTGAAAATCCCGCATCTGTTTAACGAAAGCGTCGCGACAAACGTCACTATCAGCATTGGCATCGCCATTTTCGAGGATGAAGACGTGGAAGGCGCGCTGGAAAAAGCGGACAAAGCCCTCTATGAAGCAAAGCATATGGGACGCAATAACATTCTGTTAAGCGAAGAGATTCAGACGGCATAAACCTACCGACGAGGTCACCAGGACAAAAGTCTTGCCATTGGTATGAGCAATAGTTAGGATTGGCAATCATTATCATTTAGATTTCTATCTATACTATGGCCACGCATACCGCACACATCGTCGAACCTCTCCTCTGGCGAGCGCCGCTCACCAGCGGGAATGCTTCGCTTGCAGATGCGATACGGGAAAAGATTGCGGAAACGCGCGCCCACCTTCTGGACTTTATCCGGCTTGATGAAGCGCCCCCGTCCCACGCGATGACGCTCTCAGAGTGGCGCCAACCGTCTAAGCTGCAATCACTGCTGGCCACCTATTCCGACCATATTTATCGCAATCAGCCTACCCTTACGCGGGAAAATAAACCCCTGCTCTCCCTCTGGGCGCAGTGGTATATCGGGCTGATGGTGCCTCCGCTCATGCTGGCGCTGTTAACACAGAAGAGCATGCTTGAACTTTCGCCGGATAATTTCCACGTCGAGTTTCACGAAACCGGACGTGCGGCCTGCTTCTGGATTGATCTCCACGAAGACCACAGCGCTGAACGCCTCACTGCTCAGGAACGTATGGAGCGGCTCATCACGCAGGCCCTGATCCCGGTGGTGGAAGCGCTGGAAGCGACGGGAGAGATTAACGGGAAGCTTATCTGGAGCAATACGGGCTATTTAATCCACTGGTATTTAACGGAAATGAAGCCGCTTCTCGGTGATGAGAACGTTGAGGCCCTGCGTCAGTCTTGTTTCTTTGCAAAGCAGCTTTCCGATGGCCGTGACAACCCGCTATTCCGTACCGTCGTGCTCCGTGATGGGCTTCTGGTTCGCCGCACCTGCTGCCAGCGCTATCGCCTGCCGGACGTTAAGCAGTGTGGGGATTGCACGCTGAAGTAGAGCAGTGATTTGCCCGGTGGCGCTTCGCTTACCGGGCCTACAAAAACAAAAAACGGCAACCTGGGTTGCCGTTTTGTTTTTACCTATGCCACCTGCTGATTGTCCTCTTCCGCGCTACGCTGCGCTTCTTCCGCTTCCTGCTCCAGCAGCTGCTTCTCATACACTTTGAAGAACGGGAAGTAGATGATCGCCGATACGCAGGCCAGAACCACAACCAGAATCGCCGCGCGGAAATCCCAGCCCAGGGCCCACGCTGCGCCTATCGGCGCCGGTGCCGTCCAGGGAACCACGGAGATAACGCGGCCTATCAAATCAAACGTCATCGCCGCCCACGCCAGAACGGCGTTAACCATCGGTGCCAGCAGGAACGGGATAAAAAACACCGGGTTCATCACGATTGGCGTACCGAAAATGACCGGCTCGTTGATGTTAAAGAAGCTGGGTACCACGCTCAAACGCCCGATAGAGCGTAAATGCGCTGAACGGCTACGCAGATAGCAAATCACCAATCCCATCGTGGCGCCCGACCCGCCAATCACGATAAAGAACGTCCAGAACGCTTCCATAAAAATATGCGGCAAAGGCTGACCGGCGGCCAGCGCGGTCTGGTTTGCGCCAAGGTTCGTCAGCCAGAACATCTGCAGCATCCCGGAGACGATGGCGGCGCCGTGGATCCCGGCGAACCAGAGCAGATGACCAATCAACACGGCCAGCAGGATCGCAGGCAGGGAATCTGCCGCGGAAACCAGAGGTTTAAAGACCGACATAATGGCCTGCGGGATCAGCATGCCAAACTGTGACTGAATCACCAGGCTCAGAGGATAAAGGGTCACCACCACCACCAGCACCGGGATCAGCAGATCAAAAGAGTTTTTGATCATCGGCGGGACCTGGTCCGGCAGACGAATGCCGATGTTATGCGCTTTGAGGAAACGCATCATCTCAACGCAATAAATCGCCACCAGAATCGCGGTAAAAATGCCCGTTCCCCCCAGGCTGTCGACAGGGAGCGTGCCTTTGGTTTTCGGTGCCGCGACCAGCAGAAACGCCATCAGCGACAGCATGGCGCACATAAAGGGGTCCAGCTGATGAGATTTGACGTAGTGTTTGCCAAGGTTATAGGCAATGGCGGCACAGATATAAATGGACATGATGCCCATCGTCATATCAAACGGCGTCAGGATTTGGCCTTCAAACTGCTTCGCCATATCCAGCCAGGCGCGGGCGAAACCCCAGGTGGTATCAGGCGAAAAAGGTGGGTAAGCAAAGACTAACAAAAAAGAACCCACAATCATAAACGGCATCGCGGAGATGAACCCGTCACGAATAGCCATAACGTGACGCTGGGAAGAGATCCGCCCGGCTATCGGGCTGACGTAATTTTCGACGAAACGGAATATCAGATTAAACGCAGCATGGTTGGCAGACATGGCAGATCTCCTGTCAGACGTTTGTTACGGGCACATACGCGCCGCACGTTGTTCCATACATCAGCTTCACAACCTTGCTGGCTTGCCAACCAGCGGTACTGCTCAGACGAAATGGTTTCATATTTGGCTCTTATTATTGGATACAGGGGACGTTACGTACTCAGTATTAATCTACGCTCCGCGCTCTGCAACCGGTTACTGTAACCGGTTTCTGTGATTGTGAAGAGGATCCAGAAATCAGCCGTTTGGGGTATTTGTTACTTAAGAGATATTTACAGAGCATAAATTCTTATGACAGATTACGCAGGATATTTGTCAGGAGGAAACAATGAGTTTGCAGTCTGTACAGCAGTTTTTTGCCGACAACGCGCCGGATATAGACGTTATTGAGCTTAGTCAAAGTACTGCTACCGTTGCGTTGGCTGCTGCCGCCCATCGTGTCGAGCCGGGACAAATCGCCAAGACCCTGTCACTCAAGGTTAAAAATGAGGTGATCCTGGTGGTGGCGAAAGGCGACGCGCGTCTGGATAACAAAAAGCTCAAAGACACGTTCGGTGCGAAAGCGCGCATGCTCAGCAGTGATGAAGTGGTGACCATTACCGGTCATCCCGTTGGCGGTGTATGCCCGTTCGGACTGGAAAACCCGCTCGCGGTATATTGCGATATCTCTTTGAAGCAGTACGCCGAAGTGCTGCCCGCCGCAGGCGCAATTCACAGCGCTGTGCGCATTTCACCTGACAGAATGGCAGAACTGACTTCCGCAAAATGGGTGGATGTCTGTATCTGATTGACGCGCCAGAGTATATCTGGCGCGCAAAATACGGGTTATAAAAATGTGGGCGTGAGGAGAGCCAAACATTGCGGCTCTCTTGCAGGAAGATGCGTAATAATATCTGCCGCATCGAGCAACCCTACGTCTGAATTCACGCCCAGTTTCACCATCGCATTAAACTTATGTGCCCGAATGGTCTTAATATTTCGTTCAAGCTGTGCCGCGATTTCAGGGATGGAATACCCGCAGGACATATAACGCAATATTGCCCGCTCTGTGGGGCTTAGCATCCTGTTCTGACTCCGGTACCAGTGATTCAGCATATTGTCATTGATGCGCAGCGTTTCGCTCAGCAACTCCACGAGTTCCTTCTGCAGATGCTCAAGCGTCACCGATTTACTGACTACTCCGTGCAGGCGCGATGGCGAAAGATGGCTAATTAGCCGTGCTTCCATCTCGTCAGAAACCAAAATGATGCGCTGGATATGACCGTGCGTAAACGCCAGATCCCGCAGGTGCGCCAGGCAGTTACGGCGCTCCTCTCGCGCATCGGAAAGGGAGTAGATCAGCGAGAAAAAATTAACGTGATGAAGTGCATTCTTAAAACTGTCAAATTCACTAAACAGGTGTAGCTGATAATGGCTCAGGCCGGGCATCGCAAAAAGATGCTGTAGCCCGACGGCACTCATCGCGCAATTTTCGATGATGGCGATATGTCTTGTTGAATCGGTTTTTTCCATTCCTCGAACTCTCCATAGGCTGATAGCAAACTCAGCTCTCTCATTCCCTGTGTACTGTTGATCCAGGCATACATATCCGCATTACTTCGTAATGACAGCCGTCGCATCGCACTGTTTTTCTGCGCACTGATGGTTTTATTGCTCTTCTTGAGCAATGTGGCGATTTGGTTAATCCCCCATCCTTTCCCTAACAGACGCAGGACCTTACGTTCGGAGTGCGTGAGCGCGATAACGTGTTCATTTTCATTCTCCGTACTCTGAGGTTCCGGAGTTAATAACGTCTGGCTAATCCGCTCTGCCCGCTCGCTACCGGCCCGAATAGCGTTAACCACGCCTTCAATAGGCTCCATGTCAGAAAGCAACGTGCTTTCCGGGCGCATAAGTAACTCAACCGCAATAGGGTAAAGCGGCCGCGAGACTAAAAAGATCCAGTGAATATCCCGGTATTGATTCAATAAACCGTAATACTCTTCAAGCGCACCCCGAGGGTTTCTGTATTCGCCTGAAATATCGGCAATAATGACGTCCGCGCGGCGCAACTGGAGCAGCGTTAATTCCTGCAATGAGCGGCAATAGCTCAATTCAAATTCGGGGAAATGACGTGCCATCAGGCCCCCTAACCCGTTTTGCATCACGGGCATCCGGCTAATGACAACGCCATGCTTACCATGCAATGACAACATAGACCCTCCGTGTACATTTTTCATTTGATGAGTAACGTTAAAACGCATCAACGTATGAGTATTTTCGTCCCTGAGTGTAAGACTGGTTAATACAAGCAGAAGATGAGATGTATGCTTAGTTTAAGAAATGCCTAAACAGCAGTAATATCTCACAAAGCGAAACAAAAATTAATTGTGGAGACATTAAAATAACGACAATATAAAATTAGAATAACTAAATACAAATATTTTATATTTTGGTATTTATAATTCACGGTATTGATAAATTAATCCCTTCCCCCTTCCCCCTTCCCCCTTCCCCCTTCCACGACACGGACTGCAACTGTTTGCACAAACCTTGATCTGGCCCACAGCAAGAGGGACTGCACTCTGTGCTAAAAGTACCCACTATGGGTTAACAGATAGCTATCCATCTTTTTTCAGGACAATACATGCAGGCAGAGCGGTCAACGCAGCGTGCTATCACGCGGCTATGTATTCAGTGCGGTCTTTTTCTGCTCCAGCACGGCGCGGAAAGCGCGCTGGTTGAGGAGCTTTCCACCCGGCTGGGGCTGGCGCTAGGGATGGACAGCGTCGAAAGCGCAATCTCATCCAACGCCATTGTGCTGACCACAATCAAGGACGGTCAGTGCCTGACCTCCACGCGCAAAAACCATGACCGCGGCATCAACATGCACGTCGTGACCGAAGTGCAGCACATTGTCATCCTTGCAGAACATAAGCTTCTCGATCTCAGTGACATTGAAAAACGGTTCAACCAGATCAAGCCATTACGTTATCCGCGCTGGCTCGTCGTGGTGATGGTAGGGCTCTCGTGCGCCTGCTTTTGTAAGCTCAACAAAGGCGGCTGGGACGGTGCAATCATCACCTTTTTCGCCAGCAGTATCGCCATGTATGTTCGCCAGCTGCTGACGCATCGGCAGCTGCATCCGCAAATTAACTTCTGCATTACCGCGTTTGTCGCCACCACGGTTTCCGGTCTGCTGCTGCGCCTGCCGCAGTTTGCCAACACGCCGACCGTTGCCATGGCCGCCAGCGTGCTTCTGCTGGTCCCGGGCTTTCCGTTGATCAACGCCGTCGCCGACATGTTTAAAGGGCACATCAATACCGGCCTGGCTCGCTGGGCTATCGCCAGCCTGCTGACGCTGGCGACCTGCATCGGCGTGGTCATGGCCATGACACTTTGGGGGTTACGCGGATGGGCGTGATCGATTTTCTGCTGGCGCTGGCGCAGGACATGCTTCTGGCCGCCATTCCTGCCGTCGGCTTCGCGATGGTATTTAACGTACCGCAACGCGCGCTGCCGTGGTGTGCGCTGCTGGGCGCGATAGGCCATGGCTCGCGAATGGTGATGATGACGGCGGGTTTTAATATCGAATGGTCAACATTTATGGCATCCATGCTGGTCGGCAGTATCGGCATCCAGTGGTCGCGCTGGTATCTGGCGCATCCCAAAGTATTCACCGTTGCGGCCGTAATCCCCATGTTTCCGGGGATATCGGCCTATACCGCGATGATTTCCGCGGTGAAAATCAGCCATTTCGGCTATACCGAGCCTCAGATGATCCTTCTTCTCAGCAACTTTCTTAAGGCGTCATCCATCGTCGGCGCGCTCTCCATCGGGCTGTCGATCCCCGGCCTGTGGCTGTACCGTAAACGCCCACGCGTTTGATATTTGTGTTATTTCGCTGCCGTGGAGATAATCCGTCTGGTCCGTTTGGTGAAAATAAGGAAAGGATGTGGCTAACCCTGGCAGCGAACACCCCGAGCACAGTGAAGAATCCAGCCTGAAAGAGAAAATCTTTCAGAGCGCCATCGCGCTTTTTGCCGAGTATGGATTGAACGGTGCACGGATGGAGCAGATCGCAGAGAAAGCGGGCACCACCAAACGCATGGTGGTTTACCATTTCAAGAATAAAGAGAACCTCTATCTCCTCGTACTTGAACATGTTTACACCCAGATTCGCGCCAGCGAAAAAGCGCTAAGCCTGACGGGAATGCCCCCGGTCGAAGCGCTGGTCAATCTGGTTGAAGCCACCTTTGACTATCATGCCGACCACCCTGACTACATCCGGATTATCTGCATGGAAAACATGCAGCGCGGCCGCTTTATGCAGCAGTCGAGCTATCTCCGCCAGGTCAACCGCAGCGCGCTCGATCTGCTGGAGGAGATCCTGCGCCGGGGGAAAGAAAAACAGCTCTTCAGTGAGACGGTTGACGCCCGCGATCTTCATCGTCTGATAAGCAGCTTCAGCTTTCACTACGTTGCCAACAGCTACACCTTTACGCTGCTGTTTGAAGAAGGCGCAGACGAGCAGGCGCAGCGCCAGCACTACCGTAAAATGGCCGTTCAGGTGGCGCTCCGTTACACCTGCCCATAAAATTGCTTGCAATTAAATCGCACACTATCTATATTCATATCATGAACGCGAAAACGAACGATGCAACCGCTGCGCTCAAGCTGGATAACCAGCTCTGCTTTGCCCTCTATTCGGCAAACCTGGCGCTTAACAAGCTGTACCGGCAGCTGCTGGCACCGCTGAACCTGACCTACCCGCAATATCTGGTGATGCTGGTGCTGTGGGAGCAGGATGATATGACGGTGTCGGACATCGGTGAACGGCTGTTCCTTGACTCTGCGACCCTGACGCCGCTGTTGAAACGTCTGGAAAGCGCCGGGCTCATCAACCGCCACCGTTCGCGCAAAGACGAACGTCAGGTCGCCGTCACCCTGAGTGAAGCGGGACGTGAACTCCAGCAGCAGGCATTGGGTATCCCCCATGCGGTGGGTTGCGCAGCGCAGTGTGATACAGACACCTTGCTGGCACTCAAACAGCAGCTCGAACTTTTGCGACAACAGCTACACCGCGCGTAACGCTATACTTTACGCGTCATTATTTACCTATATATATCGCACGCTATTTAATAGCACGCATCTAAACAAAATGAGGAACCTGCCATGTCTTTAGAAAAAGTTGTTTATACCGCCAAAGCAAAAGCCACCGGTGGCCGTGACGGTCGTGCCACCTCCTCCGATGGCGTACTGGACGTCAAACTGGGTGTGCCAAAAGAGATGGGCGGCATGGGGGGAGACGTGACCAACCCTGAGCAGCTGTTTGCCGCGGGCTACTCTGCCTGCTTCCTGGGCGCGATGAAGTTCGTGGCCGCACGCGACAAATTTACCCTGCCAAAAGATGCCTTTATTGAAGGCGAAGTGGGTATTGGTCCGCTGCCTACCGGTTTTGGTATCGAAGCAAAACTGAACATCCATGTTGAAGGTATGGATCCTGCGGAAGCTAAAAAGCTGGTCGATGCGGCACACATTGTTTGCCCGTACTCTAACGCGACCCGCGGCAACATCGACGTCACGCTGAACATCATTGCGTGATAACTGCCTGATGGCGTTGCGCTTATTCGGCCTACGACTGTAGCCCCGGTAAGCGCAGCGCCACCGGGGAAATCCCCTCCTTTCCTTTCCCCTCTCTGTGCTACCATAAGCCCCTATCACGCCCGTAGTCATCAGTAGAGTAAGCGTTATGTCCTCCAGAATTCTGACCACCAGCATTGCTGGTATTGATGCCTTTATGCGCGACCCACGCGGTGTGTTGACCCACGCCGAAGGCGGCACGGTTGCGGTTTTTGCCGACAACGCGCCAGCGTTTTACGCAATCACACCGGAACGTCTGGCACAGCTTCTGGAGATCGAAGCGCAATTGGCACGCCCGGCAAGCGATGTCACGCTGGATACCCAGTTCTTTGATGAACCGGTTAACGTTCCCGTGACCGTTCCGATGGGTAAATTTGCCCTCTATGCGGGCTGGCAGCCAGATGCAGATTTTCAGCGGCAGGCCGCGCTGTGGGGCATTGCGTTAACCCAACCCGCCACAGCGGAAGAGCTTGCCGCGTTTACCGCCTGGTGGCAGGCGGAGGGTAAAGTGTTCACCCATATTCAGTGGCAGCAAAAGCTCGCGCGTCATCTTCAGATTACCCGCGCCGGCAACAACGGCCAGCCAAAACGTGATATCAATGCCTTTTCAGAACCGGATAAACAGATCCCCAGCGGATTCCGAGGTGCGAAATGAAGAACGTCGGCGACCTGATGAAACGTTTGCAAAAAATGATGCCTGCCAACGTGAAGCCTGCTTTCACCACCGGTGAAGAGCTGCTGGCGTGGCAAAAAGAGCAAGGCAAGATCCGCGCCGCCGCGCTCGCCCGCGAAAATCGGGCGATGAAAATGCAGCGCACCTTTAACCGTTCCGGTATTCGTCCCCTGCACCAGAACTGCTCGTTCGATAACTATAAAATTGAGACCACCGGGCAGATGAACGCGCTCGCCGCCGCGCGTCAGTACGTGGATGAATTCGACGGCAATATCGCCAGCTTCATCTTTAGCGGCAAGCCGGGCACCGGCAAAAACCACCTTGCTGCCGCCATCTGCAACGAGCTGCTTCTGCGCGGTAAATCGGTCCTCATCATCACCGTGGCCGATATCATGTCCGCGATGAAAGACACCTTCAGCAACCGTGAAACCAGCGAAGAACAGCTGCTTAACGATCTGAGTAACGTCGACCTGCTGGTCATCGATGAGATTGGCGTTCAGACGGAATCCCGCTATGAAAAAGTCATCATCAACCAGATTGTCGATCGCCGCTCCTCGTCCAAACGCCCGACCGGCATGCTGACGAACCACAACATCGACGAGATGACCCGCCTGCTGGGGGAACGCGTCATGGACCGCATGAAGCTGGGTAACAGTCTCTATGTCATCTTCGACTGGGACAGTTACCGCAGCCGCGTCACCGGGAAAGAGTATTAAGACAGTTCCAGGAATCGCCGACAGGTCGCAGGTATATACTGGAACCCCTTTGGCCCAAAACGGACCTTTTTGAGAGAGCCATGATGAAAAAACAGATTCTAATCAGCACCTTTTTAGGCGCGCTGCTGGTAACCGGCGCAGCGCAGGCGGCGTCCTGGCAGGAATCCCTGTCAAGCGCAGCAAATGAGCTGACCAAAGAGAGCAGCAGCACGCAGGGCGGACTCTCCGCCTCTTCCCTCACCAGCCTGCTGGGCAACAGTTCCCAGAGCCTGAGCGCGGGGACGATGAACAACGCGGCGGGGATTCTGGAATATTGCGCGAAGCAAAAGCTGGCCTCCGTGACCGACGCGCAAAATGTAAAAAACCAGGTGCTGGGTAAACTGGGTCTGGATACTCAGGAGCAAAAAGCGGACACCAACTACATGGACGGCATTCAGGGCCTGCTTAACGCGCAGAACGGTCAGCAGCTTAACCTGAGCACCCTCGGCAACTCTTCTCTGGCCAAACAGGTGAAAACCAAAGCCTGCGATCTGGTGCTGAAACAAGGCGTTAATTTCATCTCCTGATCCACCCCATTTTCTGCCACAACACGCCGCGTTTAGTGCGATAGTCTTGAAGCGCGGCGCTAAATGAGCGTTTTTCCTGCCTGCCACCGTCTCAGCGTCCGTTTGTCAGGATGTGCACATCTTCATAAAAACGATTTTCTAAACCAAATCCTAACAACAGCACACTTTCGTGACACTAAAATTGCAGCTTAACGACATCGCAATTACATTGTATCACCCAAAAAATAAACAGTTAGCCAGCGAAGCACCTGGCGTCATGAGGATATGCTGTTGTCAGAATTCTTGTCTCTTATCCTTTTTCTGGCTTCTGTCGGCGTTTACGCCTGGAAAGCCGGCCGTCACACCTGGTGGTTTATCGCCACGCTGGTGGTGCTCGGCATTTTTATTATTTTAAACATTACCTTATACGCCAGCGATTACTTTACCGGTGACGGTATTAACGATGCGGTGCTCTACACCCTGACGAACAGCCTGACGGGCGCAGGTGTGGGTAAGTACATACTTCCGGGGCTCGGCCTTATCGTCGCGCTGGTGATGATTTTTGGCGCGCTGGCCTGGGTGCTGCGTCGCCGTCGCCATCATCCACACCATCATGGCTACAGCCTGCTGGCGTTATTCCTGGCGCTGGCCTCCGTCGACGCCAGCCCGGCGTTCCATCAGATCACCGAGCTGGTGAAATCCCAGTCGCGCGACGGCGATCCGGATTTCGCGGCTTACTACAAAGAGCCGTCGAAAACGATCGCCAACCCGACGCTCAATCTGGTCTATATCTATGGTGAAAGCCTGGAGCGCACCTACTTTGATAACGATGCCTTCCCGGACCTGACGCCAGATTTGGGCGCGCTGAAAAATGAAGGTCTCGATTTCAGCCACACCATGCAGCTGCCCGGCACGGATTATACGATTGCCGGGATGGTTGCCTCCCAGTGTGGTATCCCGCTGTTCGCGCCTTTTGAAGGTAACGCCTCAGCCTCCATGTCGACCTTCTTCCCGCAGAATATTTGCCTCGGCGATATCCTGAAAAACTCCGGCTACGAAAACTATTTTATGCAGGGAGCAAACCTGCGCTTCGCCGGAAAAGATGTGTTCCTGAAATCCCACGGTTTTGACCACCTGTACGGCTCAGAAGAGTTAAAAACGACGGTTGCCGATCCGAACTACCGCAACGACTGGGGCTTCTATGACGATACGGTACTCGACGAAACCTGGAAGAAATTCGAGGAGCTGTCCCGCGCGGGCAAGCGTTTCTCTCTCTTTGCGCTGACGGTGGACACCCACCATCCGGACGGGTTTGTCTCGCGCACCTGCAAGCGCAAAAGCTATGAGATTGATGGCAAAAACAACAAATCGTTCAGCGCCGTCACCTGCAGTCAGGAGCACATCGCCGCACTGGTCGAGAAAATCAAAGCCTCGCCCTGGTTTAAAAATACCGTCATCGTCGTCTCATCTGACCATCTGGCGATGAAAAACAGCGCGTGGGATCAGCTCAACAAGCAGGATCGCAGCAACCTGTTCTTCGTCCTGCGCGGCGACAAGCCGCAGCAGGAGGAGATCGCCACCAAACGCAACTCCATGGATAACGGCGCCACCGTGCTGGACATTCTGGGCGGCGACAACTTTATTGGCCTGGGCCGCAGCACGCTGTCGGGGCAATCCCTGTCGGAAGTGTTCCTCAACATGAAGGAAAAAATTCTCGCCTGGAAGCCAGACATCATTCGCCTGTGGAACTTCCCGAAAGAGATGAAGGACTTCACCGTCGATCGGGATAAAAACACCATTGCCTTCTCGGGTAGCAACTTCCGTCTGCCGCTGCTGCTGCGCGTATCGGAAGGACGCGTTGAGCCGTTGCCGGAAAGCGAGTATTCCGCGCCGCTGCGCTACCAGCTGGCCGATTTTGCGCCACGCGATAACTTCGTCTGGGTCGACCGGTGCTACAAAATGGGCCAGCTCTGGTCGCAGCCGCTGGCGCTCTCGACCGACTGGTGCGTCTCGCAGGGCCAGCTTGGCGGAGAACAAACCGTGCAGCACGTGGATAAGGCGCAGTGGAAGGGCAAAACCGCCTTTAAAGATACGGTGATAGATACCGCGCGCTATCAGCGTAACGTCGACATGCTGAAAATCGTCGACAACGATATTCGCTACAAAGCGGACAGCTTTATCTTTAACGTGGCCGGCGCGCCGGAGGAAGTGAAACAGTTTAGCGGCATCTCGCGGCCGGAGTCCTGGGGACGCTGGTCCAACGCGCAGCTGGGCAATGAGGTGAAAATTGAGTACACCCATCCCCTGCCGGAACAATTTGATCTGGTGATCACCGCCAGGGCCTATGGGCCTAATGCTAACAAGCCCGTACCCGTGCGCGTGGGCGATCGGGAGCAGACGTTAACGCTTGGAAACGACGTTAGCACACAAACGCTGCATTTTGAGAATCCTTCACGCAGCAATACCCTGGTGATTGTACCGCCGGACCCGCAGTCCACGAATGAGGGAAATATCCTTGGGCATTCGCCGCGCGAGATCGGAATTGGCATGGTCGAAATCAAAATCATCAGCAAAGCGGGTTAATGCGCGTCGCGCCCGGCGTTCTGCCGGGCGCTTATGAAAATAAATAATCCTTTATAAATCTTATAAAATAGATAAAAACACTTTATATAAGCCATTTTTATCTATAAATATCCTGTCAAAATCCAAATCCATAAAATGTGCAGCTCCTGAAATCACCACGGAGCGTTACGCACTTTTATCATGCTAACCGGCTATAAGTTCGAATCCATCCGGGCACTGCGCAGTGAAAATGTGATTGCCTGGGAGGTATTGTCCACGGCAAAGCCCCACGTCAATCTTGAAGATTACTTTGGCTCGATGACCGCGACCCAGCGTAAAGCGCACTTCTTTGCGCAGCTTCGTCACGCCATGTTTTGCAAGGATGGCGACAAGTATTACCTCAATGCGACATCGGATTTACTGCTGGACACGGACTTCCTCGACAGGCTCAAAGAAGAAACACCCTGCCCGGAGAGACTTGCTATCGAGATCACCGATCTCCATTCGATGGTACAACTCGACGATACGCAAAGCCGGGCGCTGCGGAAATGCATCGCAACGCTCCATCAGTGGGGGATAGAAGTGTGGGCAGACGATGTTTGCGAAGACCTTCTTCCCGAACTTCTGACCAGCCAGATCCGCTTCTGCGGCATCAAAATTGACAAACATACCTTCTGGAACGGACGGACCGAGCAGGCGAAGTTTCTGCATCTCACCCGCCAGTGCAAGCGCGTCGCCAGCAAGGTGCTGATCGAAGGCATTGAAACCGCAGGTGATTTCGCACTGGCCCGCGCCAGCGCGGCCGATTACGGCCAGGGCTATCTGTGGGGCAGAAAATGACCCCTCTCATTCCGAATGCTGGCGATAAGGCCATCGTTCTGCGCGGCAATGCCTGCTTATGGCCTTGCCCCACTTGTTGCTGCCACAACCTGGCGGCATTCCATCAAAAACGCTGCCTGCTGGACGCTCAGTCATTCGCTTTGTAATTGCACTGTTACTCACGTCAGGAAATAAGATCATGAAAATTATTCCCACCGTTGTATGTTGTTCCGTTCTCCTGCTTCCTGCTGCTGCGATCGCCGCAGACAGCACCGCAAGCGCGACGATGCACGTATCACTTGAGGTCGTGAAGTCGTGCACCCTCAAAGCCAACGACCTCAACTTCTCGCGTCACGGCTCCGATGAGTCGAGCGAAATCCAGGCCAAAACGCAGGTCGATATCGTCTGTACCAACGGCACGCCGTTCACTCTGACCGCCACCAGCAACGACGGCGAAAATGGAACCTTCTGGCTGAAGCCGGAAAACGGCGACACGGGCGCGCAGAAGATTGCGTGGAAGCTCTTTGCTGACGAAGGCAAACAGACGCAAATCACCGGCACGAATGGGCTGGACGATACCGGCAACGGTGCGGAACAGGAAGAAACGCTGTATGGCGTGATTGACGCCGGGGCGCTGACAACCGCCCAGGCAGGTACCTACAGCGACGATATCACGTTAAAACTGGAGTACTGATCGTGCGTCGCTATCTTTCCTGCTTCATTCTGTGGCTCATGATGCTGGCGCTGCTGTCACGCTACGCGCTGGCCGCCACGCTTCAGGTGGCCCCGGTAACGCTCGATCTGCGGAGCGACCAGCGGGCAGCGGCTATCTATCTCACTAACAGTGGGAAAGCGGCCATCCATGCGCAGATTCGGGTGTACGAATGGACGCAAAAAAACGGTAAAGATGTTCTGGTGGCCACCGGGGAGGTGGTCAGCAGCCCGGCGATGACATCACTGGCGCCGGGCCAGCAGCAGCTGGTGCGTATTATCGTCATGCAGCCCGGCATCCGTGCACAGGAGCAAAGTTACCGGCTGGTCATCGACGAACTGCCGGACGCTACGTCCCGTGCCGCCAATCCCACCGCGGTGCACTTCCTGCTGCGCTACTCGATTCCGGTGTTTATTGCCGGGAACCAGAGCGCGCCCGTCAGCCACGATGCCCTGAGCTGTGAGCAGTCTGAAATACCGGCCACCCTTCGCTGCTTTAATGCCGGAAACCGCCACATCCGTCTCAGCCACCTTGAGGCCCTGACGGCCGATGGGCAGGTTGTAGGGTCGATTAAAGGCCTGGCGGGCTATGTGCTCCCGGGACAAACCGCCCTTTTGCCGCTTAAACACGCTTCACGTCACGCGCTCAGCACGCTGCGCGTCTATCTCAATGATGACCACCATGCCAGCCAGATACCCCTGCGCCCGCTCGCTTCTCGCGCTCCTGTTTTGGCTACCGCTCATGCTGTCAGCCCGGACTGAACCCGCCGACACCGTACAATGGCTGGCCATTACCGTAAACCACGCCCCGCGAGGCGAGCTCTGGGCCTGCCGGGTGGTGGATAATGCGTTATGGATAAGCCGCAGCGACATGAAAAAGCTGGGGCTTCACGCCCCGGACGATCGCGCCGAATGGGTTGAGCTGACGTCCCTGCCGGGCCTGAAGGTTAATCTCGACGTGCTGTCCCAGCAGGTGTCGATTACCGCTGAGGCCGATGCGCTCGAGGGCCAGCAGTATCTCACCGCCTCAAAGCCCGCGCCGATGTATCGCTACCCTGATGCGCAACCCGTCAGCGCCTATACGCTCGGATACGCGCTCTACGCCAGCGATGCGCAGGGGAAGCGCCAGCTCAACGCCCAGACCATGCTGACCGCATCCGGAGGATTACCCGGAACGTTCAGCAGCAGTTTCTCAAGCCATGCCGGGGAGGAAAACAGCGCCGGTCGACCGACCCACACGCGTCTCGAAACCCGCTGGCAGTGGGACAACACCGACTCGCTGACCACGCTGGCGCTGGGCGACAGCATCACCACTGGCGCCCGCTGGAGCCGACAGGTGCGCTTTGGCGGGCTGCACTGGGCACGTAATTTTGAGCTCAATCCGCAACTCAATACTGAACCGCGCAGCCGCTACAGCGACACGGCCGTACTGCCTTCCACGGTCGATTTGTATATCGACGGCCTTAAGCAGAGCAGCCAGCGCGTCACGCCGGGTGACTTTCTGCTGGATACCCTGCCCTCCTTCACCGGAAGCGGGCAGGCGGAGGTGGTCATTACCGATATCAACGGCCAGCGTCGCACCGTACAGCTCGATCTCTACGGCGCGCCGGGCATGCTGGCGGAAGGGCTCAGCAGCGGTTCGCTGGACATCGGCTGGATGCGGGAAAACTACGCCCTGCACTCCGACGACTATGCCGCCTCGCCGCTGCTGGACGCGGGCTGGCGCTATGGGGTGAATAATCACCTGACGCTGGCACTGCATACGGAGCAGCAGCGCAGGCTGCACAACGTGGGCACGGGCGCTGACTGGCTGGTCTCTCCCGCCGTAGGGGTGGTTAGCCAGCACGTTGCCGTGAGCGACAGCCCTTACGGTCAGGGCGTTCAGTGGGGCCTCGGCTGGCAGTGGAACGGCAGAGGAACGGGCATTTCTGCCAGCACCGTCCGCACCGAGGCGGATTTCGCCGACAACGCCCGCATGAGCGGTGCCGCCCCCGTCAGACGCAGCGACAGCGTGTGGGTAAGCCAGTCCGTCCCCCACTTCGGCACCGTGGGCGCGGGCTGGGTACAGCAGAACATTCAGGGCAGCACGCAGCGCTACCTCAATGCCTCCTGGTCGGTGTCGCTGCCGGCACACATCTCCACCACGCTGAGCTATACCCGCTCGTTTACGGATGCGTCGAGTCAGGTTCAGCTACTGCTTTCCGTCCCATTGGGTCGCGAGGACATGCTCTCCGTTCAGGCCAGCCGGGATAAACCACGCATGGATTACCGCCACCAGCCGGACGATGAGGCCGGCGGCTGGTCATGGGAGCTGGGCCAGGGCTTTGGCGAACGACGTGAAAGATATGCAGACGCAGGCTATCTGGGCCGCGCGGGCGAATGGCACGTTGGGCTGCAGCAAGGTGCCAGCCAGCGCAACCAGTACGCCTCAGCCGAAGGGAGCCTGACGCTGCTGGACGGCAGCCTGCACGCACTGCGCTACATCCAGCAGGGCATGGCGCTGGTCTCCACGCACGGCATTGGGCACGTACCGGTGATGCTGGAAAACCGCCCGGCCGGTGAAACGGATGAGGACGGTTATCTCCTGCTGACCGACCTGCCGCGCTACCACAACAGCAAAGTCAGCATTAACCCGCTCGATCTGCCTGCCGATGTGATCGCCCCCGTCACCGACATGCATGCCAGGCCGGGCAACAACAGCGCGGTCAAAGTCGATTTTAACGTCCATCACGCCGTCACGGTTCAGGCCCGGCTGGTCGACAGCCTCCGCAGGCCGCTCCCGCTGGGCAGCGTCGTGTCAACGCCGCAGGGTGCCACCATCGTGGGACGCGACGGCTTTATCTGGCTTGAAGATCCGCCCCTGCCGGGTGAACTGGTGGTGAAGACCGGTGAGGGAGAGTGCCGGGTCGCGCTTCCGGCGCCCCGTACCGCGTCATCTATACAGAATATCGGAGAACAACTGTGTCATTAAGAGCACCGTTATTATTGCTGCTCGTCCTGTCCGTAAAGGCGATGGCGGCAGCCTGCTGGATAACCTCCATGCCCGCCATTAACTTTGGCAACGTCGTGGCGGGCAATACCACCTCCGTCAACACCGAGGTCAAGTTTAGCTGCCAGGCCGACAACGAGGGCAGGACGGAATATCTCAACGTCTGCCTGAGCAGCGTAGACGCCCCGCCCTTTGAGATGATCTCGCCGGGGGACCAGGAGGGAAAACAGTACACCCTCCTCTTCCGCCTGCTGAACGGCGCAGCACGCTCTCAGGAGCTGGGGCCTGCCAGCAGCGGGAACCTGATTCAGCAGACTCTGGCCGCGCAAAGCAATGCCAACGTCAGCGGTACCTTTCCGCTTATCGCTACCATTCCGGCAGGGCAAAGCCAGCTTCCGGCCTACCACTATTACAACTACAACATGAATCTGCGCATCGCCTGGCACAGCGCCCTGCGTCAGGATGCCCTGCAAAACTGCTCGGACGGTTCCGCAGAGGGGGAGCAGGTGCAGGGCGGCACCAGCGCGCAGGCCGAAATTAGCCAGGGATGCTACATCGAGCGCGTGACACCCCTTAACTTCGGCACCCTGACCAGCACCGCGACCCTGCGTCCGACGCGTTCCACCGCCACCCTGACAACGCGCTGTCCGGCCGGAACCGCATTCACCCTTGCCATGGGCAAAGGCAACCATGCCAGCGGTAATCAGCGGCAGCTCTGCAACAACGAGGGCCAGTGCCTGCGCTACGGGCTCTGGCAGAATGAGGCGGCCACGCAACGCTGGGGAGATCAAAGCAGCGGCGATGCGCTGCAGGTCACCAATCCCGCTGGCGGCACCCAGAACTACACCGTTTACGGCGAGGTCCCGGCACAGCCGCTAACCGGTACCGGGGAATTTATTGATGACGTGATTATCACGCTGACTTATTAAACCACCCAAAATCCTGTCTGGATCAATGTTATCGGTAACAGTGGCGTTAAAATAGCCAGCAATGCAGCCCGGAAGGCGTAGACCTTCTCTTTTTATTTTTTATCTCTGTTTTTATTACAACAACTTATGAAATACCTGCTTGCTGACGCCATCGTCTATAACGACGAGGACGGTTCTGTTTCTCTTATCAATGCGCCGGATGAGGATGCGCAGCTCCTCACCTGTACGGCCAATACCATCATGAAGCTGCTGGTACAGCATCATGGGAACGTGGTTGAACGGGAAACCTTTCTCCAGGAAGTCTGGGATCGGCGAGGGCTTCAGGGGTCTAACAACTCCTTAAACCAGTACATCAGCATTCTGCGCAAGCTGCTCGCGGCCCTGCTTCCCGACGCGCTGCTTATCGTTACCGTACCGAAAACGGGCTTTATGCTCAGCGCGGACGTTACGGTCACTCCGCTGGAGGAGGCCCCGCCGACCGCCGAAACGGCGAAACCTGCATGGCGCGTTCGCCCTGAATGGCTGTTCTGCGGCGCGCTCACGCTGGTCGTCGTTGCGCTATGCCTCTGGATCGCGCTAACCAAGCCAGAAAATTCACAAAGGGAGATCCATCTGCTGACGCATATCGGCACCTGCCCGGTCTACACCTTTACGCCGCTGGCGGACGTATTTCACGGGAAGGCAATAGCGCTGGCGCAAACGCTTCAGAAGGACGGCCATCTTCCGTGCCTGAAAAATTCAATTTTCTACATGCACATTCAGAGAACGCTTTTCTACGGCCACGAAGGGCGGCTGGTGCTCTCCCAATGTTCCCTCACGCAGGGTAAAGCCAGCGCCTGTCGTACGCTTTACTATTACGAGTGGTGATGATGAGACACAAAAAAGTTTGGCTAACCCTGATCCTCAACCTGCTGCTGCTGGGCACCGTGCTGGCGTGGTACTTTCACACGCCCCCGCTGTCGGTGGCCTGCGACGGAAACCTGACCTTTTCCGACCGGCGCGACAACCACGATTTCACCTTTGACGGTGAGATCATTATGCGTTTTCATCCCGACAAAACCGGGTACATCACGGTTAACGGCAGCGTGGTAAATGCCCCACGCAGCTGGGAGGTTTCCCGCCAGGAGATGTTTAAATGGCGTCACGTGGAGGGCGAACTGTATGAGATCGCTATTCAAAAAGTGGAGCGTTTTAGCCATGACGCCATGCCGCCCGGGGTCTTTGAAAAATACGTTGCCGGCCTGACGCTGGGCAATAAAAGGCTTCTGACGATCGAGCGCACGCCGGAAGACGCGCTGGTGATCAGCAATTTCTATTCGCCGGTGCTGATCTGCTCGGAATAATGTCGACGGGTCAGGCTATACTTGCCGCCATGACTCTTCGCATTCGCCCCACCACCCTCAACGACATTGCCGCCCTGCCCGCCATTGAACGCGCGGCGGCCGGGCGCTTCCGTGACTTCCCGGCACTCGCCTGGCTTGCCGATGGCGAGGTCATTTCCGCTGAGCAACACCTCGACTATGTCGAACGCGGGTTAAGCTGGCTGGCGCTGGCAAACGACCAGCCCGTCGGGTTTATCCTTGCCGAAGCCCATCCGTCTTCACTGTTTATTGTCGAACTCTCGGTTGATCTGGACTGGCAGGGAAAAGGGATCGGCAGGCAGCTCATCGCCTGCGTGGCAGACCATGCCCGTAACAGGGGGCTGACAGCGCTGACGTTGACGACGTTCAGGGACGTCCCGTGGAATGCGCCGTTCTATGCGCGGCTGGGGTTTGAAAAAATAACGACGCTGACGCCTGAACTGCGTCAGAAAAGGGAAGAAGAGACAGCGCACGGTTTCGCGTATGAAACGCGCTGCGCCATGCGCCTGCCTCTGTAATATCGCCCGGTGGCGCTGCGCTTACCGGGCCTACAAAACCCTGAACCGTAGGCCGGGTAAGGCGTAGCCGCCACCCGGCAAAAGCCACAAACCGTAGGCCGGGTAAGGCGCAGCCGCCACCCGGCACAACCACGAACCGTAGGCCGGGTAAGGCGCAGCCGCCACCCGGCAAAACCACAAACCGTAGGCCGGGTAAGGCGCAGCCGCCACCCGGCACAACCACGAACCGTAGGCCGGGTAAGGCGCAGCCGCCACCCGGCACAACCACGAACCGTAGGCCGGGTAAGGCGCAGCCGCCACCCGGCACAACATACGGCGTTAGAACGTTTCCCAGTTATCACCAGCATCAGCGGTAACCGTTTTACGCGCCATCGCCGGTGCTGCAACGGTTTTCGCAGAAGCGAATTCGCGCGCTTTCATCTGCTCCTGCTGAATGCGGAACACCGCCACGGCCTGCGTCAGACGGCTTGCCTGCTCTTCCAGTGCGGCTGCCGCTGCGGCAGACTCTTCCACCAGCGAGGCGTTCTGCTGGGTCACGCGATCCATCTCTGCCACCGCCAGACCGACCTGGTCGATACCGCGGCTCTGCTCGTCAGACGCAGAGGCGATTTCGCCCATGATGTCCGTGACGCGGGTGACCGCATTCACGATCTCACCCATGGTTTCACCGGCACTTTCGACCAGCGTTGAACCCACTTCCACGCGACCCACGGAGTCTTCGATCAGGCTCTTGATCTCGCGTGCCGCCTGGGCGCTGCGCTGGGCCAGGTTACGCACTTCACCTGCTACCACCGCAAAACCACGGCCCTGCTCGCCCGCACGCGCCGCTTCTACCGCCGCGTTCAGTGCCAGGATGTTGGTCTGGAAAGCAATACCGTCGATCACGCTGATAATGTCGGCAATTTTCTGCGAACTGCCCGCGATATCGCGCATGGTCTGCACCACGTTGTCCACCACTTTGCCGCCTTTCTGCGCGGTTTCAGAGGCGCTCAGCGCCAGGTGGCTCGCCTGACGGGCGTTCTCGGCGTTCTGCTTAACGGTCGCCGTCAGCTGCTCCATGCTGGCAGCGGTCTCTTCCAGGGAAGCGGCCTGCTGTTCAGTACGGGAGGAGAGGTCGTTGTTGCCCATCGCGATTTCACTCGCGCCGCTGTAGATCGCATTCGCGCCGTTACGCACGTCGCCAACGGTACGCACCAGTTCGCCCTGCATATGACGCAGCGAGTCGGCCAGTTCACCCATCTCGTTGGTGCCCTGAACCTCAATGCGCTTCACCAGGTCGCCGCTGGCGATATGGCGAATGTTGTCGATCAGACGATTCAGCGGAGAGATCAGCGTCTGCTTGATGTTCAGCCAGACGGCCACGATCACCACCAGCACGGCAATCAGGACGCCGATCAGCACCCAGATAGCCTGGCTGTAGGAGCTGTTGCTGTCTTCGACCGCCATCTGGTACAGCTTGTCGTTCTGCTGCAGGTAGCTCACGTACTGCTTCTCAAAACCGTCCTGGTAACTCTGGGTCGGCTGGTCGAAGAAGGCGTTGATTTTGCCCGCGCCCAGCAGCTGGATCAGCTCCGCCAGCGCGCCGTGGTAAATATCATAGTTACGCTTGATCTCCATGGCATCCGCATCGCTTTGACGCGGATCGCGCGGCAGGGCTTCGTAGGCAGCCCAGTTTTTTTCCGCCTGTTTCAGAGACGCAGACGCGATTTGCATCAAATCGTTCACGGTCGCGCCGCTACCGATATTGCTCTGATCCATCATGTAGCGGATACCCGCGCGGTTCAGGGTATTACGGGTTTGCAGCAACGCAACCCAGCTGCCGTTCAGCGTGGACTGTTGCTGGCGAATGGTTTGCAGGACGGTGAAATTCTCTTTGTCATTCTTCAGAGCATTAAAGAAAAGACCACCGGATGTGAGTTGTAAAAGGCCAAATATCGCTAAAACCAGCATTAAGCTGGTGACAATCTTGATACGGTTTAACATGTTTTCTCTTTCCTCAGACAGATACAGAATTTTCGGCCTGGAAAGGGAAAACTTTACGAAATTCATCCTGAAATTTGTGGTTTTTACTCTTCTTCCCGCGCTGCGTTATGTCGGTTTCCGAGTTCAATAAACTCTTCCAGCAGCGCCGTCAGCTGTTTCATCTTCTCCGGCGTATATTCCGCCTCAATCTGCTGATACGCCTCCTCCACCTGCGCCTGGGCGTGCTCATACAGCGCATTGCCCTCTTTGGTCAGCGAGACGTACAGCTTGCGCTGGTCGTTCAGCGGCTTTAAGCGCAGCACCAGGCCGTCGCGCTCCATGCGCGTCAGAATGCCGGTGAGGCTCGGGCGCAAAATGCAGGTGCGAAACGCCAGATCGTGAAAATCCATCGACGGATGTTCAGCCAGCACGCGCACAATGCGCCACTGCTGCTCGGTCAGGTTATGGCGCTTCACGATCGGACGGAAGTAGGACATCGCCGCTTCCCGCGCCTGCAGCAGCGCGATGGTTAATGAATCATGCATAGCCTCTCCCCTTCACATCATTAACACGTAAACAATTCATAAAAGATGCTTTTATAAACAACACGTTTTCCGTCAAAAAGTCTAACAGAAACCCACTAATTTTATTAACCCTCTGATTTTAATATCAATAAAAACCAATATGTAAATTTATTGTTATTCATATCACAAATCTTTCACTTCTGATTGCGAAATAATCAGCAAAAGCATAAAACCAGGTCATTAACATATTAATGAAATCCAAACCGGACCTCCGGCCTGAGGAGTATGTGAATGAAAGGTACCGTCTTTGCCGTCGCCCTCAACCATCAGAGCCAGCGCGAAGCCTGGCGAGAGGCGTTTGAAAAAGCCCCCTACAACACGCCGCCGAAAACGGCGGTGTGGTTTATCAAACCGCATAACACCGTGATTCGCGCGGGCGAGCCCATTCCGTTCCCGCAGGGGGAAACGGTGCTGAGCGGCGCCACGGTGGCGCTGGTCGTGGGCAAAACCGCCAGCAAGGTGCGCGTGGAGGACGCCGCGGAATATATTGCGGGATACGCGCTCGCCAACGAGGTGAGCCTGCCGGAAGAGAGCTTCTACCGCCCGGCCATCAAGGCCAAATGCCGGGACGGATTCTGCCCGCTTGGCGAACCGGTCGCCGTTGATAACGTGGATAGCCTGACCATCATCACCGAGATCAACGGCCGCGAAGCGGACCACTGGAACACCGCCGATCTGCAGCGTAACGCTGCCGAACTGCTGAGCGCCCTGAGCGAGTTCGCCACCCTTAATCCCGGCGATGCGATCCTGCTCGGTACCCCGCACAGCCGCGTTGAGATCCGCCCGGGCGATCGGGTGCGTATTCTGGCGGAAGGATTTCCACCGCTGGAAAACCCGGTGGTGGACGAGCGCGACGTCGCTAGCACGCACCGCACGCCGCCGCACGCCACGCTGTTTGCCCTCGGCCTGAACTATGCCGATCACGCCAGCGAGCTGGACTTCAAGCCGCCCACCGAGCCGCTGGTCTTTATCAAAGCGCCGAACACCTTCAACGGCGACAACCAGACCTCGGTGCGCCCGAACAACGTCGAGTACATGCACTATGAAGCGGAGCTGGTGGTGGTCATCGGCAAAACCGCCCGCAAGGTGAGCGAAGCCGAGGCGATGGACTATGTTGCGGGCTACACGGTCTGCAACGACTACGCCATTCGTGACTATCTCGAAAACTACTACCGCCCGAACCTGCGGGTGAAAAGCCGCGACGGGCTGACCCCCATTTCCCCCAACATCGTGCCAAAAGAGGCCATTCCGGACCCGCACAACCTCGCCCTGCGCACCTTCGTCAACGGCGAGCTGCGTCAGGAAGGCACCACGGCGGATCTGATTTTCAGCATCCCGTACCTGATTGCGTACCTGAGCGACTTTATGACCCTGCAGCCGGGCGACATGATTGCCACCGGCACGCCGAAGGGGCTCTCCGACGTGGTGCCGGGCGATGAGGTGGTGGTGGAAGTGGAAGGCGTGGGACGCCTGGTGAACCGAATTGTGAGTGAGGAGACGGCAAAATGAAAAAGATAAACCATTGGATCAACGGTAAAAACGTCGCGGGCAGCGACTACTTCCAGACCACTAACCCGGCCTCCGGCGAGGTCCTGGCAGAAGTGGCCGCCGGCGGCGAAGCCGAAATCCATCAGGCCGTTGCCGCCGCCAAAGAGGCGTTTCCGAAGTGGGCCAACCTGCCGATGAAGGAGCGCGCGCGCCTGATGCGTCGCCTGGGCGATCTGATCGACCAGAACGTACCGGAGATCGCCGCCATGGAAACCGCCGACACCGGCCTGCCGATCCACCAGACCAAAAACGTGCTGATCCCCCGCGCCTCGCACAACTTCGAATTCTTCGCCGAGGTGTGCCAGCAGATGAACGGCAAGACCTACCCGGTCGACGACAAGATGCTCAACTACACCCTGGTGCAGCCGGTGGGCGTCTGCGCGCTGGTGTCGCCGTGGAACGTGCCGTTTATGACCGCCACCTGGAAGGTCGCACCCTGTCTGGCCTTAGGCAATACCGCGGTGCTGAAGATGTCCGAGCTCTCCCCGCTGACCGCCGACCGTCTGGGCGAACTGGCCCTCGAAGCGGGTATTCCGGCGGGCGTGCTCAACGTGGTGCAGGGCTACGGCGCGACGGCAGGCGATGCGCTGGTGAGGCATCACGACGTGCGCGCGGTCTCCTTCACCGGCGGCACCGCCACCGGGCGCAACATCATGAAAAACGCCGGGCTGAAGAAGTACTCCATGGAGCTGGGCGGCAAATCCCCGGTGCTGATTTTTGAAGACGCGGATATCGAGCGCGCGCTGGACGCCGCCCTGTTCACCATCTTCTCCATCAACGGCGAGCGCTGCACCGCGGGCTCGCGCATCTTTATCCAGCAGAGCATCTACCCGGAATTCGTCAAGCGCTTTGCCGAGCGCGCCAGCCGCCTGCGCGTGGGCGACCCGACCGATCCGAACACCCAGATTGGCGCGCTCATCAGCCAACAGCACTGGGAAAAGGTCTCCGGCTATATCCGCCTCGGCATTGAGGAAGGCGCAACCCTGCTGGCGGGCGGCCCGGACAAACCGACCGATCTGCCTGCGCACCTGAAGGGCGGCAACTTCCTGCGCCCGACCGTGCTGGCGGACGTCGATAACCGCATGCGCGTGGCGCAGGAGGAGATCTTCGGGCCTGTGGCCTGCCTGCTGCCGTTTAAGGACGAAGCGGAAGGGCTGCGGCTGGCCAACGACGTGGAGTACGGCCTGGCATCGTATATCTGGACCCAGGACGTCAGCAAGGTGCTGCGCCTGGCGCGCAGCATTGAAGCCGGCATGGTGTTCGTCAACACCCAGAACGTGCGCGACCTGCGCCAGCCGTTTGGCGGCGTGAAGGCCTCCGGCACCGGCCGCGAGGGGGGCGAGTACAGCTTCGAGGTCTTCGCGGAGATGAAGAACGTCTGCATCTCCATGGGCGACCATCCGATTCCAAAGTGGGGGATCTGAAAATGGGCAAATTAGCGTTAGCGGCAAAAATCACCCACGTGCCGTCGATGTATCTCTCCGAACTGCCGGGCAAAAACCACGGCTGCCGCCAGGGCGCCATCGATGGGCATAAAGAAATTAGCAAGCGCTGCCGGGAGCTGGGCGTCGACACCATTATCGTCTTCGACACCCACTGGCTGGTGAACAGCGCGTATCACATCAACTGTGCGGACCATTTTTCGGGCGTCTACACCAGCAACGAGCTGCCGCACTTTATCCGCGACATGACCTACGACTACGACGGCAACCCGGAACTCGGCCAGCTGATCGCCGACGAGGCGGTGAAGCGTGGCGTGCGCGCCAAAGCGCACAACATTCCGAGCCTCAAGCTTGAGTACGGCACGCTGGTGCCAATGCGCTACATGAACGCGGATAAGCACTTCAAGGTGGTCTCCATCTCGGCGTTCTGCACGGTTCACGACTTCGCCGACAGCCGCAGGCTGGGCGAGGCCATCGTCAGCGCCATCGAAAAATATGACGGCACCGTGGCGGTGCTCGCCAGCGGCTCGCTGTCGCACCGCTTTATCGACGACCAGCGCGCGGAAGAAGGGATGAACAGCTACACCCGGGAGTTCGACCGACAGATGGACGAGCGCGTGGTGAAGCTGTGGCGCGAGGGTCAGTTCAAAGAATTCTGCAGCATGCTGCCGGAGTACGCCGACTACTGCTACGGCGAGGGCAACATGCACGACACGGTGATGCTGCTGGGCATGCTCGGCTGGGACAAATACGACGGCAAGGTGGAGTTTCTCACCGAGCTGTTCGCCAGCTCCGGCACCGGCCAGGTCAACGCCGTTTTCCCCCTGCCCGCATAAGGAGCCACCATGCCGCACTTTATTGCTGAATGTACCGACAACATCCGCGAGCAGGCCGACCTGCCGGGGCTGTTCGCCAAAGTGAACGAGGCGCTCGCCGCCACGGGCATCTTCCCTATCGGCGGTATCCGCAGCCGCGCCCACTGGCTGGACACCTGGCAGATGGCCGACGGTAAGCACGATTACGCCTTTGTCCATATGACGCTGAAGATTGGCTCGGGGCGCAGTCTGGAGAGCCGGGAAGAGGTCGGTGAAATGCTGTTTGCGCTGATTAAAACGCACTTCGCGGCGCTGATGGCGAGCCGCTATCTGGCGCTGTCGTTTGAGCTGGACGAGCTGCACCCAACGCTCAATTACAAACAAAACAACGTGCACGCGTTGTTTAAGTAGACATCTTTTCCGCCCGGTGGCGCTTCGCTTACCGGACCTACAACGGCTCGAACGTAGGCCGGGTAAGCGCAGCGCCACCCGGCAACAGCCGCATAAAGGATACGCCATGCTCGATAAACACACCCATACCCTGATCGCCCAGCGTCTGCATCAGGCGGAGCAGTCCCGGGAGCAGATCCGCCAGATCTCCCTCGACTACCCGACTATCACTATCGACGACGCCTACGCCGTCCAGCGCGAATGGGTCAGCCTGAAAATTGCCGAAGGCCGCGTGCTGAAGGGCCACAAGATCGGCCTGACGTCCAAAGCGATGCAGGCCAGCTCGCAGATTAGCGAGCCGGACTACGGCGCGCTGCTGGACGACATGTTCTTCCACGACGGCAGCGACATCCCGGTTGACCGCTTTATCGTCCCGCGCATTGAAGTGGAGCTGGCCTTCGTGCTGGCAAAACCGCTGCGCGGCCCGAACTGCACGATCTTCGACGTCTACAACGCCACGGACTACGTGATCCCCGCGCTGGAGCTGATCGACGCCCGCTGCCACAACGTTGACCCGGACACCCAGCGTCCGCGCAAGGTGTTCGACACCATCTCCGATAACGCCGCCAACGCGGGCGTGATCCTCGGCGGCCGTCCGATTAAGCCCGACGAGCTGGACCTGCGCTGGATCTCCGCCCTGCTCTACCGCAACGGCGTGATCGAAGAGACCGGCGTCGCCGCAGGCGTCCTGAACCACCCGGCCAACGGCGTGGCGTGGCTGGCAAACAAGCTCGCCCCGTACGACGTGCAGCTTGAGCCTGGCCAGATCGTTCTCGGCGGCTCGTTTACCCGCCCGGTGCCCGCCAGCAGAGGCGACACCTTCCACGTCGACTACGGCAACATGGGCTCCATCAGCTGCCGCTTTGTCTAGGAGATAACCATGCAAAACGCATTCAAAGCGGCGCTGAAGGCGGGCCGCCCGCAAATTGGCCTATGGCTGGGGCTGACCAGCAGCTACAGCGCCGAACTGCTGGCCGGGGCAGGCTTCGACTGGCTGCTGATCGACGGCGAGCACGCGCCGAACAGCGTGCAGACCGTCCTGACCCAGCTGCAGGCCATCGCCCCTTATCCCAGCCAGCCGGTGGTCCGCCCGTCGTGGAACGACCCGGTGCAGATCAAACAGCTGCTGGACGTGGGCGCACAAACCCTGCTGGTGCCGATGGTGCAAAACGCCGACGAAGCGCGGCAGGCGGTACGTGCCACCCGCTACCCGCCCGCGGGCATTCGCGGCGTCGGCAGCGCCCTGGCGCGCGCCTCGCGCTGGAACCGCATTCCGGATTACCTGCAGCAGGCCAACGACGCCATGTGCGTGCTGGTGCAGATCGAAACCCGTGAGGCGCTGAAAAACCTGCCGCAGATCCTGGACGTGGACGGCGTCGACGGCGTGTTTATCGGCCCGGCGGATCTCAGCGCCGACATGGGCTTTGCCGACAATCCGCAGCACCCGGAGGTGCAGGCCGCCATTGAACAGGCGATCGCACAGATACGCGCTGCGGGTAAAGCCCCCGGCATCCTGATGGCGAACGAGCCGCTGGCAAAACGCTATCTTGAACTCGGCGCGCGGTTTGTCGCCGTCGGGGTCGACACGACCCTGCTCGCCCGCGGCGCGGAAGCGCTGGCGGCACGCTTTATCGAAAAACCGGTTACGTCAGTTAATAACAATAAATCCGTCTACTAAACGTAAGATCTGGAGCGCACCATGACGACCTCTACCCTGCAAGCCCATGATAATAAAGACGTTGAACACCGCGTCATTCACAAGCTGTTCCGACGCCTGATCGTCTTTCTCTTTATCCTGTTTGTTTTCTCGTTTCTCGATCGCATCAACATCGGCTTCGCCGGGCTGACGATGGGCAAAGATCTGGGCCTCACCTCAACCATGTTTGGCCTGGCCGCGACGCTCTTTTACGTCACCTACGTGCTGTGCGGGATCCCGAGCAACATCATGCTGGCGAAGATCGGCGCGCGCCGCTGGATCGCCGGGATCATGGTAGTGTGGGGTATTGCCTCCACCTGCACCATGTTCGCCACCAGCCCCGAAACCCTCTACGTCCTGCGCATGCTGGTGGGCATTGCCGAAGCGGGCTTCCTGCCGGGGATTCTGGTCTACCTCACCTGGTGGTTCCCCGCCTATCACCGCGCCCGCGCCAACGCGCTGTTTATGATTGCCATGCCGGTCACCATGATGCTCGGCTCAATCCTCTCCGGGTACATTCTGGCGATGGACGGGCTGTGGAACCTCAAGGGCTGGCAGTGGCTGTTCCTGCTGGAGGGTCTGCCATCGGTGGTGCTCGGCGTGGTGACCTGGTTTTACCTCAACGACACCCCGGATCAGGCCACCTGGCTGGATGAGGACGAAAAGCTGGCGCTCAAAACGATGATCGCCCGCGAGCAGGAGGTTGCCATTGCCCAATCCGTCACGCCGCGCTCGACGCTGCGCGAGGTGCTGACCCCGGCGGTGCTGCTCTACACGCTGGCCTACTTCTGCCTGACCAATACGCTGAGCGCGATCAACATCTGGACCCCGCAAATCCTGCAAAGCTTTAACACGGGGAGCAGCAACATCGTCATCGGCCTGCTGGCGGCGATCCCGCAGTTCTGCACCATCCTCGGGATGATCTGGTGGAGCCGCCGCTCCGACAGGCTGAAAGAGCGAAAAAAGCACACCATCCTGCCGTACCTGTTCGCCGCGGCGGGATGGATGCTGGCCTCCGCGACCGATCACAGCCTGATCCAGCTGCTTGGCATCATCATGGCCTCAACCGGATCGTTTACCGCCATGGCGATATTCTGGACCACGCCGGATCGGGTGATTAGCCTGCAGTCCCGCGCGGTGGCGCTGGCGGTGATCAACGCCATCGGCAACGTCGGCTCCGCCGTCAGCCCGCTGCTGATTGGGATCCTGCGCGACGCGACCGGCAGCTTCAGCTCGGGGCTGTGGTTTGTGGCCGGGCTGCTGGTGGTCGGCGCGCTGGTGCTGACGCGTATCCCGATGACGCAGCGGGATCAACAGAGGAACGATCGTGTGCCAGAGCCCTATCGCCAACATTGATATCAGCAAGGAGTACGACGAAAGTCTGGGCACCGACGATGTGCACTACCAGTCGTTCGCCCGCATGGCGGCCTTTTTTGGCCGCGACATGCAGGCGCATCGTCACGACCAGTACTTTCAGATGCACTTTCTCGATACCGGGCAGATTGAGCTCCAGCTCGACGATCACCGCTATTCGGTGCAGGCCCCGCTGTTCGTCCTCACGCCGCCGTCGGTGCCGCACGCGTTTATCACCGAATCCGACAGCGACGGACACGTGCTGACGGTGCGCGAGGATCTGATCTGGCCGCTGCTTGAGGTGCTCTACCCCGGCACGCGGGAGGCGTTTGGCCTGCCGGGGATCTGCCTTTCGCTTGCCGACAGGCCGGACGAGCTGGCGGCGCTGAAGCACTACTGGCAGCTGATTGCCCGGGAATCCACGGAGCAGCTGCCCGGGCGCGAGCATACGCTGGTCCTGCTGGCCCAGGCAGTTTTCACCCTGCTGCTGCGCAACGCGAAGCTCGACGACCACGCGTCAGGCGGCATGCGCGGCGAGCTGAAGCTGTTCCAGCGCTTTACCCAGCTGATCGACACCCACTACCACCAGCACTGGACGGTGCCGGAATACGCCAGCGAGCTACACCTGACCGAATCCCGCCTGACCGATATCTGTCGCCGCTTCGCCAACCGGCCGCCAAAACGGCTGATCTTCGACCGCCAGCTGCGCGAGGCCCGACGACTGCTGCTCTTCTCCGACAGCACGGTCAGCGAGATTGCCTGGCAGCTGGGGTTCAAAGATCCGGCCTATTTCGCCCGCTTTTTTAATCGCTTAGTGGGGTGCTCGCCGAGCGCATACCGGGCCCAGAAAGTACCGGTTTCCTGAAGGCATCACGGTTCGTAGGGCGGGTAAGCGCAGCGCCACCCGCCGAAAAGCCGCACAGATCACAAAACCACAACCCACCCGAAAAGTACCCGTCGTTGTCCCAATCGTCCCTTCACGTTACGCCCCTCTCAGGCTTCAATTAAACAACAAAAACAAAACATAAATTTAACAACACAATTCCGATACGAGGTCCCTATGAAGCCTGAAGAGTTCCGCGCTGATGCCAAACGCCCGTTAACCGGTGAAGAGTATTTAAAAAGCCTGCAGGACGGACGCGAGATTTACATCTACGGCGAGCGCGTCAAAGACGTCACCACCCATCCGGCGTTTCGCAATGCGGCGGCCTCCATCGCGCAGATGTACGACGCGCTGCACAAGCCGGACATGCAGGACACGCTGTGCTGGGGCACCGACACCGGCAGCGGCGGCTATACCCACAAGTTCTTCCGCGTGGCGAAAAGCGCCGACGACCTGCGCCAGCAGCGCGACGCCATCGCCGAGTGGTCGCGCCTGAGCTACGGCTGGATGGGCCGCACGCCGGACTACAAAGCCGCGTTCGGCTGCGCGCTGGGCGCCAACCCGGCCTTCTACGGCCAGTTCGAGCAGAACGCCCGGAACTGGTACACCCGCATTCAGGAAACCGGCCTGTACTTCAACCACGCCATCGTCAACCCGCCGATCGACCGCCACAAGCCAGCGGACGAGGTGAAAGACGTCTACATCAAGCTGGAGAAAGAGACCGACGCCGGGATTATCGTCAGCGGCGCGAAAGTGGTGGCCACCAACTCCGCCCTGACCCACTACAACATGATCGGCTTCGGCTCCGCGCAGGTGATGGGCGAAAACCCAGACTTCGCGCTGATGTTCGTCGCGCCGATGGACGCCGAGGGCGTGAAGCTGATCTCCCGCGCCTCCTACGAGATGGTGGCAGGCGCAACCGGCTCCCCTTACGACTACCCGCTCTCCAGCCGCTTTGACGAGAACGACGCCATTCTGGTAATGGATCACGTGCTGATCCCGTGGGAAAACGTGCTGATCTACCGCGATTTCGACCGCTGCCGCCGCTGGACGATGGAAGGCGGCTTTGCGCGAATGTACCCGCTGCAGGCCTGCGTGCGCCTGGCGGTGAAGCTCGACTTCATCACCGCCCTGCTGAAGAAATCCCTGGAGTGTACCGGCACCCTGGAGTTCCGCGGCGTGCAGGCGGATCTCGGCGAAGTGGTGGCCTGGCGCAACATGTTCTGGGCGCTGAGCGACTCCATGTGTTCCGAAGCCACCCCGTGGGTCAACGGTGCGTATCTTCCTGACCACGCGGCGCTGCAGACCTACCGCGTGATGGCCCCGATGGCCTACGCCAAGATCAAGAACATCATCGAGCGTAACGTCACCTCCGGGCTGATCTACCTGCCGTCCAGCGCCCGGGATCTGAACAACCCGCAGATCGACCAGTATCTGGCGAAATACGTGCGCGGCTCCAACGGCATGGACCACGTCGAACGCATCAAGATTTTGAAGCTGATGTGGGACGCCATCGGCAGCGAGTTTGGCGGCCGTCACGAGCTGTACGAAATTAACTACTCCGGCAGCCAGGATGAAATTCGCCTGCAGTGTCTGCGCCAGGCGCAGAGCTCCGGCAATATGGACAAGATGATGGCGATGGTCGACCGCTGTATGTCCGAATACGACCAACACGGCTGGACGGTGCCACACCTGCACAACAACAGCGATATCAACATGCTGGACAAGCTGCTGAAATAGCGCAGCGGGAGGTTGCAATGCATTCAGATGAACAACGCCTGCGTTTTCGCGACGCAATGAGTAGCCTGTCGGCGGCGGTTAACGTGGTCACCACCGAGGGCGAGGCGGGCCGCTGCGGCATCACCGCCACCGCCGTCTGCTCGGTCACGGACACCCCGCCGTCGGTCATGGTATGCATCAACGCCAACAGCGCCATGAACCCGGTATTCCAGGGCAACGGCAGGCTGTGCGTTAACGTGCTGAACCACGAGCAGGAGATCATGGCGCGCCATTTCGCCGGGATGACCGGTATGACGATGGAGGATCGTTTTGCCCTCTCCTGCTGGCAGAAAGGGCCGCTGGCGCAGCCGGTACTCAAGGGCGCGCTGGCCAGCCTTGAAGGCGAAATAAGCCAGGTGCAAACCATCGGCACGCATCTGGTTTATCTGGTTGAAATTAAAAACATCATTCTGAGTGACGCGGGCCACGGCCTGATCTACTTCAGGCGCCGCTTCCACCCGGTCATGCTGGAGACGGAAGTCGCCGTGTGACCCCCCTCGCGCTGGCCTTTTTTCCGGCCAGCGCCGCTTTCTGCAAAAACTCCTAAGGTTTCCGCTAAATCACGCCGTTATATACCCATAAGAGAAATTTTCTGTGCCTGAATACTGACGCCGCCTGTCAGTGCACCCGCATCATTCAGCGCATACCTATATATACAGGATGACCTTATGGCTAAAACGACGCGGAGCCGCTCGGCTGAACGTCTGGTCGATATTCTCCTTGAGCTACATTTAAACGGTGTGGTAAACCGCGGTGCGCTAATGGAGAAATTTAAAATTACCGAACGCACCGTCTACCGGGATTTAAATGCCCTCTCGCCCATTGTTGAACATACCGGTAACGGTCTATATCGGCTGATTCATTCCGCACAATCGCCGGGTGGGCAAGGATTGCATCACACTCTGGCTAACTTTCTGAATGCCGACAGCTTTTTCCCTGAAAGAAATATGGAATTCTGGCAAAAGCTTGAAACGCGCGTAGACGAAAACCATATTCTTATTCTTGGCAATGAAGCGGAACATACGGTAGAACGCGATATTCGCCGTCATTTAACGAAAATCGAGAAATCGATTAAAAACCATAATGTTTGCCAGATCGTTTATAAGGGTAAAACCCGCCTGATTAATCCCTATAAACTCATTAACAAAAAAAATATATGGTATTTACAAGCCACCGAAAATAGCCGGCTGAAATCCTTCTCATTGAGCCAGATTAGCTGGTTTGATATTCAGAAAACGACCTTCACTCCCGAAGAAAATGTTCTTGAGCTGCTGGAGAAAAGCCTCGATCCCTGGGTGTCCGAAGATACTTTCGCGGTGAAAATATTCATCAAAGATAATATTTCACATTACTTCCTGCGCCGGGATCTTCTGCCGGAACAGGAGCTGCTGGAGGAGCAGCAGGACGGCGTCACGCTGCGCTGCCAGGCGGCCCACGAGAACCAGATCCTGCCGCTGCTATTCTACTGGCTCCCCCATATTCAGATCCTGGAACCGAGCTGGCTGAAGGAGAAACTCATCAGGACGCTGGAGAGCTATCTGGCCGTAGAGCGCAACCCGAATAATCAAGTGATCTCAATCACATAATTTCGCCCTCTGGCGGCGCGCCGAAACCGCTCGTCGCCGCCTTTGACCGCTCACCCGGCACTTTCAACCACTCATTCATTTACCGTCCTTTACGCGCGCGGGGATCTGGCACGATCGCTCCAGCATTAATCAATACCTCCTCACAACGAACCCTGACCCTTTTTTCTTTACATAAAAAACCAGGTCTTACTATGGATACTAAAAAACTACTGAAGCACGTGCCCTGGGCCTTACTCGGGATCCTCGGTGCTTTCTGTCTGGCGGTTGTCGCATTACGCCGGGGCGAACACGTCAGCGCCCTGTGGATCGTGGTCGCGTCGGTTTCCGTCTACCTTGTGGCTTATCGCTACTACAGCTTATACATCGCGCAGAAGGTCATGAAGCTCGACCCGACGCGTGCCACCCCGGCGGTCATTAACAATGACGGCCTGAACTACGTGCCTACCAACCGCTACGTGCTGTTTGGTCACCACTTTGCCGCCATCGCAGGCGCTGGCCCGCTGGTCGGCCCGGTACTGGCCGCGCAGATGGGCTACCTTCCGGGTACGCTCTGGCTGCTGGCGGGCGTGGTGCTGGCGGGGGCGGTGCAGGACTTTATGGTGCTGTTTATCTCCTCGCGCCGTAACGGTTCGTCGCTGGGTGAGATGATCAAAGAAGAGATGGGCCGCGTGCCGGGCACCATCGCCCTCTTTGGCTGCTTCCTGATCATGATCATCATCCTCGCGGTGCTGGCGCTGATCGTGGTGAAAGCGCTGGCCGAAAGTCCGTGGGGCGTCTTCACCGTCTGCTCTACCGTACCGATTGCGCTGTTCATGGGCATCTACATGCGCTTCCTGCGCCCTGGCCGCGTTGGCGAGGTATCGGTGATCGGTATCGTGTTGCTGGTCGCCTCTATCTACTTCGGCGGCGTGATTGCGCACGACCCGTACTGGGGCCCGGCGCTGACCTTTAAAGACACCACCATCACCTTCGCGCTGATCGGTTACGCATTCGTTTCTGCCCTGCTGCCGGTGTGGCTGATTCTGGCTCCGCGCGACTACCTGGCGACCTTCCTGAAAATCGGCGTGATCGTCGGGCTGGCAATCGGGATTGTGATCATCAACCCTGAGCTGAAAATGCCGGCGGTAACCCAGTACATTGACGGTACCGGTCCGCTGTGGAAAGGCGCCCTGTTCCCGTTCCTGTTTATCACTATCGCCTGCGGTGCCGTGTCTGGCTTCCACGCGCTGATCTCCTCCGGCACCACGCCGAAGCTGATGGCCAATGAAACCGACGCGCGCTTCATCGGTTACGGCGCAATGCTGATGGAGTCCTTCGTGGCGATCATGGCGCTGGTTGCGGCGTCGATTATCGAGCCTGGCCTGTACTTCGCGATGAACACGCCACCAGCGGGTCTGGGCATCACCATGCCTAACCTGCATGAGATGGGCGGCGAAAATACCGCGCTGATCATGGCGCAGCTGAAAGAGGCCAGCGCACACGCGGCGGCGACCGTCAGCTCCTGGGGCTTTGTGATTTCGCCTGAGCAGATCATGCAGACCGCGAAAGACATCGGCGAACCGTCCGTGCTGAACCGCGCAGGTGGTGCACCGACGCTGGCGGTAGGTATCGCACACGTGTTCCACAAAGTGCTGCCGTGGGCGGACATGGGCTTCTGGTACCACTTCGGTATTCTGTTCGAAGCGCTGTTCATCCTCACCGCGCTGGATGCCGGTACCCGTGCGGGCCGCTTCATGCTGCAGGATCTGCTGGGTAACTTCGTGCCGTTCCTGAAGAAAACCGACTCTCTGGTGGCGGGCGTACTCGGCACCGCGGGCTGCGTAGGCCTGTGGGGTTACCTGCTGTATCAGGGCGTGGTTGACCCACTCGGCGGCGTGAAGAGCCTGTGGCCGCTGTTCGGTATCTCTAACCAGATGCTGGCGGCCGTGGCCCTGGTGCTGGGTACCGTGGTCCTCGTGAAGATGAAACGTACCAAATACATCTGGGTCACCGTGGTGCCTGCGCTGTGGCTGCTGCTCTGCACCACCTGGGCGCTGGGTCTGAAGCTGTTCAGCACCAACCCGCAGCTGGAAGGCTTCTTCTTCATGGCTAACCAGTACAAAGAGAAGATTGCTGCAGGCGGCGCGGATTTAACCGCGCAGCAGATTGCCAACATGAACCATATCGTGGTGAACAACTACACCAACGCGGGTCTGAGCATTCTGTTCCTGGTGGTGGTGTACAGCATCATCTTCTACGGCATCAAAACCTGGATGAAAGTGCGCAACATCGAAGGCCGCACGGATAAAGAAACCCCGTACGTGCCGGTACCGGAAGGCGGCGTGAAGACCTCTTCACACCACTAAAACAATGGCGGGCGGCGCTGCGCTGACCCGCCCTACAACGGTACTGTAGGCCCGGTTCGCTGCCCGCCACCGGGCTTTTTCTTATTAGGACACGTTATGTTTGGTAACTTAGGCGAAGCAAAAAAATACCTCGGTCAGGCGGCGAAAATGCTGATTGGCATCCCGGACTATGACAACTACGTTGAGCACATGAAGACCAACCATCCGGATAAGCCGTACATGACCTACACCGAATTCTTCCGCGAGCGTCAGGAAGCGCGCTACGGCGGAAGTGGAGAAGGCGGCGTCCGCTGCTGCTAAAGGAGAGACCATGACCCCGATTGCCGTTACCCTGCTGACCGGTTTCCTCGGCGCCGGTAAAACCACCCTGCTGCGCCATATTCTGAACGAGCAGCACGGCTTCAAAATCGCCGTCATCGAAAACGAATTTGGTGAAGTCTCCGTAGACGACCAGCTGATTGGCGATCGCGCCACGCAGATCAAAACCCTGACCAACGGCTGCATCTGCTGCACCCGCTCTAATGAACTGGAAGACGCCCTGCTGGACCTGCTCGACAGCCGCGACCGCGGCGACATCGACTTTGACCGCCTGGTGATCGAGTGCACCGGCATGGCCGACCCCGGCCCGATTATTCAGACCTTTTTCTCTCACGAGATCCTTTGCCAGCGCTACCTGCTAGACGGCGTCATTGCCCTGGTCGATGCGGTCCACGCCGACGATCAGATGAACCAGTTCACCATCGCCCAGTCTCAGGTGGGCTACGCCGACCGCATCCTGCTGACCAAAACCGACGTGGCGGGCGAAAGCGTTAAGCTTCGCGAGCGCCTGACGCGCATCAACTCCCGCGTGCCGATTTATACGGTGACGCACGGCGATATCGACCTGTCCCAGCTGTTCAACACTAACGGCTTTATGCTGGAAGAGAACGTCACCACAAAACCGCGCTTCCACTTTATGGGAGACAAGCAAAACGACGTGGCGTCGATTGTGGTGGAGCTGGATTACCCGGTGGACATCAGCGAGGTCTCCCGCGTGATGGAGAACCTGCTGCTGTCGTTTGCCGACAGGCTGCTGCGCTACAAAGGGATGCTGTGGATTGACGGCGAGCCGAACCGCCTGCTGTTCCAGGGCGTGCAGCGCCTGTACAGCGCCGACTGGGACCGACCGTGGGGCGATGAAGCGCCGCACAGCGTGATGGTGTTTATTGGCATCCAGCTGCCGGAGGAGGAAATTCGGGCGGCGTTTGCGAGTCTGAAGAAATAGCCTCCCCGCTTAACTATGCGCTCCGAACAATCCCCCTCTCCCCTGTGGGGAGAGGGGTGAGCGGTAAACTTATTTCACCGCCTCCGGCAGCGTCACAATCCACAGCTCGCTGTCGGACTCCGGCTTCTTCAGCGGCTTCACGCTGAGCGTGGTTTCCACCGGTTTATCCTCCAGCGTCAGCTTGCCTTCCGCGTTCACCCGGTAATCCTTAAGCTTCTTGCCCTCGACCGGGTTTTGCATCGCGACCTTCACGCCAAAGTCGTTATCGTTCGCCACCGCAAGCGTTTTGCTGTCGATCAGCGCCAGTCCTTCAGCCTTCTCCTGCTGCCAGCCCAGCGCGCGGAGATCGACCACCTGCGTTTTTGCCGCAAGGGTAATGCCGCGCTGCGCCAGGGTTTTCTCATCATCAAACTCCGGGTACTCGCCCGGCTTGTCAAAGGCGGAAAGATCGCTCGCCTTGCTGAGATCCACCTTGTAAATCAGGTTACGCATTCCGTCGTTTTTATCGCTTCCCTGCTCAATCAGCAGGATGTGCTGATTATCGAGCGCCACGATGTCGCCGATTTTGGCGTCGCTGTTTTTGTCGTAGGCCGCGCTGTCGATAGGGTAACCGTACATCGCGGTTTTGCCGGTCGCCGGGTCAAAGCTCACCAGACGGGTGAACAGCGCCTGCTTTTTGCTCTTACCGTCGATGTCCAGCGTGCTTTGCACGGCGGCGATAATGCGTCCGTCCGGCATCCGGGTCAGGCCTTCAAAGCCCCGGTTGGGCTGGCGCCATTTGATGATGTTTGGCAGACCGCCCGCGATGGATTTTTCCCCTTCCGCGGCCTGCGGCCCGTGGATCGCGAGGATTTTCCCTTTGCTGTCGACGTTAATCAGGAACGGGCCGTACTCGTCGCACAGCCAGTAGCCGCCTTTGCCGTCAGGCGTGATGCCTTCCGTATCCAGTCCGCGGTTATCACCTTTCAGGACCTTGAGGGTGTCGCTGAACGCCACTTCATTGGTGGAGCCAATCACGCCGCTTTGCAGCGGGAGACCGTTAATCTCGCCTTTATCGTCATGCAGCGGGCGGGCATCAACCGCCTCCGCTTTGCCGTTCTGGACGCGGATGGTCATCAGGAGCGGCGCGAAATCCGGCGTAACAAAGATTTTGGCTTCGTTTTTACCCATTTTTGGCGCATCGGCGTTGGGACCGCGATCGGTCACGGTCGCAAACGTCAGGGCATCGCCCTGCTTGCCCGTAAACAGCAGGCCAGAGCCAATCCCCACCGGAAGCCCGTTCGGGAACGCATCGGCAAACGCGCCGCTGTATTTCACATGGGAGCCGTCAGGGAAGCTGACGATATAGCGCTCAGCGGTAGGCTGCGCAGCCAGGCCAGAGAAAGAGAGCGCACAACCGATAAGCACAGGAATAATTTTTCTTTTCATATTGTTAGTGTCCAGTGAGTGAAGCCAACAACGTAAAGAATAAACGTGTCAGAAAAATGACATAGAAAGGCAACCGACGTGCGCGGGTGAACGTATATTCATTGCCCTGAAATGTAAGGTTGTGTTGTATTGTGTGACATCTGAAATACCTCTGGAAATTATTAGAAACCCAATTAATTCACCTCTAATCACTATCCCTTCCTCGTTCAGTTTATGTTTAGTCAAAAAATTAAACGGTGCCTAAACGTCCAAACATCACGCGTTGACACCTCGACAATCAAACATCAATGCAACATTTCAAATAAAAAAGTTAACAATATCAGCATAAAACAGCGACCTTCATCACATTTGCAGTCATAAACATCGCTTGTTAAGGTGCCCCCAGATGAATTTAATGACGAGGCATAAAACATGAAAAAACTGAATATCCTTCTTCTTTCTGCTCTGACCGCCCTCTCGGGTTCCGCTCTGGCAATGGGCGGCAGCATTGAGCAGGGTAAAAACTTTACCAACCTTAACCTCGAGATGGGGAAATCCTCATCCGGCCTGTATGCCGAAAGCAACTGGCTTAAAAACACCGATGACGGTACCCAGACCGGCGGCGTGGGCGCAGGCTACAACCTGGAAGTGGGCCCAGTGATGCTGAATGCGGGTGCCAAAGCCATTTACATCGGCCCGAAGAAAGGCGATAACGGCGTGGCGTTCCCGATCGGCGGCGGTGTGAACGTTGCCCTGACCGACAGCATCCACGTGTACGGTGAAGGCTACGTGGCGCCAGAAGGGCTGAACAACAGCGTGAAAAACTACGTGGAAGCCAACGGCGGCGTAAGCTGGACGCCAATTACGCCTGTGACCCTGAAAGTGGGTTACCGCCACGTGAGCGTTGATGGCAAGGACGGCCGCCCTGGCCACACGCTGATTGACGGCGCATATGTAGGCGGTGGAGTCACCTTCTGATGAAACACCGCATGACCGCGCTTTGCGTTCTGAGCCTCACGCTGATGCTCACCGGCTGCGTCCAGTACAAATGGGTGAAACCGGGCGTCAGCGATGCGGAAATGAATAAAAAGCTCACGGAATGCGAAGCGCAGGCGCTGATCGATCTTCCCCCGGATAACGTGGTGACCGGTTCGAGCTCGGAAAAAACGGACAAATCGAAAAAGAAAAAGGATATTTCCACGAGCTACACGGTTGAAGACGCGAATGAATATCGCCGGGATACGCTGGTTGACAGCTGCATGTTCAAAAGCGGCTGGGACAAGATCGAAGTGCAATAACCCCATAAAAAACCTGCCGGCTGGCAGGTTTTTTTTATGGCCTCTTACTGACGCACCACCACCAGCTTCTGGTTCACAAACTCTTTGATCCCCAGATCCGACAGCTCGCGTCCGTAACCGGAGCGCTTCACGCCGCCGAACGGCAGCTCTGGCGCGGTATCGGTGAGCCAGTTGATATACACCATCCCGGTCTCAATCCGCGACGCCATTTTTTTCGCGCGCTCGATATTCTGGCTGAATACCGCCCCACCCAGGCCGTAGTGGGAGTCGTTCGCCAGCGCGACCGCCTCGTCGTCGTTTTTTACCACGTACATCTGCGCCACCGGGCCGAAAAACTCTTCAAAGTACGCCGGGTTGTCGCGCGAGATATTCGTCAGGATCGTCGGTTCGAAGAAGCTCCCCTCACGCTGCACCGGCTTGCCGCCATAGTGCAGCGTCGCGCCGTTTTTCACCGCCTCGTTGACCTGTTTGGTCAGCGTTTCCAGCGCATCTTTCGACGACAGCGGCCCCAGCGTGGTGCTTTCGTCGAGCGGATCGCCAATCTTCACCTGTTTAAATGCCTCGGTGAATTTGCTCAGGAAGGCGTCGGCAATCTTTTCATGCAGGATAAAGCGCTTCGCCGCGGTACAGACCTGCCCGGCGTTGTTGAGCCGCGCATTCACGCCAATCCTGACGGCTTTGTCCAGGTCCGCATCGTCCAGCACCACGAACACGTCGTTACCGCCCAGTTCAAGGGTGGATTTCTTGATGTGCTTCGCCGCCTGCGCGGCCACCACGCTGCCGGCTTTTTCAGAGCCGGTCAGCGCTGCACCCTGCACGCGATCGTCAGCAATGATGTTCGCCACCTGCTCGGACGAGATAAACAGGTTGGTCCATGCGCCTTCCGGCGCCCCCGCCTCGCGCACCAGGTGGGCAAAGGTCTCGGCGCAGTGCGGCACGATGCTGGCATGCTTGGCGATAACGGGGTTACCCGCCGCCAGGTTTGGTGCCAGGACGCGCATCAGCTGGTAATACGGGAAGTTCCACGGCTCAACGGCCATCAGCACGCCGATGGGGTGATGCTCCACCCACGCTTCCCCGAGTTCGGATTGATACTTCACCGGGGCCAGGAACTGCTTCGCATTGTCGGCGTAGTAGCGGGCGATCTGCGCGCACAGCTTCACTTCGCCACGGCTCTGTTCGATGAGCTTACCCATCTCCTGACTGGCAATTTTCGCCAGCTCCTCGGTGCGCTCGTCGATCAGGTCGGCAAGCTTATGCAGCACCGGCAGGCGCTGGCTGATGTCGCCTTTCGCCCAGTCAGAATGGTAAAGCGCATCGGCCGCCTTCAGCGCCGCGTCGATATCCGCGTCGGTATGCGAGGGGTATTCTTTGATGAGCTGGTTAGTGGCAGGATTTACTGTCTGATAAGCCATGTCGAATCTCCTTGTTTTACCGCTTAGGGTATTAAGGGTAGTCAACATGACTGGCTGTGGACGTAAAGTTGGGTATATCCGGAAGGTTCTTAATGAAGCGCTGCAAGACGGTTCGCTGACGTGGTATAAAAAACGTCCAGAAGGAGTGCTTATGACCGATACCCGACACATCCGGCAGACTTTTCACCGCGCCTCAGGCCTTGAGCTGCGCAGCACGTGGCAGAGCACGCAGCCGTACAAACGGCACAGTCACCCTCAGCTCTCTATCGGCGCGATTATGGAAGGCCAGACCTGCTGCATTTGTCATGACAAAGAATACATCCTTAACCCCGGGGACCTCATTGTGATCCCGGCCTCTGCGCCGCACAGCTGCAACCCCGTCGCCGGGCAACCGCGCAGCTACCATATGCTCTATATCGACACCGATATTCCTCTGGCGTTACAGGTGATTCGCGACCCTGCGCTGTTTAAGCGCTACCTGGATATTGTTGAGGCGATGTCGCCTGTATCCGTGGACACGCTGCTTTCAGCCCTGCCCCGCTGCGTGACAAACGCCGACGCGCTTCGCTCAACCAGCCAGCACGTGCGGCAGGCGTTTCTTGCCGACCTGGCCGCACCGCCTTCGCTTGACGAACTTGCCCAACGATTCTCGCTGCGCAAGGAGACGCTGATCCGCACCTTCCGGCAGGATACCGGCCTGACGCCGGGCAGCTTCCTCAACATCTCCCGCGTGGAGTTCGCCAAAGCGCGACTGCGTGCCGGGGACAACATCGCCGACGTTGGCTACCAGAGCGGGTTTGCCGACCAGAGCCATTTTCATAAGACCTTCGTCAGCTATACCGCCGCCACGCCGCGCCAGTACGCGACGGGCCGATCAATATCTGACAATAAATAACGTTGGCATCACCGTAGCCTGACCTCAGATTGTTAACCGAGGTTGCTATGGAACTGTTCTTCCCTTCCGCTTTTCTCGCCCTGGCGCTGGCGCATTTTGTCGCCCTGTTAAGCCCGGGGCCGGACTTCTTCCTGCTGGTGGGCTACGCGGCGCGCTACCGACTGCGCGGCAGCGCCGGATTGTGCGTCGGCATCGCCGCGGGTAACGCGCTTTATATTGTTCTGGTGATTATCGGCTGGAGCGCGCTGCGCCAGTTTGCCTGGCTGTTTACGCTGATAGAGCTTTGCGGGGCGCTGTACCTGCTGTGGATCGGCTCGCATCTGGTACGAAGCCAACCGCAGGCACTGGCGCTGAATGAACCCCGTCAGCGCTGCCCCTCGCTGCGCAAGCAGATCCTGCTGGGGCTCGGCTCGGCGCTGCTTAATCCGAAGAACGCGCTGTTCTATCTGGCGCTGATGACGGCATTGCTGGGGCCGGACGTGACGCTGCTTCAGCAGGCAACGTGCGGCGTCTGGATGGTGACGGTGGTGCTGGCGTGGGATCTGGCGCTGGTGACGCTGATGGGTTTGCCCGCGGTCCAGCAGAAGCTCAGCCGTGCGCTGTGGCTGATAGAGCGCACGGCGGGGGTGGTGCTGATGGGGTTTGGCGGGTGGGTGCTGTGGCGGCTGCTGGAAAATATACGCTGAGATAGCGGGCAGCCAAACGCTGCCCGCTATTTATTTTTTGTTTTGATCGCGCAGCATTGCTTCACGCAAAATGGCATTGAGCCGCGTCTGATAACCTTTCCCAGGCCGTTTAAGCCACTCCATCACATCGGCGTCAATGCGTACAGATGCTTGAGTTTTGAGTGGTCGATAGAACTTCCCTCGCACCGCCCCTGACCACTGTTCATCGTCCGTGGCAGGAATATCGCTGTAATCAATCTCCGCATCTGGTTTTTCAGCTAATGCTTTGAGCTCAGCCACACGACGAGCGCTTACCTCAGGCGCACTACCGCGTTTATGTTTAACGATGCTCATAACGGCTCCTCTCTTTGCGGTCCGCCTTTCGTGCGCTAATGATACGGATGATTTCTCCTCCGCTTTCAAAACGTACCGTATGTGCGACCAGAATAACAAGAAGACCTTGCACAAGGCCGATGGTTTGCCAGCGAAATTCACCGTTCTCATAGCGATCCTGAACAGACAAATGATAAGGATCGTCGAAAACCATAACCGCATCCTCAAAGCGTATGCCATGTTTTTGCAGGTTACTTTTCGCCTTATTGCTATCCCACTCATACTCCGTTGGCATAGTGTACCCTTCCCTGATTGTATATACAAAAAAGCATATACAAATTACGCAAGGATTTAACCAAATATGTAAAAAGGTGTTTAATTCCGGAAGGCAGGTTCCAGAAGCGGGAATGACATAACGCTCCCTGCTTTGCACTTTCCCCCCGCTTCCCTCTATCCTTAACCCATGGAAAAAATAGCTGAACTCAAACGCGCCAAGCTGCTGGCGCTGTCGCTGCTGCTGGTTGCCGCCGCGGCCTTTATCACCACCCTGTTCCTGCCGCAGACCTTCTGGGTGCGCGGCGTCAAGGCCATTGCCGAGGCGGCGATGGTCGGCGCGCTGGCGGACTGGTTTGCGGTGGTCGCGCTTTTCCGCCGGGTGCCGATTCCCTTTATCTCGCGCCATACGGCGATCATCCCGCGCAATAAAGACCGGATTGGCGACAATCTCGGCCAGTTCGTGCAGGAGAAGTTTCTGGATACCCAGTCGCTGGTGGCGTTGATCCGCCGCTATGAGCCCGCACAGATGATTGGCGCCTGGTTCAGCAAGCCCGACAACGCCCAGCGCGTCGGGCTGCATCTGATGCAGGTGATGAGCGGTTTTCTTGAGCTGACTGACGACGGGCGCATTCAGCGCCTGCTCAAACGCGCGGTGCATAAGGCTATCGACAAGGTCGATTTCACCGAGACCAGCGCCGTGATGCTGGAGAGCATGACCAAAAACAACCGCCACCAGGTGCTGCTGGACGCCATCATCAACCGGTTGATTACCCTGATTCAGCGGGAAAGCACGCGAGAGTTTATCTCTGACCAGATCGTCCACTGGCTGAAGACCGAACACCCGCGCAAGGCAATGGTGCTGCCCACCGAGTGGCTGGGCGATCAGAGTGCGGAGATGGTATCGAACGCGGTCAACACGCTGCTGGACGATATCAGCCACGACCGCACGCACCAGATCCGCCAGGCGTTTGACCGCGCCACGCTGAAGCTTATCGACAACCTGAAAAACGATCCGGAGATGGCGGCAAAAGCCGGCAACATTAAGCACTACCTGAAAAACGACGAGGCGTTTAACCGCTATCTGGGGGAGATGTGGGCCGACCTGCGCCAGTGGCTGAAGGCGGATATGCAGAGTGAGGACTCGCGCGTGAAGCAGCGCATCGCCAACGCCGGGCTGTGGTTTGGCGAAACGCTGACAAACGACGCCAGCCTGCGGGCATCTCTGAACGAGCATCTGGAGCAGGCGGCGCACCGCCTCGCGCCGGATTTTGCCGCGTTCCTAACGCGCCACATCAGCGACACGGTGAAAAGCTGGGACGCCAAAGACATGTCCCGCCAGATTGAGCTCAACATCGGAAAAGATCTTCAGTTCATCCGCGTCAACGGTACGCTGGTGGGCGGGACGATTGGCCTGATCCTGTTTTTACTCTCGCAGCTGCCTGCCGTGCTGGGACATTAATCTACTTTGGGCGGCGCGATGACGTAGCGCGTCGCCTCGAAGCGGTTGAGGATCAGGTGCACCAGAAAGACCATCGTCAGCGTCGCCACCAGCGAAAAGGTGACGGAGGTGATGCGATAGAGATCGCTGAACACCAGGTCGGTGTCCGGGTGCATGTTCTGCCCGAACATAATGCCGATGGTGGTGATGCTGGAGAACCCCACGCCCGCCCCGACCTTCTCCATTACGTGCAGCCGCGCGCCAAACGCCAGCCCAAGGCCGATCAGCGGCATCATCAACAGCATATGGCTGCTGTGATCGTAGAGGATCAGCTGCACCACCAGAATATAGAGGCAGCCCAGCACCACGCCGACCACGCGCCAGATGGAGCTCATCACCGCGCCGCGATAGTGCATCGGGAACAGGATCAGAATCCCTGCCATCAGCGCCGAAAGCGAATCGCTTAAGTCGCTAATCTGAAACACGACGAATATCAGCGTCGCGACGGTGCCGGAGAGCAGCGACTCGTGGCGCACGCGGGCGTCGTCTTTCTCAATCAGCGGCGGCGGCTTGCGGGGCTCCACGTCAGGCAGGAGGTAGTTCATCAGCGCGCTCAGGCATACCGCCATCACGCTGGCTTCGATGTTCGAGAACAAAAGCGTATGCCAGTTGGTGGTGGGGTAGCTCATAAAGTTGAGCATCACGCTCTGGCACACCACGCCCATGGACCCGAACAAAAACAGCGGCCCTTTACTCATAAAGCGAAAACGCATCACGTAGAGGGCGAAGACCACCAGCGTCATGATCGCCGGCCATTGCGACAGATAGCCGATGATAATCACCATTTCGACGCAGTTAAGCGATGCGCTGAAGATAAACTGCTTCGCCACGTGGCGGTTAAACACCGGCACCAGCGACAGCAGCATGATCGGGTAGACCACGAAAAACACGCCGTAGCGGGTGTTGTAGAAGCTCGAGATGCTCAGCGCAATCATCCCAGCAAAGACGATGCGCAGGGTCTGGCGAAAGTCGTTTGCCGTATAGACGATGTTACCGTGCGGGGTAAAGACCCGCGCCAGGGTGCTAATAGACATAGTGAAGCAGGCTCACCAGGTGGATTTGCATCCCGGAGAAGAAGCGCGCAAACGGCCCTTCGCTGTTATAGAGCTGTACGGTCGCGCGGGCGCCGGTCGGCAGATGCTTCGGCAGCGGCTCGTCCAGCGAGACGTGAATGCGCATGCGCTGGGCATCGCGCACCCAGCGGTTAGAGGTCTCCGGCTCGGAGAGCTGGCCATTAACGGCCTCCTGACCGGCGAGGATCCCCGCGTCGCTGCTGGTGACGTGAGCGCGGAAAACGTGTCCCGGGAAGGCGTCAAACACCACGGCCGCATCGGTGCCCTGATGGGTATGGCGCAGGCTCTTCTCACGGAAATCGGCCACGATATCGGTCTGGTTGTTTACCAGCGCCAGCGCGGCCGAACCGGAGGAAGCGTAGAAGCCCGGGCTCAGCTGCAGGTTACTGACCGTGCCGTCCGCCTGGGCGTAGACCTTCGTCCAGCCGAGATTCAGCTCTGCTTCATCCAGCGCGTTACGGTATTTTTGCAGCGTCACGTTGCGGTGTTCTTCGCGCTCACCACGCTGGATGCGCAGGTTCCGGATGTTGGCCTGAATCGTGCTGACGGACTGCTCGCTGCTCTGCCAGGTGGTGCGAACCTTATCCAGATCCGCCTGCGAGACGTTCTGCAGGGTGCTCAGCTTCTGGTAGCGATCAAAGGTCACTTTGTCGTTACGCGCGGTCAGCACGGCGGTTTTCAGGCTGGCCTGCGCGGCAGCGATCTGCGCATCCAGCTGTTCGTTAGACAGGCGAGCCTGCTCGAGCGCGATTTGCGCCGCTTCTACCTTATTGCGAAACGGCGTGTCGTCGAGTTCAAACAGCAGATCGCCTTTCTTCACCTGGCTGTTGTTATGGACATGTACCGCCGCCACGTAGCCGGAGACGCGCGGAGACACCGGCGTCACCACGCGCATCACGGTGGAGTCCGGCGTAAGCGGGATCCAGATATCCGCGACGATAAAGTAGACAAACATCAGCAGGAAAGAGGCAATACTCACCCTTACCCAGCGGGCAAACTTTTGTTCAGGGGTCATTATTTTTCGGTCTTGTTATCTTCTTCGCGGATTGTCCGCAAATTGCAGGCGATTTGATTCAACGTGGCGCTGAAAATATCGAGATGTTCCGGCGCGATGTTTTGCGATACGCGCGCCTGATACGTCTCAATCACCTGAGTAAGCCTTTTTAATATGGCTTTTCCCTCAGGCGTCAGCGTCAGAAGCCGGATGCGCTTGTCATAAGGCGATGTGGTGCGCAGCAGGTAACCCTGTTTTTCCAGCTGTGTGAGGGTGCGCATCAGCGGCGGCAGTTCAATGCCCTGCACCTCCGCAAGCTCACTCATTGAGACGTTATCCCCGAGCTGATGAAGCTGCATCATCACCGTCCAGCTCGACTGGGTTAACCCGGTATCGAGAATGGCGTCGTCGATGACGGCACGCCACTGGCGCACGATCATCGCCATCCGCATGCCCATCGGCCTGCGGCAGAACAGTTCTTCTTCACTCATGGGGAACCTCTCGTCACACGCGGTCAAGATAATAGTTATCAGGGTAACTATCAAGAAACGAGAAGTTAAAGCGCAGGAATTGCGAAAGGTGTTACTGGAGGCGATGTACGCGTAGGCCCGGTAAGCGCAGCGCCACCGGGGGTTTTTAGCGGCTAAAAAGCCTCTTAACAGCAGCCTTTCCCGACGCCGTCACCACCACCTCCCGATACCCCGCCACCCGCTGGATCCAGCCTTTACTTTCCAGATGGTCGAGCAACAACGCACCGGCTTCTCCGCCCAGGTGAAACCGTCGCTCGCTCCAGTCCAGGCAGGCGCAGCAGGCCTTCCGGCGCGGATGCGCGCTTAACGGAATACCGAGCGCCAGGAACTGCTCCCGGCCATAGAGTGTCAATGCGGAACCGTCAGCCTCCAGCCAGCCTTCCGCCTGCATGAAATCATAGATCTGCACCGCCACCGCGCCTGCGAGATGGTCGTAGCAGGTCCGGGCGTCACGCATGGCTTTCGGCGCGCTGGTTTCCGGCGGGGTAATGCGGCTCCACGAAAGCCCCATCATCTGCTCCACCAGCGCCGCCACGTCGTGCCCGGCAAGACGATAATAGCGATGCCGCCCTTGCGACAGGCAGGTTATTAGCTGTCCTTCAACCAGCCGGGCAAGATGCCCGCTGGCGGTCGACGGCGCAACGTCTGCCGCCGCGCTCAGTTCAGTGGCCGTCCACGCACGCCCGTCCATTAGCGCACAGAGCATCTTCACGCGCGACGGATCGGCCATGGCAGCCGCCACCGCGGCAATCGCCTTTTCCAGCATCGCGCTGTTGTCAGGAGGTAAACTTGTCTTAAGCATGGGCCGCCCAGGGTTCGGTGATCTCTGCGGCCAGCTTATCATCATCCGTCAGCAGAATAAGGTGATTCGCATGGTCGCTGTACTGAGTCAGGATAGACACGCCGCGTGCTCTCCGGTTTCGGAACTGTATTCCCGCACCAGCTGCGCCACCCGAATACGGTAGAAAGAAAAAATCGACGCCCGCCCTTCGGCCTGCGCCGCCTGATGAAAGACGTTCTGCTTCCAGCGGCGGACGGCCTCTTCATCCCGCCACCAGGAAAGGGACAGGATTTTGCCGTCGGTGGTCAGGCTCTGGAACCGTTCGATATCAATAAAGCCGTCGATGTCGGCCAGTAAAGGCTTAAGCTCTGCGGCAAGCTGAAGATAGCGCGCCTGATGGGCAGGCTCGGCTTTGGCTTCGAAAAGGACTGCGATCATGGTTTTCTCTCCGTTGTGATGTTGGGGAGAGAATGCAGAATGGAGAGATACAATGCTTCGGCAAGGAGCGAAGCGTTGTGCCGGATGGCGCTGCGCTTATCCGGCCTACGGCTCATGTAGGCCCGGTAAGCGCAGCGCCACCGGGCGGGTTTTAGCCCACCATCGACCTCGGCTCCATAAACGCCCGAATTCCCCACTCGCCCATCTCGCGCCCCACGCCGGAGTGTTTGAAGCCACCAAATGGCGCTTTCGGTTCATGAGCCAGGGTGTTCACCAGCACGCGACCGGAAACAATCTGCTGTGCCACGCGTCGCGCGCGGTCCACATCGCCGCCCAGCACCATCGCGCTCAGGCCGTATTCTGTGTCGTTGGCAATGGCGATCGCCTCCGCCTCGTCCTGATAAGGGATGACGCACAGCACCGGGCCGAAGATCTCGTCGCGGGCAACCGTCATCCGGTTGTTCACGTCGGCAAACAGCGTCGGACGCACGAACCAGCCCTCCTGCGTGCCGTCCGGTCGCCCTTCGCCGCCCGCCAGCAGGCGCGCCCCTTCTTCGATTCCTTTGCGGATATAGCCCTGCACCCGCAGCCACTGCTTTTCGCTGACCATCGGGCCGACGTCTGTCGTGCTGTTGCGCGGGTCGCCGGATTTCACCGCCGCCACGGCCTGCGCCAGCGCGGTTTCGATCTCCGCCTTGCGCGAGTGAGGCACCAGAATGCGCGTCCCGGCCACGCACGCCTGACCGCTGTTCATAAACCCGGCCTGGATCACCAGCGGGATCGCCTGCACGAGATCCACATCATCCAGCAGGATCGTCGGCGATTTACCGCCCAACTCCAGCGTGACGCGCTTAAAGCTTTCCGCCGCGTTGCGCAGGATCGCCTTGCCGGTATTCGTGGAACCGGTGAACGAGATTTTCGCGACGTCCGGATGGCGGCTGAGGGTTTCGCCCACCGTCTCGCCGCGTCCGGTGACGATGTTAAACACGCCCGGCGGCAGCGCGGCGTCGCGCAGCGCTTCGGTGACAATCTGCGTTTGCAGGGCGCTCATTTCGCTCGGCTTGATGACCGCCGTGCAGCCCGCCGCCAGCGCGGCCGCCAGTTTGCCGCAGATAAACCCCGCATCGCTGTTCCACGGCGTAATCAGCCCGGCCACGCCGAGCGGCGTCATCTGCACCGTTGCGGCACCTGCTGGAGTGACAAACTCAAACGCCTCAAGCGCCTCGATGGCCTGAGCAATCACCTCTGCCGGATAGCTGGCCATCCACGCCGAGCGCGAGGCGGGCGCGCCGTACTCCTCAACAATCGCATCCAGCAGCGCATCGTGACGGGCGGCCACGGCGGCGTGCATGCGCTTCAGCGTGGCGATGCGTTCCTGCTTTGTGGTCCGGGACCACGCCGGAAACGCCGCTTTCGCCGCCGCAACGGCGCGCGCTGCGTCAACCTCATCCGCCAGACGAACCTGACCGATGACCTGCGCCGTCGCCGGGTTGTACAAATCAAACCACTCGGCACCGTGCGGGGTAACAAATTCGCCGTTAATAAAGATCTGTTCGATGGTGTGCATATAAACCTCCTCAGGCTGTGTGAGCCCAGTCTGTCACGGCTTCTCCGTTGCGATAATCCACGCTATGCTGCAAGGGTTGTTTCGATTTTCAGGATAATCTATGCATCGTTCAGGTCTGACAGAGCTGGAAGTGGTGATGGCGGTGGTGCGGCGCGGCAGCTTTCGCGGCGCGGCGCAGGAGCTCGGCATGTCCGCCACGGCGGTCAGCAACGCCATCGCCGGGCTGGAGAGCAGCCTTCAGACGCGACTTTTCAACCGCACGACCCGCAGCGTGGCGCTCACCGACGCCGGGCAGCGCTACGTGGCGCGTATCGGCCCAGCGCTACAGGAGATCCGCCTCGCCAGCGAGGAGATCCACAGCGACACCGGGGAACCCGCCGGCACGCTGCGTCTGAACGTGCCGAACCATATCGGCACCCTGTTTCTGGACCAGCTGCTGATCGACTTTATGATCCGCTACCCGAAGATGCGCGTGGAAACCGTCAGCGAAGCGCGCATGATCGACATCGTTGCCGAAGGCTATGACGCGGGGATCCGCCTTGAGGAGTCCGTGCCGCAGGACATGATCGCCGTGCCGCTGACCGGTGAGATCCGCCAGCTCGTCACCGCCACGCCGGACTATTTCGCCCGTCACGGCATACCCGAGACGCCGGACGATCTGCTTTCACACCAGGGGATCGGCATGCGTATGGCCCACGGCGGGATCTACCGCTGGGAGCTGGCCCGTCGGGGTGAAACGTACGCGCTTGCCGTGCCGCCGCGCTTTGCGACGTCCGATCTTTTTGCCTCGATCCGCGCCGTAAAAGCGGGGTTAGGGGTGGGATTTTTACCGGAACTCTATATTCAGGACGAGCTGAAAAGCGGGGAGCTGGTGAGCGTCTTAAACGACTGGGCGCAGCCGTTTGCCGGGCTGCGCCTGTACTACCCGGGCCATCGCCACGTCCCGCCGGGACTGCGGGCGCTGGTGGCGATGATCCGCGAGCGCGGGATTATTCCAGGTTAGCCTTATTCAGCCCGTACGCCGCGTCCAGCGCGCCGGGCGCCATGCGGGAGGTGATCCCCAGACGGTTCCAGGCGTTGATCGCCACGATGGCGAAGTTCAGCTCTGAAATCTCGACATCCGAGAAATGTTCCGCCACGCTGCGGTAGAGCGCATCGCTCACGCCGTGAACGCCAATCTGGGTTAGCGCTTCGGTGAAGGCCAGCGCCGCTTTTTCACGGGCGCTAAACAGCGGGGACTCGCGCCAGGCCGCCAGATGATACAGGCGCAGCTCGCGCTCGCCGGCGATTTTCGCCTCTTTTGAGTGCATATCCAGACAGAACGTACAGCCGTTCAGCTGCGACACGCGAATGTCGATCAGGTGCTTAAGCGCCGGGTCGATGGAGGTTTTTGCCACCTCCATGCTCAGGGCAGACAGCGCGTTGGCGAGGGCAGGTGTAGCTTTATGGTGGTTAACGCGAGTGCTCATGGTCTTTCCTCTTTTTGTGCGGCATGTGTCATGCGATGAGGCAAATCTACGCCGTTCATGACATAGTAAAAAGATACAAAAATCGTGAAACGAGGTAGGACATGAAGCCGGGCTATCACGAGATTTATTCCCGCTATCGCGACAACATTATGCGCGGCGTGCTGAAGCCGGGCGATAAGGTACCTGCCATCCGCGTGCTGGCGGAAGAGCTGAAGGTGGCGCGTAAAACCGTCGAAACGGCGTATGCCATTCTGACGGGTGAAGGGTATCTGGTGAGCCAGGGGGCGCGCGGCACGCGGGTTAACCCGGACCTCCTGCTGCCGGACAAGCATGCCCCGGCGGAGCAGCCCACCGGAGCGCTTCCGGCCTCGCTCATCAGCCAGCGCGAGCGGGCGGGTTTTCTGCGCCCCGGCATCCCCGCCCTCGACAGCTTCCCGTATAAAAAGTGGCTGCTGCTGGCGGGCCAGGCGACGCGGGCCATGCGTCAGGAGGAGATGCTCAACCCGCCGGTGCTGGGCTGGTATCCGCTGCGCCAGGCCATCGCCAGCTACCTCAACATCTCGCGCGGCTTGTCCTGCACCGCTGAACAGGTGTTGATCACCAGCGGCTACAGCGGCAGCCTGCGGCTGATCCTCGATACCCTCGCCAGCCGCAGCGACAAGGTGGTGTTTGAGGATCCGGGCTATTTTATGGGCCAGCAGCTGCTGAAGCGGATCGTGCCGCGCCTGCACACGGTGCCGGTCGATCGCTGCGGCATCGACACGGACTACCTGCTCCGCCACCATCGCGACGCGCGTTTTGCCATCGTCACCCCGTCGCACCAGAGTCCGCTGGCGGTCACGCTCTCGCTGCCGCGTAAACAGCAGCTGCTCGACTGGGCCAGCCAGAACGAGGCGTGGATTATCGAAGACGATTACGACGGAGAGTTTCACTATACGCGCAAGGTGCTGCCGTCGCTGAAAAGCCTCGACCAGCACGACCGGGTGATTTTTATGGGCTCCTTCAGTAAAACCATTATGCCGTCGCTGCGCATGGGCTACGTGGTGATGCCCGCCAGCACCGTCGGGGCCTTTACCGACTGCGCGGACATCACCACCAGCGGCCAGCCGGTGCTGACGCAGAAGATCCTCACCGCGTTTCTCAACGAAGGGCATTTTTCCGTCACCTGAAAAAGATGCGCGCGCTGTATCAGACCCGCCGCGACTGGATGATTGCCGCTCTGCAGGAGGTGTATGGCGATCTGTTTTTCACCGAGCAAAACGACGGCGGGATGCATATCGTGGCGTTCCTGACCAAAGGAAGTCGTGACCGGGAAATCGCGCGCTGCTGGCAGGAACAGCAGCTGCAGGTCAACGCGCTCTCGGAGTGGTATCGCGGGTCGGGCAAACGCTACGGGCTGGTGATGGGCTATAACAACGTGCGTTCTTATCAGGAGGCGCTGGATTTGCTGGAAAGGCCGAAGCGGCAGACGCTTGCGCTGTTGAGCTGAACATCGCCGGGTGGCGGCTTCGCCTTACCCGGCCTACTCGATCCTGTAGGCCCGGTAAGCGTAGCGCCACCGGGCGATGACGCGGCTCATACATCATACCGCGATAACCCGACGTCCTTGAGCTGCTCGTCGCTCATCTGGCTCAGGATGCGGCGGGTGCGGTTGATGCGATACCAGTTACGCAGCGTTTTTGCGATCCAGACAAACACAATAAACGGACGTTTTGAACGATTCTCGTAGAATTCCATGATGCTCTCCTCACTGTGTCAGTGGGGTTATCATCCCGGAAATCGGCCTGTGCAATACAGATGCAAAAACAACTTTTGTTTAACATACAGATCCGCTAAAACAGTATCTGCATGGCAATTTTCGCAGCAATCTGTACTGGTTTTATAATCTGTATGGTGAAAATAGAGGATACAGCATGACGCGCTATCAACATCTGGCCAACCTTCTGGCAGAACGCATTGAACAAGGGCTGTATCGCAGCGGCGAACGTCTGCCGTCGGTGCGCGCGCTGAGCCAGGAGCACGGCGTGAGCATCAGCACCATACAGCAGGCCTACCAGATCCTCGAAAACCTCCAGCTGATCACGCCTCAGCCGCGCTCCGGCTATTTTGTCTCGCCGCGCAAGGCTCAGCCGCCCGTCCCGGCGATGACCCGCCCGGTGCAGCGCCCGGTGGACGTTACCCAGTGGGATGAGGTGATGATGCTGCTGGACGCCCGCGCCGACAAAGAGATGATCTCCTTCGGCGGCGGTTCGCCGGACATTAACCAGCCGAGCCTGAAGCCCCTGTGGCGCGAGATGAGCCGCATCGCGCAGCATAACCCCGGCGAGATGCTGAGCTATGACGTGCTTGACGGGCGCCTGGAGCTGCGCGAGCAGATCGCCCGTCTGATGCTGGACGGCGGCTCCACCGTCTCGGCAAGCGACATTGTGATCACCAACGGCTGCCACGGCGCGCTGTCGATCGCCCTCCTGTCGGTGTGCAAACCGGGGGATATCGTGGCGGTGGAATCACCGTCGTTTCACGGCACCATGCAGATGCTGCGCGGGTTTGACATCAAGGCGATTGAAATTCCCACCGACTCTGAAACCGGGATCAGCATCGAAGCGCTAGAGCTGGCAATGGAGCAGTGGCCGATCAAGGCGGTGATCCTGGTGCCCAACTGCAATAACCCGCTCGGGTTTATCATGCCGGAGGCGCGGAAAAAGCAGGTGTTGGCCCTCGCCCAGCGGCACGATATCGTGATTGTCGAGGATGATATTTACGGCGAGCTGGCGGCGGAGTACCCGCGCCCGCGCACCATTCATTCCATGGATATCGACGGCCGCGTGATCCTCTGCAGCTCGTTTACTAAAACCGTGGCGCCGGGCCTGCGCGTCGGCTGGATTGTGCCGGGACGCTACTACGACCGGGTGATGCACATGAAATACGCCGCGGGCGGGTTTAACGTGCCGGGCACGCAGATGGCGGTGGCGGCGTTTATCCGCGACGGCCATTACCATCGCCACGTGCGCCGTATGCGCCAGATTTATCAGCAGAATATGGAAACCTACACCTGCTGGGTGCGGCAGTATTTTCCGGCAGAGATTTGCGTCACGCGCCCGCAGGGCAGCTTCCTGCTGTGGGTTGAGCTGCCGGAGACGGTCGATATGGTGTGCGTCAGCAAGCAGCTGTGCCGGCTGAAAATCCAGGCCGCGGCCGGGTCGCTGTTTTCCGCCTCCGGGAAGTACCGCAACTGCCTGCGGATCAACGTGGCGCTGCCGCCAACGGAGAAACATCGCGAGGCGTTGAAGAAGATGGGTGAAGCGATTGTGATTGCGATGGAGGAGTAGTTTTTGCCGGGTGGCGGCTTCGCCTTACCCGGCCTACGTTCTCGCCGTTGTAGGCCCGGTAAGCGCAGCGCCACCGGGCAACAGGCCGCACTACTCGTCGAAGTACCAGTACCCCTGATTAATCAGCCCGGTGAGCTCCTCGACAAACGCCGGGTTTTTCAGCGCATCGCCCAGCTCGGCCTGACCGAGTTCGGTGTAGCGGCACAGCGCATCCGCCGCCTTCGCGTCTACCGTCTCCAGCTGTTCGCTGTTGATGAAGAAGCTGCCGTTGATGTTCAGCACGCGCAGCCCGCTCAGGCGAGACAGCGTTTCGCCGCCCTGCAGCGCGTCCAGCACCTCTTCCGGCGCGTACGGCGGCTCGGCGGCGGCGATATCCAGCTCGTGGCGCGGCGTGGAGACAAAGCTGCCGAACCATTTTGTGAAATCATCCGGCTTGCTAATCATGTCGATCATCATCTGACGAATGCGATCCAGCTCGTACTGCTCCACGCGGCCCGGGTGTTCGCGACAGGTCAGATCCGGATCGCTGTAGTGCTCGCCGCCCAGATCGTTTTCCAGCGCATAATCGGCGAAGCTGCTGATCAGATCGCGGCCGTTCGGCCCGCGAAAGCCGACGGAGTAGTTGAGCGCCGTTTCATGGGTAAATCCGTCGTGCGGGAATCCTGGCGGGATGTAGAGGATATCGCCCGGGGCCAGATCTTCGTCAATAATCGGCTCGAACGGATCCACATGCAGCAGCGCCGGATGCGGGCAGAACTGACGCATCGGCAGCTTGTCGCCCACGCGCCAGCGGCGGCTGCCCATCCCCTGAATGATAAACACGTCGTACTGATCGATATGCGGGCCCACGCCGCCGCCCGGCACGGAGAAGGAGATCATCAGATCGTCCAGGCGCCAGTCCGGCAGAACGCGGAACGGACGCACCAGCTCCGCGGCGGGCATATGCCAGTGGTTCACCGCCTGCGCCAGCAGCGACCAGCCGGTTTCGCCCAGATCGTCGAAGTGCTCAAACGGGCCATTGCTGGCCTGCCATTTACCGTTGAAATGGCTCACCAGACGGCTATCGACCTCCGGCTCCATCGCCAGCCCTGCCAGCTCGTCCGGGGTAATCGGATCGACAAAATTCGGGAAGGCATTTTTCAGCACAACGGGTTGTTTTTGCCAGTATTTCTCAAGAAATTCCGGCCAGTTCAGGTTCAGTTGATACGCCATGGGTAGCACCAGTGAGAGGGGAAACAGGCGCGATTATAGGTAAGAAAGCAGAGGGGGAACTTGTCATGGGTCAAACCCGCACGCGTAGGTCGGGTAAGGCAAAGCCGCCACCCGACACATACACGGTGCTAAATCTTAATCCAGGTTCAACTCGTCGTAATGGGTAATCAGTTTACCCACGATGCCGTAGTCCAGCGCTTCCGCCGGGGACATCCAGAAGTTGCGGTCGGTGTCTTTTTTCACTTTTTCCAGCGGCTGGCCGGTGGCGTCAGCGATCAGCTTGTTCACGCGATCCAGCATGCGGATGATCTCGCGCGCTTCGATCTCAATATCCGTCGCCTGACCGCGCACGCCGCCCAGCGGCTGGTGGATCATAAAGCGGGTATTTGGCAGCGAGTAGCGGTGCTCTTTTTTCGCGGCCAGGAAGATGGTGATCCCGGCGCTCGCCACCCAGCCGGTGCCGATGACGTGCACTTCCGGGCGAATGAATTTGATGAAGTCGTGGATGGTGTCGCCCGCTTCCACGTGGCCGCCCTGGCTGTTGATGTACAGCTTGATCGGATCGTTGCTGACGCTTTGCAGCAGGATCATCTGGGTGATCACTTTCTGCGCCAGCTCCTGGTTGATCTCACCGGAGATCACAATCGAACGGGACTCCAGCAGTTTTTGCTGCAGAGCGCCCGCGCCGTTTGACCCTTCCGCTTTATCCTTGTCGCTTTCTTTCAGTGTGTAGTGCATTGTCTTTTCCTCAGCTTGTCGCGCTCAAAACCAGAGTGTAGCCTGTTTTACCGGTGAAAGTCCTCACCGACACATCACGAGGGAACTTATGCATATTGCCCATGTTGCACTCTGGACCCGCAGCCTGAACGCCCAGGTTCAGTTCTGGGAAACGGTTTTTAATGGCCGCAGTAACGAACGCTACGTCAGTAAAAATCGTCCGGGGTTTGAATCACACTTTATTACGCTGGATGACGGTCCGACCATCGAGCTCATGACGCTGCCGGAGCTGCCCGACGCCCCGCTGCACCCGGAGTTTATCGGCTGGGCGCATATCGCCATCAACGTCGGCAGCAAGGCAAAAGTGGACAGCATGGCCGAGCGAGCCCAGGCCAACGGCACGCTGCTCAGCGCTCCGCGCCTGACCGGAGACGGCTTTTATGAGGCGGTGATCGCGGACCCGGACGGCAACCGCATTGAGCTTGTCGGTGCATAAAAACAGCGTTTCGTTCCTTCACCGCCCCCGCCCCGGCTCGCTATACTTCATACGGTTATCATATTGTTAAATGATAATGATAGTTAATGTGTTAAGATGAAAGGCAGCATAAACAGTCTCTTACGTCGCCGTAGTGACTGTTTGCATCCTCGACATGTCAATCAGCACCGGGGCGGTGAATGGAACACATTGTGTATGTGGTAGATGACGATGACGCCGTCAGACAGTCCGTGATCGGGCTGCTGGACTCGGCAGGCCTGAACGCCATCGGCTTTTCATCGGCAGAAGCGTTTCTGCAATACCGCTTTGAGGATCTGCCGTCGTGCGTGATCCTCGATATGCAAATGCCCGCCATTTCGGGTTTTGAGGTAGCAGACGCCCTCAAGGAAAGCGGGCGCGAAATCCCGATTATTTTCCTCACCGGCCACGGCACCATCCCGATGTCGGTGCGCGCCATCAAAGGTGGCGCGTACGAATTCCTCACCAAGCCCGTCGAATCTAACGCGCTGATAGACGCCATCGAATCCGCACTGCAGCTGGCGGAAAACAACGCCGAGCGCAATAAAGAGCACTACGCCCTGAAGCAGCGCCACATGTCCCTCACGCCGCGCGAGCACGAGGTGCTGACGCTGGCGATAAGCGGCATGCTGAACAAACAAATTGCCGCGGAGCTGGGCGTCAGCGAGATCACGGTGAAGGTGCACCGCCGCCGCGTGATGGAGAAAATGCAGGTGCGCTCCGTGGCCGAGCTGGTCAGGGCCGTTGAGCGCCTGACCAAAAGCCAGCCCGCGGAGTAACGTTTACGCTTCCTGCGCGGCCAGCGGCAGCGCGAAGGCAAATACCGTGCCGTGCGGCTCCCGGCGGCGCGCGCTCAGCTTCCCGCAGTGGCGCTCGATAATGCTGGCGCTGATGGTCAGCCCCATCCCCATTCCCTGCGGCTTGGTGGAATAGAACGAGTCAAAAATCTGCTCCAGCCGCTCGGGCTCAATGCCGCTGCCGGTGTCGGCGATCTCAACGATCACCTTCCCGTCCGCGTTGCTGGTGCTGAGGGTGATGGTGCTGGCACGCTCCTTCACCTCGGCCATCGCCTCAACCGCGTTCATCACCAGATTCAACAGCACCTGTTGGATCTGCACGCTATCGCCGGTGATAAAGCTGTCGCTGGCGTTCAACAGATAATCAACGCTTATGTATCGCTGCTCCAGCTCGCTGCGCGAAAGCGTGATGATATGGTGGATCAGGGAGTGCATGTCGATGCGCGAGAAGGTGGGATCCTGCTTGCGCGTCAGGGACTGAATGCTGCGAATGATCTCCCCCGCCCGCGCGCCTTCGGCGGCGATCTCCTCCAGCCCTTCCCGCACTTTATCCAGCCGGGCGGGCTCGCGGTTGAGCCAGCGCAGGCTCGCTCCGGCGTTCGAGACGATCGACATCAGCGGCTGGTTGATCTCATGGGCGATGGAGGAGGTCAGCTGCCCGACGGTGGTGGCCCGGGACACCCGCGCCAGATCCGCCTGCGCCACCCGCATGGCATCCTCCGCGGCGCGCTGGCTGGTGATATCGGTGATGATGCCGTAATACTCGTTCACCTCGCTGCCCACGCCCACCGGATCGCCAATGCCGAGGATGTAGCGCGTTGAGCCGTCGGGACGCTTAACGCGAAACTCCGCGCGCATCGAGAGCCCGTCGCGCACGCTTTGGGTAACAATGGCGCTGATGCGGGCGTAATCGTCCTCATGGACGAAGGTCAAAAACTCCGCCATGGAGATCGTCTTTTGCTGCTCGGGCAGGCCGAGAATGCGGGCATACTCGTCCGAGACAAACATCAGATCCTGCTCCAGCTCCCAGCGCCAGCTGCCTGTGTGGCTGATCTGCTCGCCCAGCATTAGCGAGGTCTGGCTGGCGCGCAGCTCTTTCTCCACCCGGCGGCGCTGGATGTTCTCCGCCAGCAGCTCGGCGTACAGCCGCGCCGTCTCCAGGGAGACCGCCGCCTGCGCGCCCAGCAGGCTGACCACGCGCGAGTGCTCGGCGGTAAACACTTCCGGCATCAGGCGGTTTTCCAGGTACAGCACGCCCACCAGCCGCGCCTGTTTGAACATCGGGACGCACATCACCGCCGCCCCCGAGGTCACCAGATAGGGGTCCTGACTGAAGGGGTGAAACTCCTCCGGCCTGCCGGTGCGGATCTCCTGCCCGGTGCGGATCACCGCCGCGAGCACCGACAGCGGCAGGTCGGTCGCCGTCGGCACGTCTTTCAGGATCCGCACCCGCACGCCGTCGGTGCTGGTCCAGGCGCTGGCCTCGATCTCCGGAATCAGGCTATCGCTCACGCGAAGCAGCAGGCCGCGCTGCGCCCCGGCGCGTTCGAGGAGGATCGTCATCAGGTTTTCGATTAAGCGCTCAAGGTTGATCTCTTCCGACAGCGCGCGGGAGGCTTTGATCACGCTCTGCAGATCGCGGATGGTCTCGTTCTGGGCGAACGCTACCGTGTCATAGGCGCTCGCCTGCCCGGAGGCCAGCAGGTGCGGGAAATCCTGCTCCAGCTGGCGCACCTTGGCCTGCGCGCCCGCCCGGCCCCAGGCGGCAATTGCGCCGCGGAAGTGCGCGTCCGAGGCGGTTGGATAGCCGCAGGCCAGCGCAAAGCGCCCCGCCAGCTCGTGTGCCAGGGCATTAATCGGATTAAATCCGCCCTCGCGGGAGAGCCGGACCGCCTTCTCATACTGCTCAAGCGCGATGCTGTTCATTCCGTCCAGACGCACGATTTCGGCGTAGATCAGCGCCTCTTTATCCGCGAACGTGCCGGGATTGATGCGCGCCCAGAGGGCGATTTTGTCGTAGTGGGCGTGAATGCTGCGGCGGTGGTTCGCCGAGAAGGTCTCCGGCGTCAGCTGACGCGAAAGCGCCAGCGCGCTGTAGAGATGGTAATCCAGCAGATGGATGTGCCCCGGCGCGGACCACGCGTACCACCCCGCCATCTCCAGATCCGCCTGCGCGTCGGCGTACTCGCCGCAGGTAAAGTGCGCCATGCCGCGATAGAGCCAGTACCAGAACAGCATGGTGGAGGTCTGCTCCGGGGCCTGCTCCGGCGACGCGGGAAGCAGCGCCTCGGGCAAGACCTGCGACGCGGTCCAGGTGCCGATGACCGGCGTGCGCAGGAACTCAACGTAGCCGCGCTGCACCATCAAAATGCTTTCCACGTCCTGGAAGTGGGTTTTACGCACGAACGCCAGGCCGCGATCGATGCTGGTCAGCACCCCGTCCAGGTGATCGCCCCGCGAGAGGAAGTTGATCACCTGGTGGCAGGCCGCAAAGCAGGCCATCGTCATATCCCCGTGGGTGACCGCCGCGCTGAAGCAGGCTTTCGCGCACTCGATGGTGAACGACAAAGGCTGGGTCCAGACGCTGAGCTGGTCGAGCGGCAGCAGGGTCTTGGCTTCAAAGGCATCGTAGCCGTGGCGGGTCACCAGCTCGCGGGCCAGCGTGCCGTACTGAAACCCGAGGCGATACTCGGCGTAGCGGTGACCCATCAGCACGCCAAACCAGGCCATCGCCGTGGTGGAGGCGCCGGTGATGCCGTGATCGAGGGTCAGGTGCATCATGCGGCAGAGCAGTAAAAAGTGCAGGCGCGGGCAGATGAAGCTGGCGCAAATGCTGGCGCTGTAGAGCAGGTTCATCACCGCTTCCGTTTCCGGGTTCTCCATCCGCGAGAGCGGGGCAAAGAGATGTTGCGGCGCGTCATTTGCGCGGTTGCAAAAGCGTTCCCAGGCCTCGTCGCAGTCGGCATCTTCCGGATAGCGGCCAATCTGGATGCCAAACACCCCCAGCCAGCAGAGCGCCGCCTCCAGCGCCAGACGGCTGTCCGACTGACGAATGTAGACTTCCACCAGCAGGTTTGCCGCCAGCGCTTTTTCGGTCAGCCCGCCGGGGCAGCCGAGGATGGCGTCACACAGCTCGCGAGTCCGCTCCAGGTGCCCCAGCGCAAACTCGCAGCCCGCCTCTTCGATATCGAGCATAAAGTCCGACACCGTCCCGGCGTTGCCCAGCGCTCTGGCGGTCTGGATATAGCTCAGCGCCGAAAGATAATCTCCCGAACGCTTCGCGCGTCGCGCGGCCAGCAGGCTCAGCTCGCGGAACCTCTGGCGCTGCGGGGCGGGCTGGATGCTGTCCAGCGCGGCCGTGACGTGATGTACAGCGCGGAACAGCAGCTCATTCCCCGCAGCCTGGCGGGCGGCGTCGGCCAGCAGGCTGGCGGTGGTCAGGTGAAGATGGCTTTTCTCATGCCGATCCAGCAGCGCAAAGGCGGCCTCCTGCACCCGGTCGTGGGTGAAGGAGTACGCTTTCTCCGTCAGCACGATAAGCTGCGCCATCACCGCCGGGTGCAGCGCATAGCGCATTTCCGCCATCGACATGCCGACCACGCGGCACATCATCTCCATCTCGCCCGTGCCGCCGAGACAGGCGATGCTGCCCAGCAGGCGGCGCGTCTCGTCGGGCAGCACTTCGAGCTGCTCCAGCACCAGGGTGACCACGTTTTCGGTGTAATGCCGGGCGCGGATCGCCTGCAGATCGTAATGCCACTTGTCCTGGTATTTGTTATGCACCACCAGCCCGTCGTCGACGATGCGGCGGAAAAATTCATGCACAAAAAGCGGGTTGCCGCCCGTCTTCTCGTGGATCAGGGTGGCAAGGTCGGTCGTCGCCGCGCTGCGGGTGCGAAACACCGTTGCCAGCCAGCGCGCCACGGCTTTAACCGAGAGCGCCTGCGGGACAATCTCGCTCGCGTGCTGTGCCGCCTCCGGCAGGCTCGCCAGGTGCTGTTGCAGCGTGGGGTCGGACAACGAGCCGATATCGCGGTGAGCGACAACCACCAGCAGCGGGATGGCGCCGCAGCTCACCAGCAGCGCGTTGAGCGTTTGCAGGCTGGCGGCGTCGCTCCACTGAAGATCGTCCAGCACCAGCACCAGCGGGCAGCCCTGCGAGGCAAAGGTTTTCACCAGCGCCAGCACCATATGGCTGAAGCGCGCCCGGGCATCAATGGAAAACGTATCCGCCGAGAAGCGCGGCTTGCGCTCAAGCAGCAGGCCCAGCTCGGGCACCAGGCTGACGGTCAGTTCTTCATAGCCTTCCAGGGCGCGCGAGAGGCGGATTTTCCACTTCGCCACCTCGTCTGCCGGCAGCCCCAGCAGGTGCAGCGTCAGGGTGCGGAACGCGGAGCTTAATACGCCGTAGGGCAGCGACGGTGAAAACTGATCGACTTTGCCCACCGCCAGCAGCACCGCGCGCTGCTGCAGCGTTTTAAGCGCCGTCGCAATGATCGAGGATTTGCCGATCCCCGACGGCCCGCCGATGGTCACCAGCTCCGGCACGCGGTTCTGCCCCACCCGCTCAAACGCGGCAATGACGTCGTTCGCCTGCGGATGGGTCGCGAACAGGGAGTCCGCCAGATGGATCGCCGGGGTACGGTCCTGCTGGCCGGGGGTAAAGACGACGATTTCGCCCTCGCAGGTCAGCGTCGCCTGGCAGCGGCGGAGGTCGGCAATCAGCCCGTCGACCGTCTGGTAGCGGTTATCGGGGTGCTTTTCCAGCAGCTTCAGGATGATGGTCGACAGCATCCCCGGCACGTCCGGGCGTATCGCGTCCGGGGCCAGCGGCGCCGAGGCGATGTGGTAATGCGCCCAGTTGGTCTGGTCGTCCTCTCCCAGCTCAAACGGCAGGCGGCCGGTCAGGAGTTCATACAGCACCATGCCGAGGCTGTACAGATCGCTGCGGTTATCCACGGGACGCTGGGTGCGGGAGGTGTGTTCCGGCGACATCCAGGCAGGCGTACCGCCCGAAACGGCAAGCCGGGTCTGGGAGAAAGCATCGGAGAGCGTGCAGGAGAGGCCAAAGCTGCCCAGACGGCAGGTGGCATCGTGCTGAACAAAAATGCTGCCGGGCTTGATATCGCCGTGGATCAGGTTTTGCAGATGCATCTGGCGCAGGGGGGCGCAGATCTGGATCGCCAGCTCGATAAAGCGCGCGATCCCCGAGATCGCCCTGCCCGCGCGTCGCGCCAGCAGCTCAAAGGGAAACGGGGCGTACACCAGCGCGAAGCGCCCCCGGTACTGGGTGGAGGCGACGGCGCGAATGGCCCAGCTGTCCTGCAGCATATCGCGCAGCGCAAACTCGTTTTTGAGCAGCCGGGTGGCCCGCTCTTCCTCTTCGTCGCTCACCGCGGTGGCGATAATGAACGAGCCGCCGGAATGAGGATGTCGCGCGTGCATCCAGGCGATTCCGCCCTCCTGCGCCAGCACGGTAAAAATCACATCCTCTTTAAGGACAAAAACCCGCCCCTGGTGAAGATTCCCCTGGGCGGGCCAGAATGCAGGCTGCTCGTTTTCGTTCATCCGCGATCCTTATTGTCGGCGGGCCAGCTCCCGCTGGATATGATCCAGCAGAATATCGATGTTAATGGGCTTACGCAAAAAAGCAGCGGCGCCCAGACCGAGAGCGTACCGCTGCATATTTTCATCAGCATGACCGGAGATAAAGAGCACGGGCGGCGGCGGTACGGCCAGCAGCCGCAGCTTGTCAAACAGCTCAAGGCCGCTCATGCCCCGCAGCTTGATATCGGTGATCACCAGCGCCGCGCCGGACAGGGCGAGCGGATGGCTCAGAAATACCTCTGCCGAATCAAACGTATCGGTCGAATAGCCTTCCGACTCCAGGAGATTACTCAACCCGCTGCGGACGGAACGTTCGTCATCAATGATGGCAATGCGCCACGGCAGCGTCATGCTGTTATTCCTCTAACCAGTCATTTAACGTCGCGGGTATCCTTCGCGGGCGCAGGGGGCGCCGTGCCGCTGATTTTCGGTACGCATTCGTGACGAAACCAGGCGAGGGTAAGCGGTTCGCGACTCAGTAAACGCCGTCCCTCCGGGATGAGCTGTTCACCCACCAGCATGCCAAACAGGCCAAGCAGGGCGACAACCGGCGGCGCCGGGGAATGGACGTCGAGCAGAGCGTAAATTACCCCAGCACCCACGCCGCACACCAGCGAAATTATCCATGCTTTCATGACGACGCTCCCGTCTGCGAACTGGCCTGCGGAACGATCGCCTGAGGCGGCGGCGCGCCGTCGCGGGATAAGAGATGGCGCGTCGCCTGTTCACCCGCCAGCATCCCCAGCAGGCCAATCAGCGCCAGCGCGGGGGGCGCGGGGGAGCGCACCTTCAGCACGGCATACATCAGGCCAATCAACACGCCTGCCGCAAGGGATATCAGCCCAGTACTCATCGTGAACTCCAGAGAAAGAGGCAGCGGCGAGCCGGATGAGGGACCAGCCCGCCGACGGGACTTAGCGAGCCGGAACCGGCGCTAAGGTGCGGTGCTCGCTCTTCTGGCGAGACGGCGCTTTGTGCACCATGGTGTAGGCGTAATCCACGCCCATGCCGTACGCGCCGGAGTGCTCGCGCACGATGTCCATCACCGCGGTGTAGGTCTCTTTACGCGCCCAGTCGCGCTGCCACTCCAGCATTACCTGCTGCCAGGTCACCGGGATCACGCCCGCCTGGATCATGCGCTGCATCGCGTAGTCGTGGGCTTCTTTGGAGGTGCCGCCGGACGCGTCCGCCACCATATAAATTTCGTAGTCGCCTTCCAGCATCGCGCACAGGGCAAAGCTGTTGTTGCACACTTCGGTCCACAGACCGGCCACCACGACCTTCTTCTTGCCGTTGGCCTTCAGCGCGTCGCGCACCTTCTGGTCGTCCCAGGAGTTCATGGAGGTACGCTCCAGAATGTCCTGACCCGGGAACACGTCCAGCAGCTCAGGATAGGTATTGCCGGAGAAGCTTTCGGTCTCTACGGTGGTGATGATGGTCGGGATGTTGAACACCTTAGCCGCTTTCGCCAGCGCCACGGTGTTGTTTTTCAGCACCTGGCGGTCAATCGACTGCACGCCAAACGCCATCTGTGGCTGGTGATCGATAAAGATGATCTGACAGTTCGCAGGGGTTAACACTTCGAGCTTTGAAGAGGTCATAGCATTTTCCAGTGGTTAAGAGTAGAAATCGCCGCGAGCGCCGCGACGATAAAGTCACCCTCATCCTGCGGTTTTCCCTCTCCGCGCGTAATTATCTCTTCGTATAGTTAACCTTAGGTATAGTTGTACTTTGGTATACCTATCCTATTGTATAACTGGATCTTTGCCGAAACCGGTTCCCATAATCCTGACCATTCCCCTCTCAGTCAGGAGCAGTTATGGTTACCCTCGGTAAAGCCGATCTCATTCTGGTTAACGGCCAGTTTCACACCGTCGATCGCGAGAATCCTGTCGCGGAAGCCGTTGCCGTGCGCGATGGAAAATTTCTGGAAGTGGGTACCGTCGCCGAGGTGATGCAACACCACGGCGACGGCACCAAAGTGGTGGATTTGAAAGGCCACACCGCCATCCCCGGCCTCAACGACTCGCACCTGCACCTGATCCGCGGCGGGCTGAACTACAACCTCGAGCTGCGCTGGGAAGGCGTTCCGTCCCTGGCCGACGCCCTGCGGATGCTGAAAGAGCAGGCGCTGCGCACCCCGTCGCCGCAGTGGGTGCGCGTGGTGGGCGGCTGGACCGAGTTCCAGTTTGCCGAGCGCCGCATGCCGACCCTGGACGAAATTAACGACGCCGCGCCGGACACCCCGGTCTTCATCCTGCACCTCTACGACCGCGCCCTGCTCAACCGCGCCGCGCTGAAGGTGGTCGGCTACACCAAAGACACGCCAAACCCGCCGGGCGGCGAGATCCAGCGCGACGCCAACGGCAACCCGACCGGGATGCTGATCGCCCGTCCGAACGCCATGATCCTCTACGCCACGCTGGCCAAAGGGCCGAAGCTGCCGCTGGAGCAGCAGGTTAACTCCACCCGCCAGTTCATGCGCGAGCTGAACCGCCTGGGGCTGACCAGCGCCATCGACGCGGGCGGCGGCTTCCAGAACTACCCGGAAGATTACGAGGTGATTGCCGAGCTGCACGACAAGAAGCAGATGACCATCCGCATCGCCTACAACCTGTTTACCCAGCGTCCGGGCCACGAGCTGGAAGACTTTGAAAAATGGACCGACATGCTCACGCCGGGCCAGGGCAGCGACTTCTTCCGCCATAACGGCGCGGGCGAGATGCTGGTCTTCTCCGCCGCCGATTTTGAAGATTTCCTCGAGCCGCGCCCGGACCTCGCGCCGGGCATGGAGGATGAGCTGGAGCGCGTGGTGCGCCATCTGGTGGAGCACCGCTGGCCGTTCCGCCTGCACGCCACCTATAACGAATCCATCAGCCGCATGCTGGACGTGTTCGAGAAGGTGAACCGCGACATTCCGTTCAACGGCCTGCACTGGTTCTTCGACCACGCGGAAACCGTTACCCAGGCCAACATCGACCGCATCAAAGCGCTGGGCGGCGGCATTGCCGTCCAGCACCGCATGGCCTTCCAGGGCGAATACTTTGCCGAGCGCTACGGCATCGAAGCCACCCGCCACACGCCGCCGGTGGCGAAAATGCTCGAGACCGGCGTGCCGGTAGGCTTAGGAACGGACGCCACCCGCGTGGCGAGCTACAACCCGTGGACCGCGCTCTACTGGCTGGTCTCCGGCCGCACCGTCGGCGGGATGCAGATGTACGACCACAGCGCCCGTCTGGACCGCGATACCGCCCTGATGCTCTGGACCCAGGGCAGCGCGTGGTTCTCCAGCGAGCAGAACCAGAAGGGGCAGATCAAGGTCGGCCAGCTCGCCGACCTGGCGGTGCTGAGCAAAGACTACTTCCGCGTGCCGGAAGAGGAGATCAAGGGCATCGAGTCCGTCCTGACGGTGGTCAACGGCGATATCGTCTACGCCGCGGGCAGCTTTGGCCCGCTCGCGCCGCCGGCCATCCCGGTCCTGCCCGAGTGGTCCCCGGTGGTCAAGGTACCGGGCCACTACCGCAGCGCGCCGCCGCAGGCCGCACGCGTCGGCATGAGTCCTATTCACCACTGCAGCGGCCCGTGCGGGGTTCACAGTCACCAGCACGATTTCGCCCGCACGTCAGCGATGCCGGTGTCCGACGATAACGCTTTCTGGGGGGCGCTGGGCTGCAGCTGCTTTGCATTCTGATGAAAAACACCACTATGCCGCCCCGGGTCGACCTGGGGCTGTTCTTCCTGCGCCTGACCGGCAGCCTGCTGCTGCTGTACGTGCACGGCCTGCCGAAGGTGCTGCACTTCAGCGAAGAGCTGACGCGCATTGAAGATCCGTTTGGCTTCGGGCCTTACGCCAGCCTGATCCCGGCGATTGTCGCCGAGGTAATTTGCCCGCTGTTGATCATTGCGGGCGTGTACACCCGCCTGGCATGCCTGCCGATTATCGCCGTGCTGCTGGTGGCGATGCTGGCGGTCCATCCCAACTGGTCGATTGCCGAAGGGCAGTTTGGCTGGCTGCTGCTGATTATCTTCACCACTCTCGCCCTCACCGGGCCGGGCCAGTGGCGGCTGCAGCGTAAGGGAACGGAGAGGTTCGCATGACCCAGGTTAACGACGTTCGCGACGCCCACGTCGAGACGACGCCCGCACCGACGGTTTCACCCTGGCAGCCGCTGAGCCAGCCGGTGTTCCGCATGCTGTGGATCGCCACAGTGGTCTCTAACGTCGGCTCATGGATGAGCGACGTCGGCATCAACTGGAGCATGCTGACCCTGAGCGCCGACCCGCTGGATATCGCGCTGGTGCAGGCGGCCAGCAGCCTGCCGATGTTCCTCTTCGCCCTGCCGTCCGGGGTGATGGCGGACATCGTTGACCGGCGTAAATACCTGCTTTTCTCCCAGCTGTGGGTGTTCATCGCCGCCGCCGGGCTGACGGCGCTCTCCTTCACCGGACACGTCACCCCGACCGTTCTGCTGGTGGCGACGTTTCTGCTGAGCGTAGGGGCGGCGATGAGCTCGCCGCCGTTCCAGGCCGTGGTGCCCGATCTGGTGAGCAAGCCGGAGCTGGGCGCCGCCGTGGCGCTGAACTCGCTCGGGGTGAACATCAGCCGGGCGATTGGCCCCGCGCTGGGCGGTTTTCTGCTTTCGCTCGCCGGGCCGTGGATGGTGTTTGCCCTGAACGCGCTGTCCGTGGTCGGCGTGGCGTGGGTGCTGTGGCGCTGGCGTCCGGCGCCGTCCGTGCAGCGTCTGCCGCCGGAGCACTTCTTCTCCGCGGTGCGCTCCGGCATTCGCTACGTGCACGCCGCCCCGGTGCTGCGCAACGTACTGGTACGCACCGTGGCGTTCTTCGTTTTCGGCAGCGCGGGCTGGGCCCTGCTGCCGCTGGTGGCGCGCCGCGAGCTGGGCTTAGGCCCCGCGGGCTACGGCGTGATGCTGGCCTGCATTGGCCTGGGGGCGATTGCCGGGGCCATCCTGCTGCCGCGCCTGCGCCAGCGGCTGAACGCCGACCGCCTGATGGTGGCCGCCAGCCTGGTCTTTGCCCTCACCATGCTGGCGCTGGCGTTCGTGCGCCACGTCTGGCTGCTGAACCTGTTTGAGTTTTTCACCGGCTTCGCGTGGATTGCGGTGCTCTCGACGCTGAACCTCGGCGCCCAGCGCAGCGCCGCCCGCTGGGTGAAGGCCCGGGCGCTGGCGGTCTACCTGACGGTGTTCTTCGGCTCGATGACCACGGGCAGCGCCATCTGGGGGCAGATTGCCTCCCGGTTCGGCACCCCGACCGCGCTGGTTGTCGCCACGCTGGGGATGGTGCTGGCAAGCGCCACCGTGTTCCGCTGGAAGCTGGAGAAAGACCCGGACCTGAACCTCGACCTGATCGGCCAGCCGCTGGACGGCGTGGAGATCGACCTGCCGAACGAGCGCGGCCCGGTGCTGGTCTCGCACGAGTACATCATTGACCCGCACAACGCGAAGGCCTTCCTGGAGGCGGTCCACGAGCTGCGCCGGGTACGCCGCCGCGCCGGGGCGATGAGCTGGGCGGTGTACGAGGATATCGAACGTCCCGGACTGTTTATCGAGACCTTCCTGATGGGCTCCTGGATTGAGCATCTACGCCAGCAGGAGCGCCACACCATGAATGACCTCCTGCTGCAGAGCCGCGTTCTGGCTTTTCATCAGGGCACAACATCACCGGCCATTCGCTACCTGGTCGCGCCGGTATAACCACAACCATCACCTGTACAGGAACACACTATGGCAACGTTTAAGGCAAAAGACGGCACGCAGATTTACTACAAAGACTGCGGCGCGGGTAAACCGGTTCTCTTCAGCCACGGCTGGCCGCTGGACGGCGACATGTGGGACAGCCAGCTGAACTATCTGGCCGAACGCGGCTTCCGCGCCATCGCCTTTGACCGTCGCGGCTTTGGCCGCTCGGATCAGCCGTGGAACGGCTACGACTATGACACCTTTGCATCCGACATCAACGACCTGATTACCACTCTGGATCTGCAGGACGTGACGCTGGTGGGCTTCTCCATGGGCGGCGGCGACGTGACCCGCTACATCAACAACTACGGCAGCGCGCGCGTCGCCGGTCTGGCGCTGCTGGGCGCGGTGACGCCAATCTTCGGCAAATCCGACTCCTTCCCGCAGGGCGTGGATCAGAGCGTGTTCGACGGCATTCGCGACGGGCTGCGTAAAGATCGCGCCCAGTTCATCAGCGACTTCGCGACGCCGTTCTACGGCATCAACGCCGGGCAGACCGTTTCCGCCGGTGCCCTGACCCAGACGCTGAACATCGCCCTGCTGGCGTCCCTGAAGGGCACCATCGACTGCGTGACCGCCTTCGGCGAAACCGACTTCCGCCCGGATATGGCGAAAATCGACGTGCCGACGCTGGTCATTCACGGCAGCAACGACCAGATCGTGCCGTTTGAAAGCACCGGCAAGCTGGCGGCAGAGATGATCAAAAACGCCACGCTGAAGGTGTACGACAACGCGCCGCACGGTTTCGCGCTGACCCACCAGGACCAGCTCAACGAAGATCTGCTGGCGTTTGTGAAGTCGCTGTAATGTCCCGGGGCTGACGCCAGCAGGCGTCAGCCTGAATATGCACTTCCTAGCATACAAAATTTTAATGTAGAACTCCCTTTCCGTTGTGACTAGTATTCCTTCTTTTCAAAGGGAGACTACATAAGATGAATATTCAGTTTTATAAGCAGCTAACCCGAAAGTTTATCATCGCTATTTTAACATCCTCTTCATTTGTCACAGCCTGTACATTTAGCGTTATATGGTTCTATCTTGCGAATATTGATCGGCTTGATATTTTATACGATGCGTTGAGCGTGAGTAGCGCAGTAGGAATAATATTTGGGTTTACCCTTGTTTCACTACTTGGCTTCAGCCTTGTCATTTTTATCTCATCTTTCCTTGCTTACTTAATTTACACCGCACATGAGAAAGAGTTTGTTAAATACGAAGGTTTGACACATAGCTTTACCTCAGTCTGTTTTGGTAATAGCGTTGTGATGTGCGTTGTGCTTATCGGAGCGTTCTGCTTAGAATTTTTTCTGCATATAAATGGTTTTATCGTTCTTGCCTTAGCGATAGCCATAATACTGGCCGCATCGTATGGCTTATGCTACAAGCTTATGTTCAACGTTCAGTCATATAAGGATGTTGATGATACGCGTGATGTAAAATATTTGCAGAAAAATGCCGTCAGGAAATGGCTGCCTCTGTTATTGATTGCCCCTGCTTTTACACAAATCTTCCCACTCATTTTTATCGCGGGTCAGCTAGATTTTAACGAAGAAAGTAATACGTTCTTACAGGTTATCATTTTCCTTGCACTCTCGGTCGCGATGATTATTGTGGGTATTTTCCCAGGAATGATCCTGATAAACGAAAAGAAAAATAAAAATATATTGCAAATAATCATTTATACACTAATCATTATTCCTGTCAGCATTCTTGTCCTGACAATGATTTTCCGCCCCACCCCCAATATGATCATTAACATGACCATGAACCTTTCCGGCATTAGCGACTGGCGCACACATCAATATTACATAGATACTCACACTCACCCGCCAGCGATGTTTGATGGTTTAACATGGAACACACGCTACTATAAAGATATCCCTTCGAGATTCTTTATCACCGGCGTAAACATTTTCTCGCTTGGAAACATTCAGCTTATTTGCCCTACGCAAATCAATCATGCCAGATCGCTGAGCCTGAAAACTACGCCAGACAACTTTGACGAATATGACCTTCGCATAAAACGGTTGAAAAACACCGCTATGAAATGTATCCCGTTTAAGAAGGATGAGATACACCAATGGGACTCGCCTATAGCTGAACCTGTTTATTTTCAGAAAATTAAATCTACCGATGATAGCCTTTTATTAAAGTTGCTTCACGATATCAAGTAGCTTTTTAAGAAACGCCCGCAGCGCGGGCGCTACTTAATCAATTCACCGTAAGCGGAGGATCATGCTTCTGCCCGGGCTCACCGCGTTATGGACAAATTTGACGTGCCGACGCTGGTTATTCACGGCAGCAACGACCAGATCGTGCCGTTTGAAAGCACCGGCAAGCTGGCGGCAGAGATGATCAAAAACGCCACGCTGAAGGTGTACGACAACGCGCCGCACGGCTTCGCGCTGACCCACCAGGATCAGCTCAACGAAGATCTGCTGGCGTTTGTGAAGGCGCTGTAAGTCTTTAAAAGCGAAGCCTGATGGCGCTTCGCTTATCAGGCCTACAAGGGCTGGTCCTGTAGGCCGGGTAAGGCGCAGCCGCCACCCGGCGCTTTCGCAGACGCGTTCCGCTCCGCCAGCAGCCGACAAATCTCCGCGTGCTTCTCTTCGGTAAAGGTAAAGCGCGACATAAAGCCCATGCGGATCAGCGACCCTATTGCCGGCAGCAGACAAATCCCGAAGAACAGCCCCGACAGCACGCCTTGGCTCTGAATTTGCGCCTGCGGCACGTAGCCGATCATCGTCAGAAACACGCCGATTAACCCGCCGCCCACCGCCACCGACATCTTGCCGGTAAAGGTCTGCCCGGAGAAGGTGATCGCCGCGCAGCGCTTGTGGGTGTGGTACTCCGCGTACTCGATGGTGTCGGCAATCATCGACGAGGTGAGGATGTTGGTCATCATCACGAACAGCGTGCTCAGGCCGAGCAGAATAAACAGCATCGTCACCTGCTGATACCCGACAAACCACATCACCACGCGCACCGCCACGTCCAGCCCGCAGAGGATCATAAACAGCTTCCGCTTCTGCATCCGGCGCGTCAGCATCGGCGCGACCAGGCACAGCACCGCCGCCACGATCCCCATCACGCCAATCGCCATCTGCAGGCTGCCGTCGCCCAGGTTGTTGATAAAGAAGTAGATATACAGCCCGCCCGCCACGTTGTGGAACACACAGAAAAAGAACGACAGCAGGACGATAAACAGCGGCTTGTTCTGGCGCAGGTTGTGGAAGGTGTCGCGGATGGTCACCTTTTCCGGGCTCGGCGGCACGCGCTCTTTGATCTGCATAAAGCCGTTGAGCATCAGCGGCAGGCCCACCAGCATCATCACCAGCGCCGCCATAAAGTAGCCTTTATCGTTGCTGTACTGGGCGAAGAATGCCGCCAGCTTCGGGAAGAAGATGTTGGCGCAGGCAATGCCCGCGTTCACCCCGAGCATCGCCGCCGTCACCGCGCGGGTGCGCTGGGCGGAGTCGTTGGTCATCACCGACGACATCGACCAGAACGGGATATCGGAGATGGCGTACAGCGTCCCCCATAGGATATACGTCACCCCGGCGTAGAGGATTTTGGTGGTCATGTCCGCTTCGATTTTATAGAACGACAGCAGCGTGACGCCGGTGATCAGCAGCGGCGCGATCAGCAAAAAGTGGCGAAACTTGCCGAACCGGCTGTTAATGGTGTCCATAATGCTGGCAAACAGCGGATCGTGAACCGCGTCCCACGCGCGGGCAATCAGGAAGATGGTACTGGCCGTCAGCGCCGAGATCCCCAGCACGTCGGTGTAAAAATAGTTAATAAACGAACCCACTAAACCAAAGCTAAAACACTGACCTAAACCATAGCCAAAATAAGACCACAGCTCGCGAGACGGTATTTTCATTGTCATTGCCATTGTTATATGCCTGCCTGGTTGCCCGGCGGTCGGCCGCCGGGTCGATATTATTAGTCCTGCGCCTGCGGGGCGATCTTGCGCAGCTGCTGCATCAGGGCGATTTCACCGCGCGAGAACGGAATGCCGTTCTCCTCGAACACGTCGTGGAACCAGAGGCGGCAGTAGTCCGTGGACTCCTTCATCACCACCGGCCACGGCAGCCACGTCTGGGTTTTGCCGCGCACCAGCCCCCACTGGTACGGCGCGACCTTCGCCGCGTACATCAGCGGGAGCTGCTCTTCGATGGTGCTGCCCACGTGGCGCGCCAGCCATTCGGTGCAGAACAGTGGGCGACCGAGCGCCTGCAACTGCTGGATAATCGCCGTCATCCGCCCGGTGTGGGTGTAGGCGTGGAAGCTCACCACGTCCGAGAGCGCCAGCGCGGTCTGGTCCAGCGGATGCTGGAAGAACGTCTCGCCCTCCTCTTCCGGCGGCAGACGCCACGCGCAGACGGTGAGCGGATGGGTTGGATCTTCTTCACGCACCCACTGGAATGCGAGCTTCATCAGCGCGTGGGCGCAGGTCTCCAGCTTCGCGTCGTACTGCACCTCCTGCGTGCCCGTCGCGAAAATGCCGCGGTTGCCCGGCTCGTTGTACAGATCCCACAGCAGCACGCGCTTATCCTCGCGGAACTGGCGGACAACGTCGCGGATATAGCGTTCAATGTCTGCCCAGCAGTCGGGATCGCACACCTTGTCGCGCCCCGGGCTCGCCGCCGCCTGGCTGTTGTGCTTGCCCGGCACCGGCGGCTTTTGCGGGCCGAGATACGGCTCGTCGCCGGAGAAGCCGCAGTCGTCCATCAGGGTCAGCATGGTGCTGAACCCGTGGCCGTCAGCAATCGTCAAAAAGCGGTCGATTCGCGCCATCAGCCCGTCGCGGTCGTGCTCCCAGACGATAAACGGCAGGTTGATGCGCAGGGTGTTGTAGCCCGCGTCCGCCGCCCAGCCCAGCTCGCGCTCGATGGTTTCGGCATCGAAGGTCTCTTCCTGCCAGATATCGGTCCAGTTCACCGCCGTCGACGGCAGATAGTTAAACCCGCACAGCCAGCCTTTTTGCTGATACCACGCCTGTGCCTGCTCCCTGCTCCACTGCTCTTTCATTACGCGTCCTCTTACTGATAATATTTAGCTAATAAATATTAGTTGCGGGATAAATGCGCAAATCACGGCGATAAGAAAAGCGACGCCCCTCACAAAGTTCACGCTTCGATGAATGAGAAACGTGATCGACGGCGCGTAAGCGTGCGGTTAGGGTATGATGCGAATTCGCGAAAGGGAGAGGACGGATGAAGCGAAAAACGAAAGTGACGATGAACGATATTGCGCGGGCGGCAGGGGTGTCGCAGGCGACGGTATCGCTGGTGCTTAACCAGTCCCGCAACATCAAGCTCAGCGACGATACCCGCCAGCGGGTGATTAATGTGGCTACCGAGCTCGGCTACGACCGCCTCCCCGCCGTTCACGCCCCGCGCAACCAGGAAGAGATCGCCCTGCTGGTCAGCTCCATGCAGAGCTTCGACCCGTTTATCGACGCCATCAGCCAGGCGCGGGAAGCGGCGTGGCGCAACGAGACCCTGCTCACCGTCTACGACTACGGCGACGACATCGAGCTGGCGCTGAACATCATCCGCCAGCTGGAGAAGCGCAACTGCATCGGGATTGTCCTCGCCTCACCGGTCACCACGCTGGTGGACATGACGGCATTCCAGGACTGCACCCGCATCCCGCTGGTGCTGCTCAACCAGCGCGACCCCGGCTCGCCGCTGCTGCCGTCGTTTATCCCGGACGACTACGCCAATGCCTTCCAGGTGACGAAACACCTCATCGCCTGCGGGGCGACGCGCATCGCCCACATCACCGGCGAGAGCTGGATGGAAGCCTCCCGCCAGCGTCTGGCGGGCTATCAGGCGGCGCTGCAGCAGGCCGGACTCGCGTGCGACGATAATCTGGTGCGCCAGACCAACTGGCAGTTCAGCGAGTCCTTTACCGCAACCACCTCCCTGCTGGAACTGGCCGAGCGCCCGGACGCCATCTTCTGCGCCAGCGACTGGCTGGCGATTGGCTGCTATCAGGCGCTGGCGGTGAACGGCGTGCGCATCCCGCAGGACATGCTGCTGGCGGGCTACGACGACCAGAAGATTTCCGAGCAGCTCACCCCACCGCTGACCAGTATCCAGCTGCCCTACAGCGAGCTGGGACGGCTGGCGGTGGAGTACCTGTGTAATCAGGAAGATGCCGCCACGCACGTGACGCTGGCGGGCAGGCTGAAGGCACGCGCCTCAAGCCCCGTCTGAGGTAAACACCATGCCCGCATAGGGCTTCTCGCGACACGCCGCCAGCCGCGCGGCGAGGCTGCCCACGTGCAGCTCCAGCTTGTGCCCGTCCGGATCGAGAAAATAGAACGACGCCCCCTCGCTTTTGTTCTGCTTCCAGACGGTGACGCCCGCCTGCTCCAGCCTTTGCGAGAACGGTTCAAAATCTTCTTCCGTGACGGTAAACGCGTAGTGGGTGTAGTCACTCTCCTGCGGCGGCACGTACCGGCGCGCCTCGTCGTACGACAGGCAGACCCACAGATCGCCGCAGGTGAGATAGGCCCCGGTATTCCAGCGGGCGTGCAGGGTCAGACCCAGCAGCTCGTGCCAGAAGGTGACGCTTTTTTGCAGGTCGCTGACCGCGAGGGTCAGATGGTTGAGTGATTGCAGCATGACGTGCCCCGTATGACTGAAATTTAGTTAATTTATCTTACCTCTACAGAGCCTTTTCAAAACCATTTCGGAGTAATTTGCATTAAGTGAACTCCATATTTAGCCCCCCTATAATTGACAGCAGTAGATGCAGAGGATCTTGTTATATGATACTCGCTATCATATACCTCGGACATATAACCAAATGAAAAAAATCATAAAATACCGTTTAAGTAATCTTCAGACATTCATAATTTCTTTTTTCTTAATAATTATCGGTTGTAGTATAACACGGTATACCAGCCTTGAAACCGCATGGCTTTTTTTGTTGGGTGGGCTTTTTTTAGCATTTATATCACTTCTGGAAAGCAAGCGTCTTTCGCGCGTTGAAAAAGGGGTTTCGCTCATTTTGTTTGGGATATTCATGGGATTAGGAATTCCCGAACTATTCCAAAAAAACTATAAAGACTTAATGACGCCTGATTTCAACGAGAACCTTGCTATATTTACTCAAATGGCTTTTTTTGTTTGTGCCGGAGCCGGAGGAGGTGTACTCGCCAACCATGCAGAGAATATTAAGACGGTCGACGTCACACCAAATACTCAAAATGGAAATGTTGATACAGCATTAAACTATATAAAAATATTGCAAGTAGAAGCCATATCACAGCGTAAAAAGATAGAGCAGTTAAGGTTAGTTATAATCGTGGCTGTAGGCTTGGGTTTGGCAAACCTTATCGTAACCATTTTAAAGTAGAGCAGGATGCAATTGAATTGTTCAATAATTATGATACTGTAGTTCTATGAACATAAACCACGCCGTGCTCACCGTAAACCGCTGGTGGCTGCCTTCTTAAAGGCGGCACGGAGTAGTTTTTCCCATTTTCAGATAGCCGCCGAAAGGCGGCTTTCTCACATCTAAGACCCCTTTCGGCAATTGCACATTAAGGAGTCTTTATGAACGCACCAACCATCCTTACCGGCGACCGCCCAACCGGCCCGCTGCACCTTGGCCACTTCGTCGGATCGCTGCGCCAGCGCGTGGCGCTGCAGCAGACGCACAGCCAGTTTGTGCTGATTGCCGACCTGCAGGGGCTGACCGACAACGGCAGTAACCCGCAGAAGATCCGCGACAACATCCCCGAAGTGCTGGCCGACTACCTCGCCGCCGGCATCGACCCGAACCTGACCACGATCTGCCTGCAGTCCGCCCTGCCCGCCCTCGCCGAGCTGACGATGCTGTATATGAACATCGTCACCGTCGCCCGCGTGGAGCGTAACCCGACGGTGAAAAACGAGATTGCGCAGAAGGGCTTTGCCCGCTCGCTGCCGGTCGGGTTTATGGCCTACCCCATCAGCCAGGCGGCGGACATCACCGCGTTTAAGGCCGAGTGCGTGCCCGTCGGCGACGACCAGCTGCCGATGATTGAGCAGACCAACGAGATTGTGCACAAGATGAATAGCCTGCTGCCCGCCCCGGTTCTGCGCCACTGCAAGGCGATGCTGAGCGACACCAGCCGCCTGCCCGGCATCGACGGCAGCGCCAAGATGTCGAAATCGCTGGGCAACACGCTGCACCTTTCTGCCAGCGAAGAGACGATTCACCGTGCGGTGAGCGCCATGTACACCGACCCGAACCACCTGAAGGTGAGCGACCCGGGGCAGATTGAGGGGAACGTGGTGTTTACGTATCTCGACGCGTTTCATCCGGACAAGGAGAAAGTGGCGGCGATGAAGGCGCACTATCAGGCGGGCGGGCTGGGTGACCGGGTTTGCAAGAACGAACTGGAGGGGTGTTTGCAGGAGCTGATTGCGCCGATGCGGGAGCGGAGGGCGATGTATATGCAGGACAAGGGGGAATTGATGGCGATGCTGAAGCGCGGGACCGAACGGGCGCAGGGGGTGACGCAGGAGACGTTGAGGGAGGTGAAGGTTGGGCTGGGGGTGCCGGTGTTTTGAAAGTGGTTTAAATAAATATCCCGGCGCAGGGCCGGGATATTTATCAGGCGTTGCGCTTAATTACCGGAATATCGCCGGTATCATTTAACGCGCCAGGAAATGTTTTTAACTACTGCGCGACTTTCTGCTTATTGATATTCACCACGCTCATACCTTCCAGGCATCCCCATAATTCTCTTGTATGCTGGGGCGTAATCACAATACAGTCTTTCATGGCGCGGATTTTTACCGGCATGCCGTTGATAAAGCCTGCACGTTTTAACCAGTCGCCGCCCAGAAGAAGGTATTTCATGTCTATACGCGCATACAGTTCGCAGCAGGCGGCACTGTCCTGCGGCGATTCCGCGGGGGGATGAACGGGTGCCGCGTTGGGCGGGTTGCCGTGAAGTCGGCGGGCGCTGTTTTTGCGTACCAGCTCGCAGTTTTCAATCATGCCGGTGAAAGCGTCTGATTCTGTTTTGCAAACGGTAAACTCTGGCTTAAAATTCGTCGCAGCCATTTTCAACTCCTCAGTAGTTGTTGTGGTTAGCGGTATGGGGGTGTTGCAGCACCTTCATATCGCGAATTCCTCGTTAAATTTTCTTTGATACTTCCTTTGCCGTTCGGCGTAATTTCTGGTGCTCATTATACAGAGCTGAATATAAACACAGCGGTTTTGGAGGTGGTAAATTTGAATTTTGCGAGGAGGATTCAGGAAAAGGGTTGGGTCAGAGAAATTAGCAGCGAGGACTATCAGAATATAAGGTGAGCGTCCGCATGAACCTCAGAGCAACCATTCGCCGATCTGCGGGCTGGCAATGCGTCGTTTTATTATCAAGTTCGGTGACCGACTGAGCGATCACCTTTAATACGATGGCAGTTACACAGCATTACGGACAGGCTCCTTTGAGAGGATAAGCGTTAATAAAGAGGAGGCACTCAATGCCTCCTTTCTATTTGTTACGCTCTTACGTTCCAATCGTCCGTATACTGGACATTACCATCAACATAACGCCAGGTGATTTTGTCATACATCAGGGAAACAGATTCCATGTGGTTGATCTGCGAGTTTCCTGCCATTTTAGCGTTTGGCATCCCTGGGTTAATGCCCGTCACTTTCACACCCTCAATGGTCATGACGAAGTAGCACTCTTCTTGTCCTGCATGGTTAATGCGATACCAGCGAATCTCCGCACTTTTCAACGTTTGACCGGTGGCAACGGCTTTGTATAGGTACGGGCTGGAGCTATCAAACTCCTTTTCAATCATCATCGGAGAATGTGAACGCTTGCCAGTAATCTTCCCGTTGGCACTGTCTACTGGAATGTTCAGACCATGACTAAAGCCGACAATCTCTATACTCCCCTCACGATCCTGAACGTCTACGGCTCCTTTAATGTCTGCGCCGCCATCGTCCTTAAGCCACATGTAAGCCGGAATAGGCATTTTACAAACTCCTTTTAGTTGTGATTTTCTTCGTGATGAACCAGTAGCAAACAATCGTTAAGAGCAACTGAAAGCCCACAATCGCCGCCATTGTGAAATTTGAATACGTTTGATCCGGGAATAAAGACTGATAAGGCAGCAAGCGAAATAACGCCCAAAACAGGAAGGTAAACCCGAAGATTTTAGCTAACCGTCGCAGTGTGGAACTGAACCACTCTCTGGGGATGCCAGCTGGACTAACTTTGTGTGTCGCGCCACTGTACGCCGTGGTTATGGCGCTCATGACAGGTACGCTGATTAATGTATTGATTAAGATGCTAAAATAGCCGTCTAACGATTCCCAAACTTCTAAATCAGGTTCACCCAAAATGAAGCGGGTAAACTTGTCGGCGCTCTGGAAATCAAAAAGCCCCGTAATAGAATTAACTAATCCATCATACGGAACCATTTCAGCAACGATCAGCACAACAACAGCGAACAGCACTATCTTGATGAATAAACTAAGGGCATGTTTTGCCATTGGAGATCACCTCAATCGTGCCGTATGCCTGTAGCTTCCTCATGCAAGGAACATCTATTTTTTGGCTTCTCAACAGAGCATTACGCAACATGGCAAAATCAGAATCATGTGGGAGAGTGATACAACCTTCTGATAGTACGCCTGGGTGCAAACGGAAATTGCCACGCTGAACGCTCTCAATCCATGTGTAATCGTCGATCCCCCAATCATCACGCCATAATGCGAACCATTCAGAATGTTTGAACGTTGCACCATTGGCGAAGTGATTATAAATGTCTCTTCCCACTGTGTTTAGCTGTGACTTGAGTCCACCCTGAGGGCGGTCAACAATCCAGTATTTACCCGCTGGTACTGGCCCCTCTTTGGGGATCATTCCACATGCCCCACGATTACGGTAAGCACCATTACCAGAGAAAGCTAAAAACGTGCCTATACCAGGAAACGATAACGGGGAGTAGTACGCATCATTAATTACGAACTTTCCATGTAGAGCCATAGATAACCCTTTTATCTATAATGATTTATTGGCTTATCGTACTCCTACGCAATCGGACATAAGAAGGTTTTCTTCCGAGAGTCCTCTGATTTTCAGACAATAGCCCGTTGGTGGTAAGACAACGTGTAAGGCCGTTAGGCGGTAACATCAGAGGTGAGTCAGGAAGCTAAGTTTATCAAGTTGACCATGTAGCCTCAGGGGCAAGACCGAACCGCTGGCAGAGTGACCTGCTCCCTGATGTTAGTAATGTCTTCATAAGCCACATGAGGACATCCCCATGAAGAGGCGTTTTTCCGACTGGCGTAATTACTGCTGCCTATTATACAGAACTGAAGATAAATACAGCGGTTTTGCGACAGGTAAAATTGGGAAATACGAGGGGGATTCAGGAAATGGGTTTGGGGGATACTGGTAAATCGCTGGCTTGAAAATCAGTCTTATTTTCCTCATCCAGAAATCTATTCATTCGCTAAAGTACCTTAGACGACAAATCCGTCGCATCCAGCCCTTCTTCTCAGATCCCACAAAAATTCATCAAACCTATAGATTAACGATTTACATCACCCTGATTTTGTTATGTGATCCTGTTACAGGCTTTAGTAACGCCCTGCCCAGCCAACCGTAACAGGACTTCATTGATGGAATTTTATCAGGTCGATCCGACGCTTGAGAACTACTGGCGTGGTGTGATCCTCTTTGGAAGGAACGTCGCATCTTACAAATTTGCGCTGGCGTCAGCGTTGTATGAAGTGGATAAGACAGGCAGCGATTTGATTACGCTCGACCAGCTTGCTGTGCCGTTCAGCCGTTATCTTTGCGAGCACCTGAAACATGCGCCAAAACAGATCACCTCCCGCAGTAGTCAATTTTTGGAAACCTGCCTGAAGTTCAACAGAGGTGAAATCACCCACGCCCAGCTCATTGAAGCGACGGTGCGCCTTGGCTTTAACAACGTGATTGATGCCTTTCATTACGTGAACCAGGGCGAGATCGATAAACGTTTTTTCCTTGATGAACGCAAAACCAACAACGGGATCCGCCTGACGCATAACTTCTTTTTACTGGGCGAACGCCTCCAGTATAAAAACCTCGCCTTTGAAACCAATGCCCGCTGGAACCTGGTGGAACAGGCCTGGTCGATGGGGATTTCGCGTAACCTTGTGGGCGTAGAGTTCGACGAAGATAATCAGCTGTTGTTCACAAGGGTGAATAAGCGTCGCGTAGACATCACCAGCTGCCGCGACAGCCTGAATGGTTATCAGAAAGGACGATGTTTTTACTGCTTCAAACCCATTAGCCTGGTACCGGGAGACGCAGAACTGGCGGACGTCGACCACTTTATTCCCTGGGCTGCCCGCCATGAAGTGAGCAATATTAACGGCGTATGGAACTTAGTGCTGGCCTGTCGATGTTGTAACCGTGGCGTTGAAGGCAAATCTGCACGCATTCCCGAGCTCAGGCTCCTGCAGCGGTTACACACCCGCAATGAGTATTTTATTCAGAGCAAACTGCCGTTACATGAGACGATTGTTCTACAGACGGGGCAACGTCCTGAAGCACGAAAAAGCTTTCTTCAGCGCAACTGGCAGGCTGCGCTGGACAAACTTATCCATACCTGGAAACCCAACGCGGAAGGCGAGGCAACGTTTTAATGACTCTTCACTATTATCAGAACCACGCACAGGATTTCTTCGATGGCACGGTCAATGTCGATATGACCCCGCTTTACGAGGCCTTTACCCAGCATCTGCCTCATGGTGCCCGGGTTCTGGATGCGGGTTGCGGTTCAGGCCGGGACGCAAAAGCCTTTCATGAGATGGGTTATGAGGTGGATGCTTTTGATGCCTCTTCCGCGATGGTGGAACTGGCAAGGCAACATACCGGGTTACCCGTGCAGTTGATGACGTTTTCAGAGATCGACGGTAAAGCGCAGTACGATGGGATCTGGTGTTGTGCATCTTTGCTGCATGTCCCCTCTTCTGAGTTGCCTGCGGTGATGCAGAAGCTTGCGGATGCGCTTAAGCCTGGCGGCGTCTGGTATGTGTCCTTTAAGTATGGGAACGGTGAACGCGTGCAGGGTGAAAGACGGTTTACGGATCTGGATGAAGAGGGGTTGCGGATGGGAATAAGTAATATAACAGATGTGGCGATAACTTCGCTTTGGGTTACGAAGGATTATCGGCATGAAAGAAGTGAGAGATGGTTAAATGGGATATTACATAAAAAAAACTCTATTTTTTAGAGTGGCTTTTACTTATCGGTGAAGGACTTATATTGAGATGTTCAGTTGTACACATCTCATCTTCATGCCGACATAAATGGCTATATCACTCTATCCTCAACAAAGATGTTATCGCAGCTCTAATGAACTTAGAAACTCATAGTCCAAACATTTAGCTCGTTCTCTTTTTTTGACAAGCCATACAAATTTCGTATTTTACTATTGAACCATCACCATAATTGTTATATAGCGTAATAGGTGGTTTTTCAGATATTATATTTACTCATCACTTAAGTGAAATTTGCTTTTACTTAGAAATCATAAATGAAAGCAATGATGATCAAGCAATTAATCAATATTTGATATGTCATATATCAGTAGTGTTCCTCCTGGCCACCTACAAAAATTAGGTATTGCCATACAAACGCTTCGAGGGTACGCTAATCGGTTTTTTAAATTAAACATTCATTAAGTCTTGTCTCGCTTGACTATAAGGAGAATGCTTTGGTTCAATCAGAATGCATTTCATGGACAAAATGTACTTCATGGCTAACAAACTTTCTTAGTCGTAGAGGATTGAGACAACCCGATGGTCGCCCGCTTTATGAATATCAAGCGACGAATGAAGAATATGTGGACTTAACGCAGTTACTTCGAGCGGTTAGCCAAACTACAAATATTGTTGATTATAAAGGCTATGCTTCCTGTTTTGTGTTTTTTTGCTCTGAATGGTACCGCAGAGACTATGAGCGGAATTGTGGGTGGACTTGGGAGCCCATTTACAAAAAGCTAGGTACATCGTTAACGGCGACGGAACTAAGGCATATCGTTCCTAAAGGAATGGAGAATTACTGGATGCGACCAATTCGATTTTATGAATCGGATAGACGTAACTTTCTAGGAACGTTGTTCAGTGAGGGTGGTCTACCTTTTCGTTTACTGAAGGAATCAGATAGTAGTTTTCAAACCGTATTTTCCCGGATCCTTAATCAGTATGAACAAGCTCAGATAGCAGGTTTTTCCATGCTTTCGCTGGTAAGAAACATTATAGAAAGATCTTCGCTTCCAGCTGTTTTTATTGAAGACACATCAGTAGAGCTCATCAGTCATATGGCAGAAAAACTCAGCTCATTGGTACTGATGTATAATCTAAGCGATGACTCTGAACCAGTAGCGCAGCTTGATAAAACTCATCCAAAATGGCGGGATGAATTCCCTATGCCACTTGATGATGAAACAGGCACCCGCTTTCTAAATGGATTGTTACGTACTGCATCTATAGAAACAAAACCCCGTTCACAAAAAAATAAATGTACCGGTTGTCAGTTCTTTTGGACAGAAAAATCGCCGGATCAAATACGTGCGATAGTTTCGTTACCAGATGAACTCTCTTTTCCAATTATTAGTGAACCTTCAACTACACGATTTGAACTTGCTATTTACGAAGGCATTAACGAAGTTGCAAGCCTTGGTGTAGTCTATGCCTCCCTCGAAAATTCGCATGCCAGAATTCGCATCCGTAAAAATGAATCACGATTTGTCAGACATGACCCTTCTGCGAGTTTATCGTTAGTTGCTCGGGCAGGCGGAATGAATGTTGGCGCAATAAAACTGGATGATAGCGAAATCGCCATTGGTGAGGTTCCACTTACTTTTGTTGCTGAAGGAGAACGATGGCTATTACAAGGGCAAGCTTCGTGCAATGTTCGTAACAGCGATGTTCTTATTGTTCTACCTCGAGAAAAGACAACTGTTTCAGGATATGAAACGACTTTGAATACAATTTCAGTCTTAGGCTTCGAAACACTCTCCGTAAAAGGTTGCCATGAATTAATTATTTCTGGAAATGAAATATATCGTATACGCACTGGAAAAGAACAGACTAACCCTGGTGGGGTTGAGTTTTATGGTAAAAGAGTAAATTGGGTATGCAACCCTACTGAAACATTCCTTGGGGTCCCTAAAGTCACCTCGAAAAATCCTGATGTAAAACATATCCAATTTAAACCTTATTTTAATAGTAAATCAATCGAAGAATGCCAGTTACAAGAGATGATGGGATCTCAATTTGTTTCCGTCAGGAATAGTGATAATGAGACTATACTCCGTCGAAAAATTGGAATATTACCGGCAGACTTTAATGTTCAGATTCATGGTGGCGATCAAGCTAATGAAGGTACCATTGTCATCTCAACGCAACATCCCTGCATGTCTGTCTTAAAAAATAAAACATTCGAGATTGCGCGAAAACGCACAGCAGGACGCACCGAGATATTACTCAAAGCCGAAGGCATCCCTCCCGCCTTTATCTCTCTGGAAATTTATCCTAATTTGGGGGCTGACTCAATTGAATTGACTTTGCCTTATCCTGCTAAAGGTTGTTTGGTTTTTGATGCAAATGGAGACCTTCTTGAAAAAAATATCACTTTGCATGATTTACTTGGTTCAAGAGCCTACTTGTTTGGTAAAAATGGTGAACCGACTCGATTTTCACTGGAATTACATCTACGCACTATAAATGGTCAACAGGCATGGCATGAATGGTTTTATACGGCAGGAGAACGCCCTATTGAACTCAATTTATACAGTCTAAGAGAGCATATTGAAAATTTGCTATCTCTTGAGTCAGGAATTGACCAAGTTGTGGATATGCGAATCAGAGGTGCTGGCGTAGCGATGAGCTGGCAGATTCGGCGCTACAAATACAGTTTGCGTTATGATTATGAAAAAGAAGTTCTCACCAGCCAGTCGACAAGCTATCGTGCCGGGCAACTCCCTTCTCCTGTCATCATGTTATTGAGCGAGCCAGAGCGAAAAGCAGTCTCGTTGTCATCGAGGCTAAGTGAGGGTGTACCTGTTGGTGAATATGAACTGAGTTCAATCGTTAGCAAAAACGGGCCTTGGCTAGTAGTCCCAAAGGAAGGTGATGAAATGGCGTTTCGTCCATGCTTCATTCGTGGCGAATCTTCCTTACATGGCGATGAAAGTAGCGTTCGTTCACTTCAGAAAGCCACCCAACTTTTTAATCCCCAGGCAAAAGTGAATACCATAACGCTGGTGCTTGATCAGATGGCTACCGATCCTGCGCACTCCGGTTGGCAGTTTATGCACAGTCTTTATGAACATTTTGGCTATCTTCCGCTGGCTACATTTGAAGTATGGCGAGCACTCGTACAACATCCAAGAGCGCTGGCGATGTCTCTCTTCAAATTTGAAATGTCCGCCGAGTATTTAAACCGCATTGAGAATGAATTCCCTGTTTTTTGGGAGTTCTTCCCTATATTAGAAATTAAATCCGCAGCAGAAACCTTCAAACGATTCCTGTCCCAAAAAGGGGCTCCAGATGAAGTTTTGGTAACACTGCTGAGTAAGATGTATCGACAATTAGGGATCGTATTTCCGACTTATGCCGATGAAGTTGAAAAATGGTTAAGTTATGGGAAATTCCCTCCTCCCATTCCAACATCCTTTGTCCGCGAGTGGTATCAGGAGCTTTTACGCGAACACAGTGAAGCTCGGTGGCCAGAATATGGCTGTAAGCGACTGCATAACTGGATGTCGTCACAAACAGATGTAGTGATAGATATTTATCCCGAGGCTGATTATCGCTATTCAGTTGCCTGGTTACCTGTTTTCGCGGCTGCAGTGGCAAGCGGTAAAACTTCCTTTGAAACTGTGTTTGAACACAAACCTGGCGCCGTATTTTTCCTGAGACAAGTTCGGGACTTCGATTCTCGCTGGTTCAAGGCCATATTCCAGTGCAGCCTTCTGCGTTATATTTCAAAAAATAAAAAGGATTAAAGATGACTACACGCTTTTTTTCGTCGCTTATTGAACAATCGTTGTCTCGCTCAACCGAAGCAACGCTCAGTATTATGGGGATCACAAACCCGAACTTACGCAAGCATCTCGCAGAGCAAATGGGTGCCGATTGTGGGAAATCAGGCTCATTTCTTGCCTCACCAGTATTCCAGCAAATGTTTGGCTGGAAAGAGTCAAATTATACAATGCGCAACCTGACCGAAGGTAAGGCATTACTGAGTAAAGCTGTTGTTGATTCACTAGATGATCATAACAACGGTCGTTACCGTTTTGGTGCAGACTGGAAACCCTTCACTCACCAGCTAGCCAGTTGGAAGGCTTTACTGGAAGATAAACATTCGGTAGTGGTGACAAGTGGTACGGGGTCAGGCAAAACGGAATGTTTTATGGTTCCTGTGCTGGAAGACCTCTACAGAGAATTACATGAAAATGGCAACAACCCACTTGTCGGCGTCAGGGCCCTTTTCCTCTACCCCCTCAATGCCCTAATTAATTCACAGCGGGAGCGCTTGGATGCGTGGACACGTGGATTTGGTACTGGGATCCGTTACTGTCTTTATAATGGCAATACAGAAAATCTTCACGCTTCGGTAAAAAGCGAGCAGGCAAAAAGGCCAAATGAAGTGCTTTCACGCGAAAAGATGCGTGAAGAACCCGCACCAATTCTGGTAACAAACGGCACGATGCTGGAATATATGATGGTCCGCCAGATTGATGCTCCAATTATTCAACAGTCTAAAGCACAAAAATCATTACGCTGGATAGTACTGGATGAAGCGCATACCTATGTCGGATCGCAGGCCGCTGAATTAGCTCTGCAGTTACGCCGCGTGATGACGGCCTTTGGCGTGACGCCAGACGATGTGCGTTTCGTGGCAACCTCTGCAACTATTGCCGGAAGCGATGCCGAAAAACAACTGAAAAAATTCCTCTCTGAATTATCCGGTATACCGCAGGAGCGCATCGATGTACTGGACGGAAGCCGAGTGATTCCGAAACTGGCATCGTGCAAACACGTTTATATTCCTTTAGAAGAAATTGAACAAATCCCTGATACAGACATGAAGGGCGTAAGCCCTGAGCGCTTTGAAGCTCTTACGCATTCACCTGAAGCACATTACTTGCGTGAGATGTTAGTTACTCAGCCGGATCCAATGAAGCTGGATACGATGACGCAGCGGTTGAATACGCTGACCAAGCAGAATTATAGCCAGCAGGAAGTACTTCGCTGGATCGACATCTGCTCTGGTACACAACCTAATCCTAAAGATCCGGCATTCCTGAAGATAAGAGCGCATATTTTCCAGCGCAATACCCAGGGAGTATGGGCTTGTGTTGATATAGAGTGCAGACAAAAGCATGGCACTCCGCTGGAAAAGGGCTGGCCCTTTGGTTATGTGTATGTGAATCAACGGCAAAATTGCGAATGCGGGAGCCCGGTCTACGAACTGGCATTCTGCAATGAATGTAACGAACCGCATCTTCTGGCCCGGGATAAAAATGGCAAACTTGTCCAATGGGAAAATAAAGGTGGCGATGAATTCTCTTTGCAGGATGAGGTGAATGTTGAAAACGACGCTACTGAAGAAAAAGTTGAGAAAGAAAGTAGTTACCGTCCTCCACTTGTTATTGCAGCAGAAAAGACCAGCGAAACAGGTTATATCCTACAGCGACTCGATCGCAAGACTCGTCGTATTGGTGTAGTTAATAATGAAAGTATTGAACTGATTATTAATGATTTTGAACAGGTATGTAGTGCCAGTGGCTGCGGCTACAGAGGCACGAGTGGAAAACAACCTTTCCGCCGCGCATTGTTAGGTGGACCGTTTTACGTCACCAATATTGTGCCAACCGTTCTGGAGTATTGTCAGGACTTTGTCAGCGAAGATGGAAAGGAAGGAGTGGGGCCTGATTCACTGCCAGGTAGAGGCCGCCGTCTCATTACCTTCACCGACAGCCGCCAGGGAACAGCGCGCATGGCGGTACGCATGCAGCAAGAAGCTGAACGCAGTCGCTTACGTGGCAGCGTAGTAGAAATATTGGGCTGGCATCAACGAACACAGACTTCCACCACACCAAATGCCAATACAGATCTGGAAAAGTTAGCAGCATTGGCAAAACAGGCACGCCAACAGGCCGATGAATTTAGAAGCTGGGGATTACCTGAACAAGCGAAGCTGGCAGAAGTACAGGCAGAGCAGCTTGAACAAGCTTTTCAGGCTGCGACCGGAGGTAACGTAGCGACCATTCTCATTTCCCGAACCTGGACAGAAATAGTCAATGAGCTTAGAGAGAAAGCCGATATTAGCGGCCCTATTCTGCAATATAATCACTATCTGAAGCCTGAAATTTTCAACGAAAACGGCGGGCCGCTGAAGCTTTCGGAAATGTTGCTTTTCCGGGAGTTCATGCGTCGTCCTAAACGAACTAACAGCCTGGAAACGCAAGGGCTGGTGCGGGTTGGTTATCAGGGGCTAGAGAAGATTCATAAGATGCCGATGCATTGGCAAGAGCAAGGGCTGACGCTGGATGACTGGAAAGATTTTCTTAAGGTTACTCTGGATCTGTACGTACGTGAAAGCAACTTCACACAACTGGACGATGAGTTAAAAAACTGGATTGGTAGTCGTTTTTCGTCAAAATTCGTCCGTAACCCGGAAACAAAAGATCCTGAAGATAATCAGAACAGACGCTGGCCACAAATTCGTAATGGCAATTTGTCCCATCGTTTGGTGAAGTTATTAATGCTGGGTGCGGGATTAAAAAAAGTAAATACGGCGACGATTGATATTATCAATACTTGGTTAAAAGAAGCATGGAACCAGCTTACCGGGTCACTTGCCGTACTGAAGCCTGATGGTAACCGTTTCTATTTGCCGAAAGAGCATTTGACCTTCTCTTTAATCACGGATGCCTGGATTTGTCCGGTCACCAATAAAATTCTGGACACTGCTTTTAAAGGGTTAACCCCATATCTACCCACTCACATTTCCTTTGAACAACTCACCCAGACGCAATATGACGCATTTGTCGCGCAGAAGGTCACCATGCCAGAGATCTGGAAGGTGGATCGCTCACAAGAAGACTACGCTCCGGGTCTGGCTAAAGTACGTGACTGGGTCAGCAACGAGCCGCTGATCGCACAATTGCGTTCGGAAAATGTCTGGACGGATATCAACGATCGTGTCGTTGAAGGTGGCTTCTACTACCGCACTGCCGAGCACTCTGCCCAGCAGTCTTCAGAACGCCTGCAAAGCTACGAAAAGATGTTCAAGAACGGGCAGCTTAATGTTCTCAACTGTTCCACCACCATGGAAATGGGGGTTGATATCGGTGGCATTACCGCCGTGGTGATGAACAACGTACCGCCGCATCCGGCAAATTATTTACAGCGAGCCGGGCGAGCCGGACGTAGCAAGGAATCGCGCGCGATATCTTACACATTGTGTAAAGGTAACCCGCACGATCAACAGGTATTTGCCAACCCGCTCTGGCCGTTTGAAACGATGATCCCTGCACCGATGGTGGCGATGAACTCAGCCCGGCTGGTGCAACGCCACGTCAATGCGTTATTGCTCTCTGACTTTTTATGTCACGTTATTGGCGAAACGGACAAAGAAAAAACCAGCCTCGACAGCCTCTGGTTTTTCGGTGATGACGAAGATCAATCAAAATGTGAACGCTTTAAAGTCTGGCTTGAACGCCCCGAGCTTGATATTGACGCGGCGCTGGAAAGGCTGGTAAAAGGCACGGCGCTGCATGGCGCCAGCTCCCACAAATTGCGAGAGAAAACAGTTGATGCGATTACTCTTCTGCAACAGAGATGGCTTTCCGTCTATCGCGATCTTGTAGCACAGGAACGCGAATCGCAGCCGCAAACGCCTTATCGCAAGCGCATAGAACTGGAAAAAAAACGACATTGCGGCGAATATCTACTGCGCGATCTGGCGGCCAGAACCTTCCTTCCCGGATACGGCTTCCCAACGGATGTGGTGACGTTTGATAACTTCACAATGGAAGACTATATTCGCGAAAAATCGCAGAAAAGCCGGGATAAAAAAGATCGCGAAGATAACGTGTCGCGTTATAAAGGGCTCCCCTCCCGCAACCTTGGAGTTGCTATCCGTGAATATGCACCAGGTGCAGAAATTATTCTTGATGGTAGGGTCTTCCGTTCTGCCGGCGTCTCCCTGCACTGGCACAATATTAATGCCGATACGAATGAAGCGCAGCGTCTGGATTGCGCCTGGCGCTGCCACAAATGCGGGACCATCGGCTATGAAGAGGGAATGAGCAGTTCCGGGGTATTATGCTGTTCCAACAGCACCTGTGGTGAAAAAATCATCATGGATAATCGCCGCCAGGTGCTGCAGCCTGCCGGGTTTGTGACCGATGCGCATGCACCTGTGACAAACAACATTGAAACCATGAAATTTATTCCGGTTGTCCCTGCCTGGGTATTTGTTAAAGCTGAACCCGTACCGCTGCCTAACCCGACAATGGGGTATATGACGTCTGGTGCTGATGGTCATGTTTTCCAACAAAGTCTCGGAGAAGGTGGGCATGGTTACGCGTTATGCCTGAACTGTGGGCGTGCAGAGTCGATGCTGAATGAGAATGATGCACCGAGAAGTATGGAAGCTCACTACCCACCTCGTCCAGGAAAAGCGGACCGCGATAGCCAAAATCAGCGGCTGATTTGCCCCGGTTCGACGGCACTGATGAAAAACGTCACGCTGGGGGCATTAGCACGAACAGATGTATTTGAAATGGTTTTGCGAAAGCCTCAAAACGGTGAATACCTGCCGGATAATACAGAAGAAGGTCGGCTTGTCGCCATGACTCTGGCGGTTGCCCTGCGTCAGGCGCTAGCGGGTGTATTGGGTATTTCTGCTGCAGAACTGGGCTACGCTGTGCGTCCGGTCAGACTGGAAGATGGACAATCGGTGTTAGCCGTTCAACTCTACGATGTGATTAGCGGTGGCGCAGGTTTTGCGTCCAGTGCTCCATTACACATTGAGACCATTCTGCTGGGGATGGTTAAACAGCTGGGCTGCAACCATTGTGATACCGCATGCAGTGAATGTTTGCTCGATTCCCAAACCCGCCACGATCATGACCTGCTGGATCGTAAAGCGGCGCTGACCTGGCTTGGGGATGACTTCAGTTTCTACATTGGTTTGCCAGATGAAGAGACATTCTCGCTACCAGATGCCCGATATTGCCCGGGAGCGATTAGCGATACCCTTCGTCGGGCGATTAACGAGGGAGCTGAAAAACTCACACTGTGGATGAATGGGCCACTCAATGAGTGGGATCTTTATGCTCGTCAATTCCGGGCAGCTATTCAGAACTACCGTGTTAAAGACAATGTTGCTGTCGACCTTATCATTCCTGCTGGCGTCGATGATCCGGAGCTGTTGCACGAGCTTTCGCAGTTTACTGCTTTGGGCGTGCGTTTGTGTCATAGCGAACAGGCTCTGGAATTGCCGATTGTGGCGCAAATCGCCTTTGCCGATTGCGTAATGACGCTGGCTTCACGCAGCCAGCAGGCAACTATCCCAGGGCCAGGCTGGCACCTGAATGACGAACTGGTCGTTCGCAGTCTCGGCTATAAAACGGTAAAACTGAACGAGTTTGTTCTGCCGGGGAAAGCAGCGAACGCGGTTGAGCGTGTCAAAGACATAGAGATTCATAAACAGTTAAATGGTCCACTTTCGCAGTTCGGACAACGCTTCTGGGACGCGCTGTTTAACAATCATGAAGAAGCACACTCGCTGATGAAAAACCAACGGATCACCAGCGTTCACTATACCGATCGCTATCTTCAAAACCCGGTTGCGCTGGCGCTGCTGGGAGCGATACTGAAACCGCTAAAAACAAAGCTGACCGATAACGCAGAGTTGGGGCTTGATACGCTGTTTAAGCCCAAAGATCGTCCCGGTAACCGGCCATTCCATGACTGGATGAGCGAAGCGGATTTTCAGGATTTCGCCGACCAGTGGTTTACTGCGGCAATGGGCAGAGCGGTAGAACTGACGGTGTTCGATTCGCCACGTGATATTCCACATCATCGTAAGCTGACGGTGACCTTTGAAGATAGTCAGATGTTGAAGATTCGCTTCGACCAGGGAATGGGATACTGGCGTATCGACTTCCCGTATGCATGGCGTAACTTTGACTTTACTGATGATGTGACTTATCAGCTAGTAAAACTGGCGCAAGCCTGCCAGGAGGGCAAAGTCCTTAATAGCGAGGAAAGCTGGGCAACGGATGTGCTGGTAGAGGTGATGCCGTCTTAATGCATTAGCGCTCCCAATAAAGAGTTGGGAGCGCTAAAACGACTCGAGTCAGCGATGGCCGATGACCATCATTACGCTTTTTTACGCGAGGTTTTTTTACCGCCGCTGGCGGCGCGTTCGGCCTTGATTTTTTCCAGCAGGGCGGCGGCGCTGTTTTCACCGCTGATGAGATCAGGGTTTTCAGCACGCCACTGGGCGGTCAGCTCGCCGCGGAAGGCTTTTGCCAGGATAGACTGGGTGAGATTGTTGACGCGGGTCAGGGCGCTGTTGACCTGTTTTTCAATGGTGTCGGCGTAGGCGAAGAGTTGCTCGACGCGGCGGACGATTTCGTGTTGTTCTGGGAGTGGTGGTAAAGGATACATTAATGATTCGACATCAGCTACCCGAAGGTGCTTAACTCCAGTACCTATTGCCTGAGACAACATTCTCGCCTGAAAACTAATTGATAGAATATTCAGCAAAACATATTTATTGCTGAGATAGCTCTGCATGGGGCGAAGTAGCATCATTCTTTGTCCCATGCAGAGACGTGTATTCTCAGGTACAATTCCAGCCTCTCCCATAGGAGCTTCTCGTGTGAAAATTATATCACCACTTCTTGGGGGGCATCGTTTTGACCAAAAATTATAGGTGTCTTCATTGACATATTTAGTATTTTTTAATGAAATAATACCGTTACGAATATCAGGTGTCCTGATAAGATAAATACCTTTCTCTGTATATGGTGCTGTTTTGTTATGACAGTCAACCACTTTTTCCATCGATTGTAAGAAAGTAGTCCATTTCCATCCAACTGGAAGAATAACATCAGGAATATTAAAATGATGGGCGTCAATCTTTGCAAGATATCGCTTAGACTCTGTAGCTAGAGAGTCTGCGCCACTGGTAAGATTTTTTTTTCTTGTTTTACTTATGGTAACGAGAAGTTCTTCCGCTGATTTTTCACTAATGCTCGCATCTCTCCAGTTTTCCGTTAATCTACCACTGACAGCTTCTTCAAGCACCGCCTGACGAAAACGTTTCAGGATTTGTGGGATTTGCTCAAGACGTGCTTTGGTGCTGTCTACCTGCGCCAGTAGCGTATCGAGTTTTTCGGCGATGATTTTTTGTTCAGTAAATGACGGGATTGGTATATTTATTAAATCAAAGCTTGCTGGTTTAATATTATTAATATTTGCGCCAGCAGAAAGTGATGAAATTTTGTTCCGATAAAAGGAAGATTTTGTGAAATGAGCAATAAAACTCGGGGATATGTGTTTCTCAGGACGCAATGCCCCGCAAAATGCGCCGAAACTACATTCAAATGGCAGGCGCTGATGTGCGGATTTACCGACTACAGATTTACTCCCTGAAGACATCGCAATTACAATATCTTCAGGAGATATTTTTTGACTTTCTTTAACAAGATTTTTAGGCACAAAAACTAAGTCTGTAGTATCAAACTTGCCATTTTGAATATTGTTTGCACGTATAAGAGGCAAATAATCATCTTGTAGATAATTGAGTGCCTGCTCTTTTTTATATGTGACCCCTCGGATTAGGGTTGTGACTGTCGATACTGGAGCGGTAGCCCACCCCTCCGGCAATTTCCCCCCACTCATGCCTTCACCTCACCAAACGCTTCTTCCAGCAACTGGCGCTGCACATCCGCTTCATCGCCCGCACCCAGCTCGCGCATCAGCGCATCCAGCTCGCCCAGCGCCTGCACCAGCTCACCCATCGCTTCTGCGGCTAACACGTCCGGTTCCGGCAGGCTGTCGGCGTCAATGCTGTCCTTATCCTTCAGCCAGGAGATATCCAGCGAATCGGATTTCGCGCTGCGGATCCACTCGCGGCTGAACTTGCGCCAGCGGCTGGTGGCAAGGTGCTGGTCGGTGTTCTTGTTCTCTTCGCTGTCGGCAAGTTCCGTCTCTTCGGCGTTAAAGCTCCACTCGCCTTCGGTACGCGGGCTTAAGCCGTGCGGATCTTCGCCGTAGACATTTTCAAACGGCAGCAGATGCTGTTCGGTAAACGGCGTGCGCTTGCCAAAGCTCGGCATATTGGTACGCAGATCATACACCCACACGTCGTCGGTGCAGTTTTTATCCTGATTCGGATTGGCCACCGTGCCTTTGGTAAAGAACAGCACGTTGGTTTTGACGCCCTGGGCGTAAAAGATGCCGGTCGGCAGACGCAGGATGGTGTGCAGATGACATTTATCCATCAGATCGCGACGAATATCCGTACCCTTACCGCCTTCAAACAGCACGTTATCCGGCACCACCACCGCCGCGCGGCCGCCGGGGCGCAGGGTTTCGATAATATGCTGCATAAAACACAGCTGTTTGTTGCTGGTCGGGTGCACGAAGGTACGAGTGATGTTGGTGCCCGCGGCGCTGCCAAACGGCGGGTTGGTGGCGACGATATCGGCCTGCGGTAAATTCTCGCCGTCGCTGCCCAGCGTGTTGCCCAGACGGATGGCGCCGCCGTGGTCGAGGTTACCTTCAATATCGTGCAGCAGACAGTTCATCAGCGCCAGACGACGGGTGCCGGGCACCAGTTCGAGGCCGATAAACGCGCGGTGGATCTGGAAATCCTGGGTGTCGCCATCAAGATCATCCAGATCGTGGGTCTGTGACTTCACGTAGCGGTCGGCTTCAATCAGGAAGCCTGCGGTCCCGGCGGCCGGATCCTGCACCACTTCACGCGGCTGCGGCTTCAGCAGATGGATAATGGTTTTGATCAGCGGACGCGGAGTAAAATACTGGCCTGCGCCGGATTTGGTTTCGTTAGCGTTCTTCTGCAGCAGCCCTTCATACATATCGCCGAAGTCATCGCGGGACTTCCCGTGGTTGCCGTTGTACCAGTCCAGCGCGTCCATATAGCTGACCAGCTCAGTCAGCTGTTTGGGTTGCTCAATGGTGGTACTGACATTATGGAACACCGCCTGCACCAGCTTTTTCTCATCAGCGCCTAACTGGACCAGCAGGTTACGGTAGAACTGCATCTGATCCTGGCCAATGCGCGACTTCAGATCATCCCAGCGGTAGCCTTCCGGCAGGTAGTCCGCTTCTTGGCCGGTCTCTTTACACATTTTCAAAAACAGCAGCGAGGCAAGTTCATTCACGTAGTTTTGATAGGAGACGCCGCCGTCGCGCAGGTTGTCGCACAGTTTCCACAGTTTGGCGACCAGATCGTTATTGTTCATTGAAGATCCCATTTGACATGGCGACCACCATTGTGGGTCGCAAAAGTGATTGAGCGTTTCGGATGCCTGATGGCGCTTCGCTTATCGGGCCTACACGTAACCCTGTAGGCCCGATAAGGCATCGCCGCCATCCGGCGAAAACGGGGATGATACCCTTTTAAGCCAGTTCGTCCCAGATGTAATCGCTGAACTTATCCAACACGCTGTCCAGGTTGTCGTCAAAGGTGCGTTGTAACATTGGCTTACCGCCGCGGCGGTGGAAATTGCCGGTTTTGAAAACATCGTCGTCGAGCACCACCTTCTCTTTTAGCGCCTGCGCTAAACGGTCGAGCCAGCTTAGCTGTTCATCGCTCCAGTCGTTCTCGGCCTTGATACGCGTCAGCGCGTGATCGACACGCTCGTCGAACGGTTTGAGCGCATCGCCCACCGCCGCACGGCGGATGTGGCCGATCAGCCGGGCGGCGATATCCTGATTGCGCGTCGCTTTCCACGCGCTGCGCAGGGATGACTCTTCAAAATGCTGGCGGTCAAACCACTCCTGCAATTCCACCAGCCCTTTACGGGTGAGGTCGCGCGGGCGATTAATCACCGCCTGCAGCGCGGGCTGGGTGTTCGGGGAGCGTTGCACCAGCTCATCAAACGCTTCGAGGAAATCCTGCGGCGTGTCGTAATCGCCATACAGCGATTTGACGCTCACCACCTCATCGTCAATATCGAGGAAAATGGGGGCCTCGCGCAGTGCGTTGATATCGGTTTTCAGCCTTTCGAGGCGCGCGATAAAACTGGGAAGCTTATTGAAAATCTCGGCGCTCCAGTGCGGTCCTTTTTCCCGCAGGCGTGAGGCCAGACCGCCAAAGTTGGCGCCCGCGGCATCCAGGCACAGCTCGTCCAGACGGCGAACCTGCTTATCCACCGCTTCGCTGCGATCGCGGTTATAAATGGCGAGGCCGATGATTCTCTGCAGCTTAGCGACCAACTGTTCATGGCTGTGCTCGGCAAAACTGCGGCCATCCGCTTCAATGGTTTTGTAGGTTTCTGAGTCGGTAATTTCATTGACCAGCGTTTGCAGTTCCACCTGTGGACGCACAACCACCGGGCGCATGGTATCGACGCTTTCCAGCGAGCTGTAGATATCAACACAGTCGAAAATCTTAAAGCTGGTTTTCCCCACCGACGGGCACAGACGCGTGGCACGGCCCTTCATCTGCTCGTAGAGAATGCGGCTTTTGACTTTGCGCAGGAACACAATATTACAGATTGACGGGATATCCACGCCGGTGGTCAACAGATCGACGGTAACCACAATATTAGGTAGCCGCTCTTTGTTGAAGCGGACGATCATGCTTTGCACTTTCTTCGCGTCTTTATCGGCATCACCGGTGATCTTGATAATCGCGTCGTGCTCCAGCTGCGGATACTTTTTCTTAAACGCGGTGCGCAGCTCGTCAACCACCATGTCGGCATGGGCGTTGGTGACGCAGAACACCAGCGTTTTTTGTTGCCCGGTGGGATCCAGGTATTTGGTGAGCTCACCGCATACCGCACGGTTAAACGCCGGGATCACCAGGCCGCGGTTAAAATCGGCAACCTCAAAATCCTGATCGTCAGCCAGCGTGTCGTTGATCAGCTCGCCCTGTGGGTTCAGGCGTTCCACCTGTTCACCCTCGGAAAGATAGACCCCATCCTGCGCATTGCGGGTAACGATCTGAATAGGCGGATCCTGATCGATCAGGTAGCCGTCGATCACCGCCGTACGGTAGGTGTAGCGGTAAACCGGCTCGCCGAAAATATCGACCGTGTGCAGCGCTGGCGTGGCGGTCAGGGCAATTTTTACCGCATCGAAGTGATCGAGAATGCGACGGTAGGCGGAAACGTAATCCAGCTGGCTGCGAAACTGCAGCTCGCCTTCGGTCTGCTCTTTATCGAGAATGTAACCGCGGTGTGCTTCATCGACGACAATACAGTCGTAACGGCCGACCGGCATCGGTTCATCTGATTGCAACGTGCGTTTAACCAGCGACTGAACCGTGGCGACGTGAATTTTGGTGCTGTCTTCCGGGAATTTATCAGTCAATCCTTTGATATCGAAAATGCTGTTAAAAGTGTCGCCGTTAATCCGTGTATCTTCAAACGATCCCAGCGCCTGCTCGCCGAGCGAGCGACGATCAACCAAGAACAAGACGCGTTTGAAACGCTGCGACTGGATCAGGCGGAACATCAGGGCGATGGCGGTACGGGTTTTACCGGTACCGGTCGCCATTGCCAGCAGGATCTCTTGTTGGCCGTTAACAATGGCCTTCTCTACCGCGCGAACGGCATCCTCCTGGTAATAACGCAGACCCAGTTCGCTCATTCCGGGGTTATCGGCAAACCACTGATTCTGTTTTTGCGGGTCGCTGCCCAGCATATCCAGCAGCTCTTCCGGGCGATGCCATTCCGGCAGCGCTTTCGACATATTGGTGGTGTGGCGGACGTCGCGATACCAGATACCGCTTTTGGTCTTCATTGCCGCGCGGTATTCACGCCCGTTGGTGGAGTAGCAAAAGGGGATTTTAAAACGCTGTGTGCCGCTGGTATCTTGCCAGCTGATTTCGTAAACCGGTAGGGCTTCGTGTATATCGTCGGGGGTAAATTGCTCCAGAAGCGTATCGCGCAAAAACGCATTATCGAAATATTTACTGTATCGATAAGCCTCATTCAGCTTGCCGGGAACATCAATATTTTTACGTTTTGCTTCGACAACGGCGATGGGCTTGAGGCCAACGAACAGAACATAATCCGCAAATCCTTGCTTACCCGTTTCATCTACGCCCGTAGGCCATTCGGCAATCGCTTTATTAATACCCGGTTCCGGGCGAGCACCTTTGGCAAAGCGCAGCATTTTACTATCCGCCTGCCAACCCGCTTTACGTAACTGAGCGTCAATCAGGAAGCGACTCTCCTCTTCACTGAGATTCAGTGTACGCTTGACGGCCTGGTCGGTAATTTCTTTATGGTAGGCTTTTCTTTCCTGTTCTGTGAGCTTAGCCAGCTTCGCATTTTTCTCAGCTAACTGCGCTTCCAGTGCTGAGAAACGAGCCAATGTCTGTGCTTCAGTTTCCTGCTGCTTACCTTCAAGAATGGCAATATAGCCGTTCAGAGCAATCAGTTTCTGCTGCTGTGCTTCGAGTTCAGCCTGACTGAGTACTTTCTCACGTGATTGCTCTTCTAGCTTTTGTTTTAACGTCAATACTTCCTGACGGTAAAGATTTTCTCCGCGCTCCGGTAAAACAAAAACAGGCACAGGGAAGTCATAATCTTTCGTAACCAAACGGTAGTACCAGACGCCCAGCCGAAAACCTAGCCGTAAGCACATCTGAGCATCATCAAGATCGTTATGGTATTCGTGGACAGCCTGGTTACCAATACGACGTAATTTATGGAACACGGAAAGAATGCTGTCGTCAACGAAGGCAATTTTTCCAAGCTCACGCAGGAGTTCGTGCTGATTTTCACAGGGAGGAATATCCAGCAGCAGACCAAGATGTTTTGCCGTCGCTTCGCCAAACATACGCATTTTTACCAGCGCAGTATTGGGATCATCCGGGTAGTTATTTTCCGCCGCACATGCAATGGCATAGGTGAAATCGTTCACGCCCTTCAGGAACTCAAAATTGGATTTATTCATCATTGTTATGCAGGCCTGCGCATACATTTTAGGAACATAATTTTTACTTTAACTTTCTGAAGCTTCCCGAGCAATGACCAAAATCACAGCAAGTTAATCAATGATGGAGAAAGTTTGAGGTTCGTTACAGCAGATGTGAGATGTTTAAACCATGCGGGACAGCATACATTCCTTTTCCAGGATAAAGCGGAAAGCGTCAGGCTAAGACAAATAACCTTTCAAAATCACCGGAAAGCTTATACACAAATATGACAATTATCGAATGAGAATATATTCTGTTCTATACTTATAAGAAATTTGATATTGGCTGAATCAGATTGTCTTCCGTTGAAAGGAAAACTTTACGTGTATTTCAGACACAAAAAAAGCCGCCCTTAAGCGACTTTAATTCACATCTTATGGTGCCGAAGGCCGGACTCGAACATCGCAACTATCCTATTGATCTTAAAAGATTAAAATTTACCACATTAGACATGATACCATCATTCATACCATCAGTCCCGATTGGTGATAATCGAACAATCTATGTAGAAACATTAGACCAGCATTATTAGGTTTACATCTAATGAGAAATTATAAACTACAATTAAAAAAGTACAATAATTAATTGACGACCAATTACCTTGAAAAAAAAAAGATGATGAATAATTGTTTCGGCCAACATAATAGTTTTATTAAAAATAGCCACAAAAAACGCCACATAAAATATTTGTTAACTATTAACCAATAACATTCCTCGATATTGAGAAGATAATTCCAAACCTATAAGATTTATGATATAATAGAATTAGGAAATATATACATTTGGAACTAAAATGCAAAAGAATCTTCCAGAAGAATCACTACTTGAGAAACTAACAAAAGAAGAACTTCTTAAGCTAGTTAAAGAGATGCATGAAGATAAAAAAATGCACGCTATTTTCTCTACGGACGCAGATTTGTATGCTAATGATGCAACTCTAATGTGGCAGGGTCGGAACAGATTCTTGGCTGAAACAGTAACACCAGTCACGATAAAAAGCGATGCGAAAAAGAGTTTCCCTGAAAAGGTCGGGGGAAATCATCGCATCATTGATGGTGATAATTTAGCTGTGATGCGCTCATTAATTAATGAATTCCGTGGCGGTCCGAACACTGGATTCGATGTGGTATACATGGACCCACCATATAACACAGGAAGTGATGCATTTATTTATAATGATAATTATAGGTTTTCAAAGGCAGAAGTAGATAAATTAAAAGATGCTATTGGAAGAGTTGAAAAGGGTGTTTCACTTGATGACCCATCCCGACATACTAAGTGGATAAATCATATTGCTCCTCGTCTTTGGGCAGCAAGAAAATTACTAAAGCATACTGGTGTGTTAATAATTTCTATCGATGAACATGAATTACCAAGACTGTGGATGCTTCTAGAAGAAATGTATGGTGAAAAAAACCGTATTGCCACACTTATTTGGGAAAGATCGAGGAAAAATGACGCAAATTATATTTCTGAAGGTCATGAGTATCTATTAGTTTGGGCCCGTGACAAATCTGCTCTCGATTCAAAAATGAAAGAACTTGCTAAGAATAAGAAATGGGAGAGATACAAAGGTAAATGGAGAAAGCCTAAAGAAGGTGCAGAAGATATACTAACAGCATACTCTGATGCTAAAAAAATATTTTTGGATGATATTCCTAAAATCCAAAAATATATGAATGATTTTTTCAAAAATCTGCCAGAAGACCATCCTGCAAAGAAAATTCGTTATCGGAAAGTAGACAAAAATGGCGTCTATAATGACGACGGTAATCTAAACTGGCCAGGCGGTGGTGGTCCTAGATATGATGTATTACACCCAATTACACATAAACCATGTAAAGTCCCAGCATCTGGCTGGAGGATTGCTAATCCTGAGGTAATGCAAGCTTTAATTGATGCCGATAAGATTGCTTTCAAAAGCGATCATAATGGTATTCCGAGAATGAAAACCTATTTACATGAAATGGAATCAGAAGTCGCAACTTCGGTGATTAGAAGAATGGGTCAAAGAGCGGTAGAAACCGTAACAAATATTCTTGGAAAAAACTCATTCGATAATCCCAAAGATCATGAAATGTTGGCAGAACTCTTCAACCTTGTTACTTGGAGAGATCCCAATGCAATTATTTTCGATCCTTATGCTGGAAGTGGAACTACTGGTCATGCTGTTTTGACTATGAACTCTGAGGATAATGGCCAGAGAAAATTTATTTTAGTAGAAAATGGTGATCCTTCTAATAAAAAAATCAACCGCGATCACTATGTGAATAATATAACGGCTGAACGAATTAGAAGAGTCCTTTCCGGTAATTGGGCTGACAAATCCCAGCATCCAAAAATCAATGAAGGATTCAATTTCTATGAAGCTAAAAAGACTGTCAGCAAAACAGTCATCATGGAATCTAATAGAGAAAATTTGGCTGATATTATTTTACAGGTTGTTGAAGATGATTCTAACCGTTTAGATTGTCGCATGGATGGCTATAAATATCTAATTGGAAAGACAAAACTTGGCTTTGGAATTGCGTTGGTGTGGGAAGCAGGCAAAGCCAATGGACATCAGCCCTTAACAAGAGAAATCCGTTCAGTAATTATGGATGAGGCTAAGAAAGCGAATGTGAACAGACCTGTTTATATTTATGCTGTAGCCAATGTATCTCCGTTGAATGATCAGCTTTACCGCTTCCAGCAGATTCCTGATTCAATTCTGGCGAGATTAAATTTACTGGAAGAAGAGTAATCATTTTGAAACTAACAATAGACACACTCAAACCATTTCAAATTAAAGCAGCAAGTGAAATTGCTGAGATGATTGCAACTTACCCTAACCCTCCTTACAAAAGGAGGTTTGATCCCGAAACCGGTATGTCGCTTCCCTTCCTTTGCAGGCTAAAAGCTATTACGGGGAGTGGTAAAACGCCAATACTTTCACTCGCATGTAACAAAATCGGTGATGGTATTATCCTTTGGACAACAAACAGAGGAGCAGTCATCTCACAAACAAAAAATAATCTTAGTGTCGGAGGAAAATACTCCAATTTACTTCCTGACGATGTAAATATCCTGAATTTAAATGAGATTACGGAAACTGATTGGATCGATATTTGTCGTGCCAAAAAAGGCTTAACAATTATCCTTGCTACTGTTGCTTTATTTAATAGAGATGGAGATGCTTTGAATGTTCATAAAGACAGAGATGGCATTAGTCATTGGGATGTTCTTTCAGGAAAGGGACCAGAAGGTAGAAACCGCCAACTTTATGTAGTCTACGATGAGGCTCATGGTGGTACAAAAGCTCAGTTCTCAAGATTGAAAGAACTCAATCCTCGTGCATTTATTTTAGCATCTTCCTCCGAAATGTCAGGCGATCTCATTGATCTTTTGCCTGGAAACAATGTGGATGAAAAATCTTTATCTTTAAAAACTCAAACAGTAGTAGTTTCGACACCATTAGTTGTAAAAGAAGGGCTATTAAAGACCCGTCTTTATCTAGTCGATTGTAACACTTCTCGATTAGATGCATTAACCGAAGCTAATACTAAATGGCAAGAACTTAGCACTAAAATGAGTAGCTTTAATACTTGGCCTGTAATTTGTTGCATTGTAAATTCAACATTAGCAGGCTTAGAAGTTTGGGAATCATTGGTCACTCAGTTAAAAGTTGATCCAAAAAGAATTGCAGTTCATTTAGCAAATGTAAATTCCAATTTAGCCAATGTTAATCCTAATGCACCGTGGAACTTATTAGTCGATACTCATAAAGCTAAGAAAAGCCCTGAAGATTTACATGATGAAGGTTATTCACATATCATCTGGAACTTATCATTAAGAGAAGGTTGGGATGAACCATGGGCGTATGTAGCTTACCTTGATGGGTTAGGTAAATCTACTACTGATATCTCACAAAAAATTGGTCGTTTTTTGAGACAACCTAATGCTACTCCTTTTGATGATGGAGACTTAAATTCAGCATACTTTTATTTTAATGTTCCTGATAAAGATTTTTCAGAACTTGTTAAAACTACACAAAATGACCTAAGTGATTCAGGCTATGAAATAGTCTCAATAGAAAGTAATAGTCCGAGACCACAAACGTCGAGAGAAGTGCCTGTTAAAAAGGAAGTGTTTGTTTCTAAAGTCGCAGAAACTTTCGGTGAAGACCTTGAAATACTAGACCAAATACTACTTTCAAATGTGCCTCTTTTTTCTGATGAGAGCCTTCGTTCAAAAGGAAAAATGCATACAAGAGTTTTAGATTTAGCTAACAGTTGTGAAGATTTGGATCTTAATAAAGAAGAAACAAAGGATGACAATGCTGATATTTCTGTGTGGGAATATTTAGTCTCACGATTAGGAACTTATGATAACCGTATAGCCCGAAAATCAGGGACATGTTTTACTCCTTTTGTAAAAAATGATCCTAAGATGAAACAGCGAATGCAATTTGGCTCAGATGCAATGTTGCAAATCAACAATAATTTATCAAATATTATTCGTCTGCTTAATAATGAGTTTCATCTCGAATATGAATACGATGACATATATGCGGTAAAATCATTTAATTTAGTTTCACCAGACTATCAATATGAAGACTTAAATAAAAGAAACAGATACAAAGTTAACTCCTTTAAAAATGCCTTGCATTCAGAATATAATGGCCTGAATAAATTTGAGTTAGAAATTGCAGAATCTATTGATTCATTAGGAGTTGATTGGTGCAGAAACCCATCAAAAACAGGTTATAACATTCCTATTCCTGAAATTGGTCAAGGGACTTCTAATTTCTTTCCTGATTTTTTATTATGGGGTAAAAACCAAGTATGGGCTTTAGATCCAAAAGGTTCACATTTAATTAATGATGCGATTTTTCTAAAGCTTATGGCTGTATCAGATATCAATGATAAAAGATTGAGATTGAAGGTTGGATTTGTATTAGAAGGCGAATATATGCTTGGTATCAATAATCGGCCCCAACTTCAGAGTAAAAATGGTTGTACTTTAATTTATAAAAAGAACTCATCTATCAGAGCTAAATCATACCCGACGTCAAAAGAACTAGTTAAAGATTTGCTTGTTTTATAGTGAAATTAAAATTGTGTTAGATGACAAGTTTAGGCAATTCATCTAACACTTTTTTTTTCAAAAGTATAAATTTCTGTTATGCCGTGTATTTAAAATTATGAACACATAGCTTTATCATATTTTTTAATAATTATGCTGAGGAAAAAGATGGAATATACATTCAATATTTTTGAAAAAACCGATGAAAAAAATCGTAACCATTATTTTGTTTTCGATTCATTTAATACTTGCCTTGGATATTTCAATAACATCGATTTAGCATATGGTTTGATAAATATCTATTTAAGGTATCTAGAAGAAATTTATGAAGACAGTTCACACTTTAAGCTTGAACAACAAATAGTACAAGTTTCAGATGAAATTAAAAAGCAAAATAATAAAGAACTTGACGAATTAGTATGTATTGAGGAAATAACCACATCTCTGCTTTACATAGAAGAAAATAAGGAAAAAGAATTTCTATTTACTGAAAAATATAAATTATTCTCTACTATGCCTACTTTACTAAATAAAAATTTTACAGTTATATTCGATAATGAAGATATCAAGATATTGCACAAGCAATTTCTTTCTACATTGATTGAAAGGAAATATGCTAAAGGTAGTACTGTTGAAACTTTGAAAAATGCTCTTTCTGATAAATTTGAAGAAAAGGAACTTGCTAATTATTTCCCATTTCTAATTCAAGAAAATGAAGTAGATGATGAATCAATCAAATTGATAAAACCATCAAAACTAAGTTCATAATTTTTATTTATAATTACTATTGACTTCTCCTTTTTTTGTTTTATTAATTTATAAAAAAGGAGATTTCAATAGTGGCCGCACATTACGATTCAATACAATCCGTTTTCTCAGAGTTGATTAGACAATATAGCAACCCAAGTAATAAAAATGAAAAAGGACAAAATCTTATATTTAAAGATTACACATGGAATATGAGTGACTTAGAATCATTAACAAAAAACGGATTCAATATAAATAGCACTGATAACTTTGGTAAAACCCCTATTTTTTATTGTAAGGATAAAATTCAATTCAGATTACTTATACTTTTTGGGGCTAATATTAATCATGTGGATAACGAGGGGAAGAACCTATTGTTTTATGTTAATGAGCCTGAAAATGTTGAGTTGATGTTGAAGTTAGATATAAATAAAAATTTAACTGATATCAAAAATCATTGTTTTTTATCTCATGAGTTGTTTCATACGATACCAGATGTATTTTCATCACAGCTAAAATCTACTGAAAAAACAAATATAGAAATTTTCCAAGTGTTCACCAACACGCATAATTGCTTAAAACTACTTAATGAAAAAGAAATCAAATTTTTTCTTTCCAAGAAAGTTCATATCAATTTTGATCCTCTTTCAAATCCAGTACCATTTCAAAAAACTCTTGGCTTACTGAAAGAAATAGAAGCATCCCCAGATACAAAGTTTACATTCTACTCTGATGAAAATAAAATATGTAATTTATACACACTTCATCAATTAGAGAAGAAGATAAGCAAGAGCTAATTTATAGAAGCGGTTGCACCGTTCTATAAAGCTCTTGCTTTTCTTGCTTCCTTTCAGTCAGACAATAAAAGAAAATCAAAACAATCAAGCCTATAGATTGACAAAAAACTCATTCATTATATAAGTGATATATAAAGCATATGGATTATGCTTACCAATTAATATCATATAAAATGGAGTTTATATGCATAAGATAAATTATACAGATGATATAGATCTATCCAAAATTTCCCGCCGTGGTAGTTTTGATAAAAGTAAATTACCTTCAGAATCAGTAAGAAGCTATTGTGTCAGTGTCCGTTTGAATGTTGAAGAACTGCAACTCCTGAATATTAAGCGAGGCTCTTATAAAAAGGGAGAGTGGCTTCGAATGGCTTCCCTTCAAAGGTTACCTCCGGCTATACCAGCGATTAATACCAAAGCCTGGAAAGCTTTAACTGAAATATCACAAAAACTAAATCGCATTGCGGCCCACATAGATGGTAAGAGTAAAGATAGTCACCTTACTCATACAGAGCTTTTCGCTGTGAAGCGACAACTGGAAGAGCTTCGCACGAATCTTTTAAGTGACAGTATATGGAGCCTCCCGAATGAAGGGTATGCGAAAAATTCGCAGGGGTAAGAACTTTGCTGGTGTGGTCCAATATGCATTGAAGCCAGGTTCACATCATAAAAGTGATCCAATCGTTATTGGCGGGAACATGTTAAGTGGCTTTGCTCTTGAACTGATTTCCGAATTCAATGGCACAAAACAGCTTCGGCCAGATGTTCAGAAACCGGTTTGGCACAACTCGCTTCGCTTACCCAACGGTGAATCACTAACGAATGAACAGTGGTCGAGTATCGCAGATGACTATATGGAACGAATGGGGTTCAGTGATACCCATCTCCGTTGCTATGTCTTACATGACGACGACGGTCAGCACATACACATTATCGCCAGCAGAATCGACATGGCCGATGGGAAGCTTTACTTAGGTAGGAATGAAAACCTCATCAGCACCCGGATTATCAGTGAAATTGAAATCGATCATAACCTGACAGTTACCAAGACTGCTCCTGCGATTGCACCAAAGCAACCGAAGCGAAAAAGAATCTCTCGCAACGAACAAATGCTATCGGCCCGGACTGGTGTTCCCTCCCCTAAGGAAGCTCTCCAGCAGATACTTGATAAAAGTTTATCTGATAAGCCGGACCTTCTAACTTTCACAAAACGACTGGAAGAAGCAGAAGTCGGCTGGACGGCGAATGTCGCTTCAACCGGGAAAATGAACGGGTTCTCATTCTCTTACCGCGATATAGCTTTCAAGGCTTCGCAGTTAGGTAAGGGTTACTCTTGGGCTAATCTTCAAAAGCAACTTAACTACAATCCTGACCACTTAGAAGCTATACGAGCGACCAAGAAGGCTATCCCTGCTCCTGCTCCTGCTCCTGCTCCTGCTCCTGCTCCTGCTCCTGCTCCTGCTCCTGCAATAGTTTTGAAAACCGCTGAGAGAAAGGAAAGTATCGGTAAAAAAATTGCAGAACTGGAACTACGGCTCAGAGAAGACAAACGGAACGAAATCGTAGAAAAGATCCTTCAAAAGAATGCAGCCAAACAGCAAAAGCATCTCAGGCTCACCGGCTGGATTCCCTTTTTACAACGGCTCATAGAGCTTCTCAGAAAATATGGAAAGAGCATCCTCCACAAGGTTCCTACAAACTTCTCAGAAGTCTATTCAACACATCATCTGAAACCTACAAGAAAAATTCGTTTATAGACAGCTAGTTGTAAACACCTTTCGTAACCTAACTCAATTGCTTAGTAATAAATTTGTGTTTAGTCAAGAAAATATTGATCGTTATTACAGATCGATAATCTAGCTATGATAGACAATAACTATCAAGTAACAATCATCGATCGGTACAAGCAATTTTACTAAAGCGAGTCGGTCATCGAGAATCCCTACAAACAGCAGTAAATCTTCCACCCTGGGGTTGCTATGAAAAACGAAACAATTAAGTGCCCGTTCTGCTTTCAGGAGAGTCCGTTTGGTGTCCGTGTCTGCACTGGCTGTCATTCAACTATTAGATATGGAGCCGTTTCAGCCTGGTTAGCTTTACTAATAGGAATTGTGCTGTTAGCGATTGCTTTTCTTATATTCGCTATCAGTCAAAATTTTATATTAACTGTCGTTATCTATTTTGCGTCAGCAATTTCTTTAAGATTTTTTTTACGTAAGAAATTTGCACACAGAGCCGTTTTCACACATAAAAGCTAACCCTGTCCAAATATAATAAGGAAGATAAAATGAATAAATTTATTGTTACATCATTTTTTATTGCAATATTTTCAATTTCTGGCTGTTCTACATCCGGCAACCAAAAAATCAAAAATGAAACGGCACAGAGTCTACAATCAAAAATAATTAAAAACAAAACAACTAAGGCAGAGCTAGTTGCTCAACTTGGTGAGCCTGATACCAGAACGACTCTTGACGATGGCAACGAGCAATGGAGATATTTCATGTATAACAATCAGTTCAATGCCTCGACTTTTATCCCTGTTGTTGGTTTGCTAACTGGCGGTTCCCAGACTCAGTCTAAAACTCTCGAAATCGACTTCAATGGAGAAACCGTAAGCAAATGGACATTCTCTACTGATAATAACAATACAAAATCTGGCATTCTTAATTAATCGTTTCCTGGACAAGAAAATGAAAACATACTCAATTCTCGCAGTTATCCTTTCTACTTTTCTATTAACAGCCTGTAATTCAGAACCTTCTGAAAAAGATATATTTAATGTTTTTAAAAGTGTTGTAGACAGGTCAAATGCAAGTATGAAAGCTCTGAACTCAAGTATTCCCGAAAAAGATCTTTTAAGAATCGATTATGTGAAGAAAGTAAGTTGCACAGAAGAAGCAAACAATGTTTATAACTGCATTGTCGATGCCTCGATTAGCAATATGAAACAGACAAAGCCTGTTAAGCTTGTGAAAGCTGATGGTATCTGGAAAGAAATACAACAATAGAAAGCCATATTGCTTTAAAGCCCCTAATAGTAGGGGCTTTTATTTGAATATTCATTAAATATTTAGCTGTTTATTATAATTGTTACAGAAACCTTGTGCATCTTCAAGTGTAGTGTATTGAGTCGCTTCTGGACCATCATAAACATCATTAGTCCCTTCATAGTAGATAAAAATGACTTTTTTACCTTCGACTTCTTTTATCTCTGCGGTAAGTCTTTTTTGAGAGGTTTTAAAATCACCTGTTGGGAGTGGTGATTTTGAGAAGGGATTTTTTCCATAAGCCATGAGGTTGTTCTCTTATAAACCAAATGAGCTATAAGTATGATGCTATCCGTTGGGAAAATCAAACAAAAATTAGATTACTTAACAATATACAATTCTGGTTTCATTAATCGAAGTCTTTCAATCATTTCCTTAATATCAAAGAGAGTAATGTCCTTGCTATTCGCTCTGACACTAACTAATCTTATAGCTCTTTTTTGTTTGTCCAGATACTCTAAAAATTTGATGTAATCATTTCGTTTTTTCATATAGTATATTTTCATGTTAATATTCTCTTGCTCTGTTCGATACCATGCCTGCTCTTCATCCCAGAGAGTAATGTCCTCAATATTCATATAGCGGGGATAATGCACCTGAAAGCCATTTCCCAGAAGTATTTCAATACCTCGTTTCATTTTATCAATGTGGGATAAATGTATATCCCTGATATGAATGTCAGTAGACTTTATTTTGCCCCTGTGCTTCATAAATATTTCAGGATGTCCAAAATAACCCATTCCCGATAAAACATGCTCACCTTCAAAATTTAAAAGATCTGGATTAATACCTGCTTCAAACAATCGATCTATTATTTCAATTTCATAATCATAATAACCCGATTTCCACAGTGCGGTTTTACCAACGAAATTTCGGTGGTTGATATCAACACCATTTTTAATCAACCAGTTCACTTCATCAACGCTTGTAGCTTCAAATAAAAGAGTCTGGTCAAGCATCCCCCTATGTGTAGAAAGTGGTAAAACCTCTGGCTCTAACTCTAACCATTCTGTTCTTATCATAATTAATCCTGCAAAAATATTATCGTTTTCTTTTATTTAGCGCGAAAAAAGATAATATTCAAATAAATTACAGATTTATATTTATAATAATTAAAGCCGCAAATTTCTAACTTTTACAACTTCGTGAGTAATTTCTTTCTCTATAACTCTCATTTCATACTGAGCTTTAAAAATTGTATAGATTTCTTCTGCTTTTTCTTGATTGTTGTCAATATAGTTCACGAGAGAGTTTAGCTCTCTGATAACAGCCTCCTTATTGTTCAATCGCTGCAACAAAGTACTTGTAAGGCATTTGTATACAGAACTGAACATCGTCATAATGTTGTCTATGTTACGATTAGAGCGAATGTATAGCTGTCTTGGGTAGAAATACTTTAAATGATAGCCAACAAAAAGCAGGTATAGCTGGTATGAGAAACTTTTATCGCCTGGCTGGTATCTTTTTGAGATATACTTATCGACAATAATGATAAGTTGCTCTTCTAGAGTAAACTCTAGATTGATGATGTTTTTGTCCATAAAATGCATCCTTGCATAATGAAATAGTCTTCCTGACCATATGTTTATATTTATCTCATTTATTTAACTTGTCAATAGGTGTAACCTATCAACTATTATTTTTTATTAAATGGTCTATTCAATTGTTCCATAGTGAGACCATGTCTGTAAGCATTATACTGCCAATAGCTAAATTGCTCTTTGTATCTATTGTTCTGTTTTTTCAACATTTCGTTTTCGGCTTTAAGGTTTATTATTTGTTGTGCCGCAATAGTTAAGTTAGCTGGTTTCTTTAGACCAGATTTTTTCAAATTGGACAAACTTTTCTTTATTCTATATGCTTCAACAACTTCATCATGAGCACTTAAAGATTGCCTTGTGATAGTTCTGTTTAGATTCTTATACACTGATTCACATAAATCACTCCATGTGATTTTACCGTCCCAAGTCAGTATAATGTGTTTAATTGCTTTTATTTCACTCCTGTTCAAATGTTTTGCCATAAGTATCTCCTGTTTTAATTATTCAAAAGCTTATTAATTCTTTCCAAATTTTTTTCA